>JBIOTT010000225.1:0-8009 GCA_044866195.1 Gemmatimonadales bacterium
GGTGCGAGCAATCGAGGCCTCAGGCGCGGAGATCGTCACCGTTGCGGTGCGCCGGGTCGATCTCGACCGCAGCAAGAACGAGAGCATTCTCCATCACCTGAATCCCGAGCAGTATTTCCTGCTCCCGAACACGGCCGGTTGCTATAACGCCGACGAAGCCATCCGGTATGCCCGGCTCGCGCGGGAGGCCGGGTTCAACGACTTCGTGAAGCTCGAGGTAATCGGTGATCGGGAGACCTTGCTGCCTGACACCGAGGGCCTGCTGGCGGCGGCACGCGAGCTGGTTCGAGACGGCTTCAAGGTGCTGGCCTACACCAACGACGATGTCGTGAGCGCCCTTCGGCTGGAAGACGCCGGCTGTGCCGCAGTCATGCCCCTGGCCTCGCCGATCGGCAGCGGGCTCGGCCTGCTCAATCCCTATTCCATCCGTACCATCAAGCGAAGGCTCTCGGTGCCGGTCGTGGTGGACGCGGGAGTCGGCACGGCTTCGGATGCTTGTGTGACCATGGAGCAGGGCGTGGACGGCATCCTCATGAACACGGCCCTGGCCGAGGCACAGGATCCGGCCACAATGGCGTGGGCGATGCGATGGGCGGTGGAGGCGGGCCGGGCCGCGTTCCTGGCCGGCCGCATGCCGCGCCGGGAGGTCGCTGTTCCCTCCAGCCCGACCCGCGGGATGCTCGAATGATGTTGAACCGCAGAGACGCAGAGGGCGCAGAGAACAATGTTTCGGTTGTTTCCTCTGCGTCCTCTGTGCCTCTGCGGTGAAGAAGTATCGTTGAAATGCCGGCTGACGATGGGCTTGCCCCCCGCCGCGCGGCGCTGGCGATTCTCGAGCAAGTGCGCGCAGGTCGTCCGTTCGACGCCGCGCTGGAACAATCACTGCGCCCGTTGCCGGAGCCGGATCGGCGCCTGGCCCACGAGCTGGCCGCGGGCGTGCTCCGGCGCCGGACCGGGCTCGACGAGCGGCTCGAGCCGCTGGCCGCCCGAGGGTGGACCAGCGTCCCGCCCACCCTGCAGAACATTCTGCGGCTCGGCGCCTACCAGCTCACCGCGCTGGATCGGGTGCCCCCGCATGCGGCCGTGAGCACGAGTGTCGCGCTCGCCCGCGAAGCGGGCGGGGCCCGCGCAGGTGGGTTCGTGAACGCGCTGCTCCGGCGCATGACTCGGGAAACCCCGCGAGCTGCCTCCCACGGGGTCGGGCCGCTGGATCTCGCAGCCCGGCACTCTCACCCCGAGTGGCTGGTCCGCCGCTGGCTGGAGCGGTTTGGAGCCGAAGATACCGACCGGCTGCTACGCTGGAACAACTCGCGCCCCCCGCTCGTGGTTCAGCCTGCCCGCGCGTCGGGCGACGCGATCATTCGCCGCTTGGCGGCCGCGGGAATCCGGACGGTTCCTGCGCCCTGGGGGGGCGGCCTGGCTGTCTCCGCCTCGCGGCCGGAGCAGCTGCCAGGGTTCGCCGAGGGTGACTTCCTGGTCCAGGACCCGGCCCAGGCGCTGGTGGCCTGGTTCGCCGCCCTGCCGGCAGGGTGCCTGACCTACGACGCCTGCGCTGCCCCTGGCGGCAAGACGATCGGGCTCGCGCGGATGGGAGTGCGGGTGCTGGCGGCCGACGTCAGCCGCCCGCGGGTCGAGCGGCTCCGCCAGAACCTCAGGCGCGCCGGCGGACGGGAGCACGTGGTGCTAGCCGACGCGCGGCACCCTCCGGTATGCAGCGTTGACGCGGTGCTGCTCGATGCTCCCTGTCTCGGGACCGGCACCTTTGCCCGGCACCCCGATGCACGCTGGCGGGTCACGCCCGACGCCCTCGCGGCGCTGGTGCAGCGGCAGGCCGAGCTGCTCACCGCCGCGGGCGAGGCGGTGCGACCGGGTGGGCTCCTGGTGTATGCCACCTGTTCGCTCGAGCCGGAAGAGAACGAAACCCAGGTGGACCGCTTCCTGTCGGCGCACCCGGAGTTTGGGCGCGAGCCCCCGGATGACGCCTTGCCGACGCTGCTGAGCTCGAAGGGAGACCTGATGACGCTGCCCCACCGCGACCGCATGGACGGCGCCTACGCCGCCCGGCTGAGGCGGGTTGCGTGAGATTCCGCCGCCAGGTTCCTTGGGCTTCGCGGACGCCTCGACCGGCGCCGCCGGTCGAGCCGCCTGTCGAACATCCGGACAGCGAGCCTAGGGGACCTTTTCTTCGGACGGTGTCGGCACGCCGCCTTCTGCGCGACACCCTCATCGTCGGCGCCACCTTCGGCGTGGGGTATCTGATCGCGTCGGCCTGGCTTTCGCCGGTGCCGCTGTTCACCAGCGACCACGCAGTGCCGCGGGTGCTCGAGCTGCCGGCAGCCGAAGCGCAGCATAAGCTGACCGCGCTCGAGTTTCGGGTGAAGTTCGAGGACCAGCGTCCCCATCCGAAGGTGCCCCGTGGCACGATCCTCTGGCAGGACCCGGCCCCCGGCACGGTCCTGCCCCAGAACAGCGTCGTAACGCTGGTGACCAGCGCGGGGCCGCAGCAGGTTCCGGTGCCCGACGTCGTCGGGCTCCCGCTTCCCTACGCCGGCAAGGTGCTCGCAGCGGCAGGCCTCAAGGTCGGCGACGTGGACACGGTGAGGTCCGATCCCGAGCCCAACGTGGTGGTTGCGACCCGGCCCCCCGCGGGCGGCGGGCGCGACCCCGGTGGCCGGGTAGACATCGTGGTCAGCGGCCAGCCGCGCGCGAGATCGTCGCAGACCGCCCGGATCGTCCAGCCCCTCGTTACCGGAGCCCGCCGATGAGCGTGCGCATCGCGCCCAGCATTCTCAGCGCAGAGCTCGATCGGCTGGAGAACCAGGTCCGGGCGGTCGAGGCCGGCGGCGCCGACTGGATCCACGTGGATGTGATGGACGGGCACTTCGTCCCCAATCTCACCTTTGGCGCACCCATCATCGACGCCCTGGAGCGGCTGACCGATCTACCGCTCGACGTCCACCTCATGGTAGAGCGGCCCGAACACTACATCCGGGATTTCGCCGAGGCCGGCGCGGGGGTCTTTACCTTCCACCCCGAGGCGACGGTGCACGTGCAGCGCCAGCTCGCGGCCGTGCGGGAGCACGGCATGCTGGCCGGCCTGGCGCTCAACCCCGGGAGCCCGCTGGTGCTGCTGGAGGAAGTCGTCGACGACGTCGACCTGGTGCTGATCATGAGCGTGAATCCGGGCTACGGAGGCCAGGCCTATATTCCGGGATCGACGGACAAGATCCGTCGGTGCCGGGCAATGCTGGACGCCCGCGGGAGCCGAGCGACGCTCGAAGTAGACGGCGGGATCACCCTCGAAACGATCGGAGCAGCGTGGGAGGCCGGCGCCGACGCGTTCGTCGCTGGAACCGCCATCTTCGGCTCAGCCGATCCCGCCGAAGCCACCCGTGCGCTGCGGCGCTGCTGTGCCGTGCGGGTCTAGGAGCTCATGTCGAAGCAGTGGTTGGCAGTGATAGCGATTATCGCCGGGTTGGGCCTCGGGGCAACCGCATTGGTCAAGTACGGGCCCGGCTCCGAGCCGGTCGCGGTGGGCGCCCGGGCCCCGGACTTCCAGGTGCTCGAGCTCGCCACCGGCGATACCGTGTCCCTGCGGCAGCACTACAAGGGGACGGTTACCCTGGTAAACATCTGGGCCACCTGGTGCGAGCCCTGCAAGGTCGAGATGCCCTCGATGCAGCGGCTGTACGACTCGCTCGGCCCGCGCGGGTTCAAGATCGCGGCCGTGAGCATCGACGAAGGCGACCCGACCGACGTGCGCAACTTCGGGCAGGCGCTTCACCTCACATTCGACCTCCTGCAGGATCGCTCCACCGCCATCCAGCAGGCCTACCAGACGACCGGGGTGCCCGAGAGCTTTCTGCTCGATCGGGAGGGCACCATCGTAAAGCGGGTGATCGGCGCCCACGACTGGAGCTCGCCGGTCAACCGGGCCCTGGTCGAGCGGCTGCTCGACGAAGGAAAAGCCGGGTCGTGAGGTGAGCCTGCGCGCGGCGCTGATCGCCGACTGGCCGCTCAAGCTCACCTCCGTGGCCTTGTCGGTGCTGCTGTGGCTGTTCGCCTCGAGCGAGGAGCCGGCGAGCGGCCTGCTTCAGGTCGAGCTTCGGGTGCAACCGCCGCCAGGCCGCGCGGTGGTTCGGCCGCTGGAGCCGCTGCACGCGACCGCGGTCGGCTCCCGCCGTGAGTTGCTCCGACTGTCGCGCGACAATCTGTTCTTCACCCGCATCCTTCCCGATACGCTCACCGCCGACAGCGTCAAGCTCGACATCGATCCGTCGGATATCGTTCTGCCGGGCAACGCGAACGTCCGGATCCAGGATCTCGAACCGCGCCAGGTAACAGTGGAGCTGAACCCGATCACCCAACGCACTGTCTCGGTCCGTCCGGTGGTCCGCGTCCAGCCCGATTCGGGATTCGAGCTGGTGGGCGGCATTGCGGTCGTACCAGGGGAGGTGCGACTGGCCGGCCCCCGCGACCGGGTGGCTGCACTCGACTCGGTGCGAACCGTGGCGCTCGAGATCGCCAGCGCCGACGGTCCCACCGAGGAGCGGGTCATGGTCGATACCAGCGGGTTCGGGCCGGTCCGCGTCTTCCCCTCCCGGGTCACACTGAATCTCAACGTGCAAGCCATCTCCGAGCGCACTCTGTGGCCGGTGCCGGTCCAGCTGCCATCCGCCCTGGCCGCTTCGCTCAAGCTGGACCGGGACACCGTCACGGTCCGGGTGCGAGGCCCGCGCAGCCGCCTCAGCGCCCTCACACCCGATAGCGTCGCCGTGACTGTCGACCCCGCAGGCAGGGCCGGGGCGCCTCCTCCCCGGGCCCCGCTCAGGGTGCTGCTCCCGGCCGGCCTCACCGGGAAGGCCACCCCGGACAGCGTCTCGTTTCGGCGGGTAGAGCGTGGCTGAGCGAATCCTCGGCATCGAGACGTCCTGCGACGAGACCTCTGCCGCCCTGCTTGCAGTGGACGGCGGAGCGCGCAGGCTGGAGAGCCTGGTCATCCTCTCCCAGGACGTGCATCGGATCTTCGGGGGCGTGGTCCCGGAGCTCGCAAGCCGGGCGCACGTGCGGACCATCGGGTCGGTGGTGGATCGCGCCCTGGCCGACGCGGGGATCGGGTTGCCGCAGGTGGACGGGATCGCCGTCACGGCGGGCCCCGGCCTGGTGGGCGCGCTGCTGGTGGGCGTCATGTACGGGAAGGGGCTCGCCTACGCCCTTGCGCGGCCGTTCCTCGGCGTGAACCACCTGGAAGGGCACCTGTTCGCCTCGACCCTCGAAGACCCCGAGCTCGCTCCGCCGTTCGTCGCGCTGCTGGTGAGCGGCGGCCACACGATGCTGCTCGACGTGGCCGCGTGGGGCGACTACCGTCTGCTCGGCCAGACCCTGGACGATGCCGCCGGCGAGGCGTTCGACAAGGTCGCGAGCCTGCTCGGTCTGGGATACCCGGGCGGCGCCCCGCTCGAGCGGCTCGCGCGTGAGGGACGCCCGGATCGTTTTCGATTTCCGCGCCCCCTGCTCGCAGAGCTCGCACGGGGAGACGAGCCCTACCAGTTTTCCTTCAGCGGGCTCAAGACCGCGGTGCTTCGCGCGGTCCGGGCAAGCGACGATCTCGCGCGCGACCGGGCCGATCTCGCGCGCGGCTTCCAGGACGCCGTCATCGAGGTGCTGGTCGCCAAGACCGCCCACGCAGTAGAGGGACTGGGCTATCCTCAGGCGGTGGTCGGGGGCGGCGTGGCCTGCAACCGGACATTGGTCGAACGGCTGCGCAACCGCCTGGCGGGGACGGCGCGCCTGAGCGTAGCTTCCCCCCGGCTCAACACCGACAACGCGGCTATGATTGCAGCGGCCGGAGCCTGGCGACTGGAACAGGGCGACCGGAGCGGGTGGGACCTCGAGCCCAAAGATGATCTCCCGATCCCGGGGCTCAAAACCCCGGAGCCTTACAGGACGCTCGCATGACGATCTACCCGCTCACGTTCCGCATCGGTGGGTTCGAGATCACCGGCTACGGGATCATGATGATGATCGCCTTCCTCGCCGGCGGCTGGCTGATCTCGCTGGAGCTGCGCCGCCGGGCCTTGCGGGAGGACTACGCGGGCGACATCGTCGCCGCCGCGGTGGTCGGCGGGATCATCGGGGCGAAGCTGTGGTATGTCGCGCTGTTTCGTGACCCCGGCGCGCTCTTCTCCCGGGGTGGTCTGGTCTGGTACGGCGGTTTTATCGGCGGCGTGCTGGCCGTGCTGGCCAACGGCTGGCGGCTCAAGGTGCCGACCCGCTGGACCATGCAGATCGGCGCGCCGGCGCTTGCGGCGGCATACGCGCTGGGCCGGGTCGGGTGCTTCCTGGTCAACGATGACTACGGCCGGCCGAGTTCGTTGCCCTGGGGCGTGCGCTTTCCGCGCGGCCTTCCACCGTCCACAGCGGCGAATCTCCAGCAACAATTCGGGATCCCGGTGCCGGCCGGCACCGATCCCAACGCGGTGCTCGCGGTGCACCCGACCCAGCTGTACGAAGTGGCCATCATGCTGGTCGCCTTCGCCATCCTCTGGCGGCTGCGCACTAAGGACCGGCCCACCGGCTGGTTGTTCGGCGTCTATCTCGTACTGGCCGGCGTCGAGCGATTCTTCGTCGAGATCGTGCGTGCCAAGGACGACCGGCTGTTCTGGGGCCTGTCGCTGGCACAGCTCACCAGCGTGCTGCTGGTGATCGTCGGCGCGGCGCTGCTCGCGCGGTGGCGCGAAGGTCCCGAGGTGCCCCCCGGCCCCTATCTCCAGGCCGACAAACGGGCGCCATCGCCAAAGACTTTTGCGCCCGCCTAACCTGCTGGCCCAGCGGGAGTTTGGTGGTTGGGCCCGATCGGTGTCAACAAATCGGACGGACCCACGGTCCTCGCGGAAGGCCGGCTCCGATCGTTAAGCCCTTGAGGCGCAGGCAGTTCGCGACTGGGGCCCGACTGGCACCTGGCTTGCCTTACGTGAAAGCCAGAGGAGCGTGGGTGCTCCACTGGAAAAGTGGCAGGTCGAAGAAGGGTGGAGCGGGCACTTAGGTCCGTCTCCGAAAACTCAGGGGGCGATCTGCCACCTCTCTGATGCGAACGGTCCGCCGGGTTTGGCGGGCCGTTCGCGTTTACTGCCTGTCTCCGGCGACGCCCCTCCTCGGTCTTCAGGGCGGCGACGCTCCATAGGCGACAGACGCGGTGGCCGTCGCCCCGGTCGCAACGTTTGCGGTCTGGGACCGCGGCACCGGGTCGTACGTGGTGCCCGCCGAGGTGACCATGGAGGCGGTGATCGTGTAGACCCCCGCTGCGAGTTGAGCGAAAGTGGTGGTTTGGTGCACCGGCTCGACGTAGTTACCCGGCCCCATGACCTGCACCGCCGGCATCACTCCGTCCGGCAGCCCGGAGATGACGACCGTGAGCCGGCCGGTGTTCTCGGGGGGCGGCGTCGGCTCGTCACCGCAGCCGCTCACGAGCAACGCGGCCAGGCTGCAGGCAAGCAGCGTTTGGGCGACGCGATGGACACTCGACCGCCGTTGGCTCATGCTATGTCACCTTGCGCAGGATCGCGACCTGGCCCATGTGGTAGGCGTCGTGCTGGGCGATGCCGTGCAACATCACGTAGTAGGAGCCCACGGTTCCGAGAGCAGGATCGGGCGGGGTGCGCCCCACCGATTCGTCCAGGTTGTTCTCTGCAAACCGGGCCACCGCCGCCACCAACTGGCGGTGTGACTCATCGAGTCGTCGCCGGGCCCCGGCCCAGGCGGCTTCGCTGGTCTCGCCTACCGGCGGCCAGTCGCCTTCCGGCGGCAGGCCGGGTTGACCTCCATCGAGCCGGCGCACCACTTCGCCGTGCCACGCAGTCAGGTGTAAAACCAGCTCCCATATCGAGTGTGCGCCGGGGGCACGAGCGTGGTGCCTGGCACGGCCCCTCGGTGCGGGAGGGGCTCGAGGGCATCACCGCATCGGTGGCCGCGGCGCATTCGATACCCGGCGCACACTCGATATGGGAGCT
>JBIOTT010000226.1:0-4158 GCA_044866195.1 Gemmatimonadales bacterium
GCGGCTTGCAGGGCCCGTTGCGCTCTACGGGGCCCGGCGCAGCACCAGTGGACGGCGTCTACAACCCAGGGCCAGCCGGTCCAGCATGTTCAGAAGCGGCGGTCCCCGACCTCAATCGGCAGATGCACCCGAGGGCCCGCGTGGCGCCGCTCAGCACGCCCACGGGCTGGCCCAAGAGCACGGTGGGCCAGCAAGACCACGAGTCGCGTGAGCGCCCGGATCCGCGCGACGAGATAGTCACCGTCATCCCGCCACGCTCCAGCTCGCGCCGCACGGAGCGACGCACCACCTCTTCGTCCCATCTGCCCAACAGCAGGGCACAGGGGTAGATTCTGGTCCATATGAGCATCGTAGTGGAGAAAACCGCCGAAGACGCGGCCTCGAAGTCGCTGCGGGTCACTGTCCCGCTGGATCGCGTCCGCGAGGCCGAGGATCGGGCGGTCAAGTACTACACTACGCGGGCTCGCCTGCCGGGCTTCCGCCCGGGCAAGGCGCCCGTGGGAGTTGTGCGCAAAAGGTTCGGCGACGCGATCCGCCAGACCGTGCTGGAAGAGGTCATCCGCGAGAGCTGGGAGACCGCGCGCCAGGCGGAGTCGCTCAAGCCGATCGCCGATCCGTCCATTCGCAATCTCAAGTTCGAAGCCGACAGTCCGATCGAGTTCGAGCTCCTGGTCGAAGTACGGCCCGAGCTCAAGCTCGAGCGCGAGGGCGGCTTCCGCCTCAGCCGAACCGTCGCCCCGGTGACCGATGCGATGGTGGACGAGCAGCTCCAGCGGCTGCGAGAGGATCGTGCGGCCTGGCTCCCGGTCGAGGGGGAGCACCCGGGGCCGGGCCAGATGGTGCGGGTCGAGGTGGCGCCGCTGGACGGGTCCCAGCCTGGCCCGGCCCAGCCCTACACGCTCGTGATCGGCGAGCGGCAGGCGATTCCGGAGCTGGAAGAGCGGATCATGACGCTGGTCCCGGGCCAGACGGTGGACGCCGAGGTCCGCTTCCCGGACGACCATCCCGATGTGTCGCGGCGGGGGCAGACCCGGCGGGTGCGGGTCACGCTGTTCGAGGTGAAGCGCCAGGAGCTCCCGCCCCTGGACGACGGGTTCGCCCGCGAGGTGGGAGAGTTCGATGGCCTGGCAGGCCTGCGGGCCGCGGTCCGCCAGGATCTCGAGCGGGAAGCCGGCCGGGAGGCTGATGCCGGAGTGCGACAGGCGCTGGTGGGCCAGATCATCGAGGCGAACCGGATCCCGGCGCCGGACTCGCTGGTGCACCGTGTCCTTCACGGCTTCGCGCACATGTACAAGGTGCCCGAAGACCAGCTGGGGGCGTTCGAGGCACAGTTCCGCCCCCTGGCAGTGCAGCAGGTGCAGCGGGACCTGGTGCTGGAGGCTGCAGCGGAGGCGCACGGCCTCCGGGCTACCGAGGCCGATCTGGACGAGCGAATCACGGCCATGGCGGCGGCACGGAACCTGCCCACCGGGGAGCTATACGCCTCGTTACAAAAGTCGAACCGGCTCGCGGAACTGGAGCGGGCCCTCACCGAGGAGAAGGTCTTTACCTTTCTCCTCTCGCAGTCCACGGTTGAAGAGACGAGCACCTGACGATGGCCACTTTATATCCGCCGTATATCATCGAGCGTTCCAGCCGCGGGGAGCGGACCTACGACATCTTCTCCCGGCTGCTCATGGACCGGATCGTGTTTCTCGGCGCGCCGATCAACGACGACGTCGCGAACATCATCATTGCCCAGCTGCTCTTTCTCGAAGCGGACAATCCGGAGAAAGACATCTACCTCTACATCAACTCACCGGGTGGGGTCGTCTCGGCCGGCATGGCGATCTATGACACCATGCAGCACCTCCGGGCTCCGGTGAACACGATCTGCATGGGGATGGCGGCCTCGATGGGCTCGTTTCTCCTCTGCGCCGGCGTGGCCGGCAAGCGGAGCGCGCTGCCCCACTCCAGGATCATGATCCACCAGCCCTCGGGCGGCGCCCAGGGCACCGCGGCGGATATCGAGATCCAGGCCCGCGAGATTCTGTATCTGCGGTCGAAGATGAACACGCTCTACGCCAAGCACACCGGCCAGCCGCTGGAAACCATCGAGCGCGACATGGACCGGGACCGCTTCATGAGCGCGGACGAGGCCAAAGCCTACGGGATCATCGACGCCGTCTTTACGCCCCGCAAGGAGTTCGTGGTCGCGAGTAAGAACGGCGCAAAAGAGACCTTGACGCCCTCCTGAGCGGGGGGCAGCTTTCCGGAACCGCTCACAGCCACCGCCAATGTCCAACGACAAGCACCTTCGTTGCTCCTTTTGTGGTAAGTCCAAGGACTCGGTCCGGAAATTCATCTCCGGGCCGTCGGTCTACATCTGCAACGAGTGCATCACGCTCTGCAACGAGATCCTCGCCGAGGACGAAGAGCGGGAAGTCGCCGACAGCATCACCCAGGTCCCCACGCCCACCGAGATCAAGGACGTGCTCGACCAGTATGTGATCGGGCAGGAGCGGGCCAAGCGGACCCTGGCGGTCGCGGTCTACAATCACTACAAGCGGATCAACGCGTCGAACGGCCGGGAGGCGGACGTCGAGCTCGACAAGTCGAACATCCTCCTGCTCGGCCCCACCGGCGTCGGCAAGACGCTGCTCGCCCAGACCCTCGCCCGGATCCTCGACGTCCCCTTCACTATCGCCGACGCGACCACCTTGACCGAAGCGGGCTACGTAGGCGAGGACGTCGAGAACATTCTGGTGCGGCTGCTCCAGGCGGGCGACTTCAACGTCGCCGAATGCGAGCGCGGCATCGTCTATATCGACGAGATCGACAAGATCGCGCGGAAGTCGGAAAACCCGAGCATCACCCGCGACGTCTCGGGCGAAGGGGTGCAGCAGGCGCTGCTCAAGATCCTCGAGGGCACGGTCGCGTCGGTGCCCCCGCAGGGCGGGCGCAAGCACCCGCAGCAGGAATACATCCAGATCAACACCAAGGACATCCTGTTCATCTGCGGCGGGGCGTTCGACGGGCTGGAAAAGATCATTCAGGCCCGGACTGGCCGGCAGCAGATCGGGTTCAGCAGCGAAGCCAACGGGCGCAACCCCGAGCTCGACCAGAAGAACCCCTATGCCGAGGTGGAGCCCGACGACCTGCTCCGGTTTGGACTCATCCCCGAGCTGGTGGGGCGGCTTCCCGTTGTGGTCTCGCTCGAGGCGCTGGACGAAGATGCGTTGATGCGGATTTTGGTCGAGCCCAAGAACGCGCTCACCAAGCAATACAAGAAGCTGTTCGAGCTTGAGAACGTCGGTCTCACGTTCGACAACGAGGCGCTGCGCGCCGTGGCCCAGCGGGCCCTCAAGCGGGGAACCGGCGCCCGCGGGCTGCGCTCGATTCTCGAGACCATGATGACCGACATCATGTTCGACCTGCCCACCCGCGACGACGTCCGCGAGGTCGTCATCACCAAGGAGTCGATCGTCGAAGGCGTCACCCCGCTGGTGGTGACGGAGCGCCCGCGGACCAAGCGCGAAGCGTGACGGCCGGCGCCGGGCTCGCCGGCGTCGAGATCGAGTTCGTCGGCAGCTTTCCCGATCCGCTGGTCCGGCTCGAGCCGGTTCTCCCCGAAATCGCCTTCATCGGCAGATCCAACGTCGGCAAATCGAGCCTCCTGAACGCACTGGTCGGGCGCCGGCGGCTCGCCCGGGTCAGCGCCAGCCCAGGCAAGACGACCCTGCTCAACGCGTACCGCCTTCCAGCATTCTATCTGATCGACCTGCCAGGCTACGGGTTCGCGCGCGCGAGCAAGCCCGAACGCGCCCGCTACCGGCAGCTGATCACCCGGTTTCTGCAGGCCCGCCCCACCCTCACGGGCGTCGCTTGGCTGCTGGATGCCCGGCACGAGCCTTCCAAGGACGATCGGGAGATCCAGCGGCTGCTGGTGGAGAGCGAGCGTCCCGTGCTCGCCGTGCTGACCAAGGCGGACAAGCTGGGCCGGGCTGCCCAGCGGGAGCAGGCGCGCGCCATCGGCCGCACGCTCGAGCTCCCGGAGGATCAGGTGCAGCTCACCAGCGCCCACACCGGCCTCGGGATCGCCGATCTCGGCGAGTCGATTCTCGCTCTGGTCGACGGGTAGTTGTTTTTTCACCGCAGAGACGCAGAGAGCGCAGAGGC
>JBIOTT010000227.1:0-6789 GCA_044866195.1 Gemmatimonadales bacterium
CTATTGGCCGGGTGCTTCTCCGAGCACGAAGCCACGGCTCCGCTGGAGGGTTCCTGCGGGTTACCGCTGGGAGAAGGGATCCCCGGCTCGACCCTGGTAGTGATCCGCGGCTTCGCTTTTGGCCCGACCGAGGTGCGGGTCCGACCGGGGGAGCGGGTGACCTGGGTGAACTGCGACCAGGATCAGCACACCAGCACCGCCGATGGCGGCCAGTGGACCTCGCCGCTCCTTTCTAGCGGCGATGCGTTTACTCAGACCTTCGCCTCGCCGGGCGAGTTCCCTTACCACTGCGATCCCCACCCGTTCATGACCGGCAGGGTCGTGGTCCAATAACAATTCGTCCCCGGCGCATCGAGGGTCCGACAGCACGGCGGTGGATCAACCCAACGCTGAAATGCTATTCCTTGACTCGAATCAGGACCTCGTGGTGGGTACCGTCGTCTATTAACTGGATCTCCTCAGTATCCAGCACCTGTCCGTCTAAAGACACCTGCTGTTTTCCCTTCTTCGCGTCGCTGGGGCGCTCGATGGTTATCGCGTACGTGCTGGTGCCGTAACGGTACTCCAGCGTGAATCGGGGCCAGGCGGCCGGCACCCGGGGGTCGAAGGAGAGCCGGTCGCCCCGCTTGGTGAAGCCGAGGAGGCTCTCCAGTCCGATCCGGTACATCCAGCTCGCCGAGCCG
Source organism: Gemmatimonadales bacterium (assembly GCA_044866195.1). Classification (GTDB taxonomy): domain Bacteria; phylum Gemmatimonadota; class Gemmatimonadetes; order Gemmatimonadales; family GWC2-71-9; genus DASQPE01. The sequence continues at coordinate 684 of JBIOTT010000227.1, forward strand.
GTGTACCAGGTCCAGCCGCCTCGGCCGAGATGGTTTTCCGCGGTGTACACGTCGGCAGCAACGACGTACGGCTCGACCTGATAGGTGGCGACGTCCTCGGCGGTGCAGCTGCGGGTCAGCGGGTTGATCATCTGGAACAGCTCGAAGGCGCGATCGCCGTTCCCCTCCATCGCGACGGCGAGCACGGCCCAGAGCGCCGCGTGAGTGTACTGGGCACCGTTCTCCCGCACTCCCGGCAGGTAGCCCTTGATATACCCGGGGTCGTGCGAGGTCTTGTCGAACGGCGGAAAGAGCAGCGGGAGCACCCGGGGCTCGTCCCAGACCAGTTGCTCTTCCAGCGACTCCAGCGCGCGGGCCCGCCGGTTCGGCTCTCCCGCCCCGGAGATGACACTCCAGCTCTGGGCGATCGAATCGATCCGGCACTCGTCGCTCGCGGCGGAGCCGAGCGGAGTACCGTCATCGTAATAGGCCCGCCGGTACCACTCGCCGTCCCAGCCGTGGGCCTCGATCGCTTCAGCATAGCCGTTCGCGATCGAGCGGAGCTCGGCGGCGACCGAGCGGTCGCGCCGCTTCTCCGCATGCCTGGCAAAACTCCGCAGCGTCGCCACCAGGAACCAACCCAGCCAGACGCTCTCTCCCTTACCCTCGATCCCCACCCGGTTCATCCCATCGTTCCAGTCGCCGCCGCCGATAAGCGGGAGACCGTGCGCCCCGGTGGTCGAGGCGCGCCGCAGCGCGCGAACGCAGTGCTCGTACACCGAGCCGAGCTGATCGGAGGTGTCCGGCCGATCGTATACCTCGTGCTCCTGGGGCTCGAGCGGGCGCATGGAAAGAAATGCCGCGGTCTCATCGAGCACCGTTTCGTCGCCGCTGACTCGGACGTAGTGATCGACCACGTACGGCAGCCAGACCAGATCGTCGGAGAACCGGGTGCGCACCCCCCGGCCGCTGTGGGGGTGCCACCAGTGCTGCACGTCGCCATCGACGAACTGACGCCCGGCGGCGCGGAGGATGTGTTCCCGCGCCACCATGGGCGCCGCGTACACCAGCGCCATGACATCCTGCAGCTGGTCCCGGAATCCGTATGCGCCGCTGCTCTGGTAGAGCCCGGAGCGGGCCCAGACCCGGCAGGCCAGCGCCTGATAGAGCGTCCAGCGGTTGAGCATGGCGTCGAACAGCGGCTCGGGAGTGTGCACCGTGATCACCGACAACAGGTCCCGCCACTGGGCTCTGGTGCGGTCCACCGCGGCTCGGGCCCTGGTGACGTCCCGGTACTCACCGAGCGCCTGCCGGGCAGCCTCCTCGCTCGACGCAGCGCCGAGCACTAAGACGATTTCGCGGCTCTCTCCCGGCTCCAGCTCCAGCACCGTCCGGAGCGCGGCGCAGGGATCTCGGCCGGCACCGGTGGCGCCCGACAGCGGAGCATGCAGCCCGGCCGGCGCCGAACCGCTCCCGTTGCGCCCCAGAAACTCCCGGCGATCGGCAGTGTGATCGGTGAGCGGCTCGCTCAGGGCGCAGAAGGCAACTCGATCGGCGAAATCGGAATCGAAGAAGTTCCGGGCGAGGATTGCCTCGTGGGCCCGCTCGAACGTGGTCTGCACCTGGTGCTGGGTATGCTCCCGCAGGGAGCCGAGAGTCCACTCCACGAACGCCGTCACGGCGAGGCGGCGTGGCTCCGGGCCCGAGTTCGTCAGCGTAAGGACCGAAAGCTTCACTGCGCTCTCCGGCGCGATCCCTAATACCAGAGTGCTGGATATGCCGCCGTGCCGGTGCTCGAACGTCGAAGTTCCCGCCCCGTAGCGCACGGTGTAGGCGCCGTGCGTCGGAACCGGCGCCGGCGTCGCGCTCCAGAACTCACCACTGTCCTCGTCCCGGAGATACAGCACCTCGCTCGCCGGATCGCTCACCGGATCGTTGTGCCAGGGAGTGAGTCGGTAGAAGTAGCTGCTCTCTGCCCAGGTGAAGCCCGCCCCCCTTTCGGTGACGAGGAACCCGCCGTGGGGGTTGGCGACCACGTTGGCCCAGGGAGCCGGCGGCAGGTGATCGCCTTCGATCCGGATCTCGTACTCGCCCTCGGGAGTGAGGCGGCCGAAGCCGTTGGCGAAGCCATCGCCGACCACGTCCTGCATTACCGGCGGCTCTGGGCTGGTAGTCTCTGCCGTGGTTCCGGGCAGGAGGGCGTGGCTCGCCGTGTTGATCAGGCTCTTGGCCGACTCCACCGCGCGGATCCGGAGCACGGTCAGCAGGCTGGGGGCGGTATAGCGGCCCGACGAGCGAACCGGCGGCGGCAGCGAATCGAGGTGTTCGGTTACCGGCTCCACCTTCGCGGCCGCCGCCTCGACCACCCGTGAGAGCGAGCGGCCATCACAGGGGACATGAACCCGCGCGGTGGCCCGGAGCATCTTCACCACGTCAGCGGGCAAGAGATCCCGCCGGCGGGAGAATACACCACCAGGACGGTCCACCACGCCGGCATCGGGCGAGGCGTAGATCGTCGCCGTGATCTTCTCTTCCAGCTCCTGCAGGTAGCTCGGCGGCCGCAGGTTAAGCACCACGAGGTCCACCATCATGCCCCGGCGACGCCAGTAGTGGTGCGCGGTCAGCAGCTGGCGCAAGGTAGGCAGCCCATCGGAAGAGTCGATGGTCGCGAGCAGGATGGGCCAGTCGCCCGAGATCCCCGCGGACCAGAGCAGCGGCTGCGAGCCCCGGTTGCGGGCCAACTCGTCGGGCGGGGCCTGGAGCGTGCGGTTGGCATAGAACAGATGCCCGGCCAGTTCCTGGAATACGCCGGCATCGGTGGGCGAGATGTTGAGCTCCCGGAGGTCGACCTGGGCGCTGGTCCAGGCGAGGTCGAGCGCGCGCTGCGCGGCATGCGGGTCGTGGTAGCGGCCGGCCAGCTCGAAGGCGCGCTCCGGGGTGGTTGCAACCAAGGTAGTGAATGCGACCGAGGCCGATTCTCGGGGTCCCAGACGCACCCGGGTGCGCAGCGCGAAAACGGGATCGAGCACCGCCCCGGTAGTGCCCGAGAGATCGCCGTCGCGTTCCAGGGCGACGGGATTCCGGGTGCTCCTTCCCCGGCCGATGAAGCGGGCCCGGTCGGTCTCGCAGCTGACCGGGCCGACCCGCACCTTGCCGGTATCGACCACGTGCACGCACCAGAGCGGCCGCTCCTGGGCCGACCGGGGACGCCTGGTCGCGGTGATCGCCGTGCACCACTCGTGGTACTCGGTCTCGACGAAAAGGTTGCCGAAGGCGGGGTGAGCCCGCTCGGCATCCGGAGGGGCCAGCACGATCTCGCCGTAGCTGGTCAGCTCCACGTCGCGAGTCAGCACTCCGTTGTTGGTGACCGTGACCCGCCGCACCTCGGCCGCGTCGGCGGGCACGGCGACGATCTCGGTGCGGGTCTCGATGTAGCCATCGGAGCGATGCAGGGTGACCCGATCGGTAGCCAGAAACGCCTGGTACCAGTCCGCCGGCGCGCAGACCGGTTGGTGTCCCGCGGACCAGACCCGTCCCTCCGCGACGTCTCGGAGGTAACAGAACTGTCCGGTGTTGTCTCTCGTAGCGTCGGCTCGCCAGCGAGTGACCGCCAGCTCCTCGTAGCGGCTGTATCCCGCCCCGCAGTGGCTCACCATGATCGTGTACGGCAGGTTGCCCAGCACGGCAACGTGGGGCGTCGCGGTGTCGGGGGTATCGAGCTCCCGGACGACCGGCCGCTCCAGCTCGGGGTCGGGGAGCGCCTCGTCGGCCCGGCTGACCTGAGGCGCCTGCAGTTCGAGCCGCCGAGGCGCCTGCTCGTGCAACAGCAGCTCGGCGGAACGGACCATCGGATCGGCATGAAAGCGCCGGGGCCAAATGTCGGCGGTGAGCGCGTTGGTCAGGGCGACCAGGCTCATGCCGATGTGGTGCGCCATGTAGGTCTGCACCATCCCGAAATCCTGCCCCGGTTCGGGGCGGGTGTAGTCCAGCGCCTCGCGGAAGCCGTAAGGACCGAGCGCGCCGATCTTCTCGATGGCGCCGAGATTGGTTATCGCCCGCTGGGGCTCTACCATCGCGGCCAGTGCCGAAGCGTACGGAGCAATCACCAGGTCCCGGCCGAGTCCTCGCTTCAGGGCGAGGTCCGGCACCCCGAAGGCGCGGTACTGGTAAGTGTGATAGCGATCCCGCAGGTTGAACGCGCTCTCGCTCAGCCCCCACGGCACGCCCCGCTCGTGAGCGTAGGCGATATGCCGCTGCACCGCGCCCCGGTAGGTCTGGTCAAGGACGGTATACGGAAACGAGCGCATGACGAGTCCGGGCATCAGGTACTCGAACATGCTCCCGCTCCACGACACCAGGGCGGTCTCTCCAGCCGCGCGAGTCAGGGTGCGTCCCAGGCGGAACCAGTGCTCCACCGGGACCTGGTTCTTCGCCACTGCGAGGAAGCTGGCCAGGCGTGCCTCGGACGCGAGCAGGTCGTAGTACGAAGTATCAAGCGACGGCGACCCCGCCTGGTAGCCGATGGAGAAGAGGCTTCGGCTCCGATCATAGAGGAAACGGAAGTCCATCTCCCAGGCATAGTCGTAGGCCCGGGAGGCCAGGGTGGTGAGCCGGGAGATCAGCTCCTTCGCGGCGGGTGAGCGCTCGGCCGCACTTCGCCAGCTCTCCGAGCGGGACACCGGCCGGGATTCGCGGCCGAGCGCCGGCCGCAGCTCCAGGCCGGCCAGACGCTCCTTGTGTTGGGCGATGAGCCCCAGCGTCCATGCTATCCAGGTGCTGGCCGAATCCTCGACGCCGATGATGGGGAAGCTTCCCAGTGCGTCTCGGGCACGCTCCAGCGCATGGGTAACCAGCTCCAGCGCGGCCTGAGGCGCGACCGCATCGGCTCGGGCCAGCGCGGTGGTGGCCGTCCGGAGCTGTTCCTCCGCTGCCGCGATCGCGCCCACGCCGTCCAGGCTCACCGCGACCCGGGAGCCGACCAAGTCGCGGAGTCGTTCCTGGGCGAGCTGGATCGCCGCGGCGAGCCCGCGCCAGACCCGCGCGTCGAACATCGGCTCGTCGATAATCCCCATGCAGGCGTAGCGCAGCGCGATCAGGTGCCCGGCGAGATTCCCGCTGTCCACGGTCGAGACATAGGCCGGCTCCAGTACCTTGAGATCGTGCAAGTCGTACCAGTTGTAGAAGTGGCCATGTAAGCGGCGCATGGTCTCGAGCGAACGGAACGCCCGCTCCAGCCGGTTGACCATCTCCTCCACGGTGATGAAGCCCAGGTCATAGGCGCTCACCGTGGCGAGCAGCTGGAGGCCGATATTGGTGGGCGACGTGCGCATCGCCACCACCGGTTTGGGATCTTCCTGGAAGTTGTCCGGCGCCAGCCAGTGGGTCTCCTCGCCGACGAACCGTTCAAAGAAGCGCCAGTGCAGCAGGGCATATCGCATTGCGGCAACCCGGTGCGCCGGCGGCAGCCGCCGCTCTCGCCGTACCGCCGGAGCGCTGATGGCGTAGGCGATCCAGGGTGAGGCTGACCAGAGGAGCAGCAGCGGCAAGGCCGCGCTGACCGGGCTCCACAGGTTGTGCTCCCAGCCGCCGACTCGCGGCGCTAGAGTTGCCCCCAAGGCGAGCAGCAGCAGCGGAAGCGCCACCGCAGGCCAGATGGTCCGCCAGGTGGCGCCCGCGCCGCCGCTGACGAGCCGCTCGGTCTGCGACGCGGTCTGCCACTCCAGCATGTGGCGCCGGCTGATCCCCAGACGCCATAACGTGCGCAGGATCGCGTCGGCCGAGACCCAGGCCTGGTGCGGCAGGAAAGTGACAGCCAGGGCGATCTGCTGCATGCTGGTGGCCGCGTCCTGGCCCACCGCGGCGTAGTAGGCCCGCCAGGACTTGTCACGAGGTGGCCGGACCACTGCGAGGAGCAGTGAGACGAGATGCGGGGCCGCCATTGCGCCCAACCCCAGCAACGTCCACTGGAGCGGCGGGCCTGGCAGGATGGTCCAGCCGACGATGAAGAACGCGAGCTGCGCCAGCTCTACCGTGCTCCGGCGCAGGTTGTCCAGGATCTTCCAGCGGGAGAGCAGCGATAGCCGGTTGGGCTCGGGGCCGTCGGGTCCCGGTACCCGAGCGCGGAGCC
>JBIOTT010000228.1:0-25246 GCA_044866195.1 Gemmatimonadales bacterium
GCCGATGATCATCGGCCGCAGGTTTCTGGTCAAGATCAACGCGAACATCGGGAACTCGATCGTCACTTCGTCGATCGACGAAGAGGTGGAGAAGCTCCGGTGGGCCACGCTCTGGGGCGCCGATACCGTCATGGACCTCTCGACCGGCAAACACATCCATGAAACCCGCGAGTGGATCCTTCGGAACGCGGCGGTTCCGATCGGGACGGTGCCCATCTATCAAGCGCTGGAGAAAGTGGGCGGGGTGGCAGAGGACCTGACCTGGGAGATCTACCGCGACACGCTGATCGAGCAATGCGAGCAGGGCGTTGACTATTTCACGGTGCACGCGGGCGTGCTGCTGGAGTACATCCCACTCACTGCGGACCGGGTCACCGGCATCGTGTCGCGGGGCGGCTCGATCCTCGCCAAATGGTGCCTCGCGCACCATCGGCAGAATTTCCTCTATACCCGGTTCCCTGAAATCTGTGAGATCCTCGCGCACTACGACGTCTCCTTCTCGCTCGGCGACGGCCTTCGGCCGGGCAGCATCGCCGACGCCAACGATGAGGCGCAGTTCGCCGAGTTGCAGACTCAGGGCGAGCTCACCCGCATCGCCTGGGAGCACGAGGTCCAGGTGATGAACGAGGGCCCTGGCCATATCCCGATGCATCTGATCCAGGACAACATGGACAAGCAGTTGGCCTGGTGCGACGAGGCGCCATTCTACACGCTCGGCCCGCTCACCACCGACATCGCCCCGGGCTATGATCACATCACCAGCGCCATCGGGGCTGCGATGATCGGCTGGTACGGCACCGCGATGCTCTGCTATGTGACTCCCAAGGAGCATCTGGGACTGCCCGATCGCGACGATGTAAAGGCCGGCGTGATCGCGTACAAGATCGCGGCGCACGCCGCGGACCTTGCGAAAGGCCATCCCCGGGCTCGCGCCTGGGACGACGCGCTCTCCAAAGCGCGGTTCGACTTCCGCTGGGAAGACCAGTTCAATCTGGCGCTCGACCCGGTCACGGCTCGGGCCTTCCACGACGAGACGCTGCCGGCCGAGGGCGCGAAGCTGGCCCACTTCTGCTCCATGTGTGGTCCCAAGTTTTGCTCGATGAAACTGACCCAGGACCTCCGCCAGGAGGCCCGCCGCCAGGCCGAGGTCGGAATGGCCCAGAAGGCGGCGGAGTTCCGGTCGCGGGGCAGCGAGATCTATCTCAGAAAGTGAGGGCCGAGACGTGAGAAGTCAGAGGGCGTCGATCCCCCGGGCTCTGGCACTGGCCGGCCTTGCCGTGGCAGGCTGCCGGTCGGAACGCCCTGCCGCAGCGGGCGCGATGACGACCGGTGCAGTGACCGCCGACACGTCGCGGCCTCAGGCGCCACGCCGGGTTCGCGAGGTTACCGGGCTCTCCCATCCCGAAGCCGCTCGCTACGATCCCGAGCTCGACTTGTGGTTCGTGGCGAACATCAATGGCGATCCGGCCGCCAAGGACAACAACGGCTTCATCACCCGGCTCAAGAGCGACGGCTCCATCGGCGTGCTCAAGTTGGTGGAAGGCGGGCGCAACGGCGTCCGGCTCAATGCTCCGAAGGGGATGGCCATCGTGGGCGACACTCTGTGGGTCGCCGACATAGACGCCGTACGTGGATTCAACCGGCGCACCGGTGCCCAGCTCGCGACCGTGAGTCTCGCCGGCCAGGCAAAGTTCCTCAATGACATCGCGGCGGGCCCGGATGGTATTTACGTCACGGATACCGGCCTCGGCCCGGACGGGAAACACACTGGTCCCGACCGCATCTTCCGCATCGACGCCTCCCACAAGGTGACGATAGCGCTCGAGAGCGACAGCCTGCAGGGGCCCAACGGAATCACCTGGGACTCGGCCGGCCGCCGCTTCGTGATCGTTCCCTTCTTCGGCTCGACCGCTCGGGCGTGGGCGCCCGGCGAGGCCGCACCCCGGGTCGTCGGGTCGGGCCCTGGCCAGGAGGACGGGGTCGAGGCGATCGGGCCGGGCCGGCTGCTCATCACGTCCTGGGCCGACTCGAGCCTGTTCACGCTGGATCAGGGACGGGCAACGCGGGTCGCGGGATCGTTGCCCTCCCCGGCTGACATCGGGTGGGACCCCGGGCGGCGTCGAGTCGCCGTTCCCCTGCTGCTGCAGGATCGGGTTGAGATCTGGGAGCTGCCATGAGGGCCCGCTCCCACCTCGGCCGCCGCGGGGCAGCCTCGCACGTCGCGGTCGCCGCCATCGGGCTGGCCGCGGGCGTCGGGATGGCGTGGGGCATCGGGCGCCAGCCGCTCCGCAATGCGGTGACGACCCACGGCGAATGGGTCTATGTGAAGAAGCGGGGACAGGCCGACTCCGTGCGCGCCTACATCGCGTATCCCGAGCGAAAGGACCGCGCCGGCGCTGTCGTAGTGATTCACGAGATCTACGGCTTGACGGACTGGGAGCCGACGGTGGCAGACCGGCTGGCGAAGAGCGGTTACGTCGCCATCGTGCCTGACCTGCTGTCGACCAAGTACGGCCGGTCCCCGGCCGATGCTGACTCCGGCCGGAAGCTGGTGGGGCAGCTCGAGCCCTCGCGGATCACCGCCGATCTCGACGCCGTGGTTGCTTATCTCAACCAGCTGTCCGCCGTCCGGGGTGGCGATATCGGCGTGATCGGCTTCTGCTGGGGGGGCGGCCAGAGCTTCCGCTACGCCACCAACAACCCCAAGCTTCGCGCGGCCGTCGTCTGTTACGGCCCCCCTCCCGAGAATGATGCGCTGGCACGGATTCAGACGCCGCTCCTCGGCGTGTATGGCGAAAACGACGCGAGGATCGATGCCAGCCTGCCCGAGGTGGCTGCCCGGCTCAAAGGTGCCGGCAAATCGTTCACCTACCGGGTCTATCCAGGCACCGGCCACGGCTTCCTCAAGCCCGGGCGGCAGGGTTCCGACGGGCCACAGGTCGAGAAGGCGTGGGGCGACATCCTGGATTTCTTCAAGCGGGAATTGGAGGCAAATCACGTAAACGGTAAACGGTGAACGGGGGTGCGTGGGCCCGTTCACCGTTCACCGTTCACGCACTTCCCAACCATGATTCTCCCCTTCCTGCTGCTCCAAACCGCGGCTACCTCACCTCTGGCCATCCGGCCCGATACTGCGCGGCCGCTGCATGACGCGCAGCACTACGATGTCACTCTGCTGCTGGGGGACAGCGGGCGCCACGTGCTCGGTCAAGTCGAGACCAGCTGGCGGCTCCGCTCGTCCGAGCCGATTCAGGTCGAGCTCGACTCGGCGCTCCGGGTGATTCGAGTCCTGGTGAACGGCCGCGAGAACACCCGGCTCTCCCGCACCATGTACGGCCGGGGTCGCAACGACGTCGTCATCCCTCACGATGGCAAACCGGGCGACTCCCTGGCCACCCGCATTCGCTATCACGGCGAGGTGGCACGCGGGCTCGCCTTTCGTGCCGACAAGGTCAGGGGTCTCGCCATTTTTGCCGACAATTGGCCCGACCGCGCGCACGGGTGGCTCGCCCTACAGGATTACCCGAGCGACAAGGCGTCGGTGGCGTTTCATGTCCAGGTGCCGGCCGGGTATCAAGTATTGGCCAACGGGACGCTGCAAGGGATTGACACGCTCCCGTATGGTCATCTGGTCTGGAATTACCGGATGGATCGCCCCATCCCGCCGTACACCATGGTCATCGCGGTGGGGAAGTTTGCGGTGACCCGGCTTCCCGACGCGGCGTGCTCGGTCCAGTGCGTGCCGCAGACCGTGTGGACCTCTCCCGAGGATTCGGCGTTCGCGGTTACCGGCCCGTTCCGCCGGGCAGGAGCCATCGTGGAGTTCTATTCCCGGCTGGTCGGCCCGTTTCCCTATTCGGGCCTTGCCCACGTGGAGGCGGTCACGCCGTACGGAGGAATGGAGAACGCGACCGCCATCTTCTACAACGACAGTCTGTACCGCGCGCGGAAGCTGCCCGAGGAGACGGTTGCTCACGAGATCGCGCACCAATGGTTCGGGGACGCGGTCACCGAAGACGATTGGCATCACCTCTGGCTGTCCGAAGGTTTCGCCACCTATCTCGCGGCGATGTGGGCCGAGCAGGCCGGTGGAGCGACCGCCCTGGCGAAAGCCATGCGGAGCCAGGCGCAGAGCTATTTCGCATCGCCCGAAGTCGACCGGCCCATTCTCGACGCCGGCGTGCGGAACCTGGATTCCCTCCTCAACGAGAACAACTACCAGAAGGGAGCCTGGGTCCTGCACCAGCTCCGGGGCATGATCGGCGACTCGTCCTTTGTCGCGGGCCTGCGCTCGTACTACCAGCGCTACCGGGACGGCACGGCACTCTCCGAGGACTTCGCCAAAGTCATGTCCGAGGTCTCGGGGCGCGACCTGGATTGGTATTTCCGGCAGGCCCTCACCCAACCCGGCTATCCGGTTCTCGACGTCCGTACGGCGCGCGAGGGCGGCAAGCTCGTGATCGAGATACGGCAGACGCAAAAGGCGGAGTGGGGCACATACCGCCTTCCGGGGCTCGAACTCGCGGTCGACGGCAGGCTGGTCCGGGTCGACGTCGAGGGCCGGAGAGTGCGTAAGGTGGTGGATGGCTCCTCCGGTGTTCCCTCGAAGGTGGAAGTCGACCCGAGAGGACATTGGCTATTGAAAAGCGTGAACAGTAAAAAGCGTGAACCGTAAACAGTGAACAGTGAACGGGCGTGTCGAAGGGCGGCTCCGGTGGCGGGAGCGAGCCCTAGTAACCACTTCCCGTTCACCGTTTACCGTTCACCGTTCACGCTGTTGCTGTTAATCGGCTGCGGCGGGCTTTCTCCCCTCCGGGGCCACGCGGTGGTCGGGCGGGATGCCTACCTCGTTTTCATCGGCGATGGGCCCGGGGGGCAGTCGGATCTCTTCGGGGTCCGGGCCGACGGCGGGCCGGTTTTTCAGATCACGTACAGCAGTGTACCTGAAGCTCAGCCGGTGCTCTCGCCGGATGGTGGGGTGGTTGCGTTCCTCCGGGGTACCAGTAGAGATGACCGGCTGCCCGGGCGGGTGTGGGTGCTCAACCTGCTCAGCGGAGCAGAGCGTGAGCTTCCGCTCCCCCGGGGCTCCGCTCGACCCGAGCGCCTCGGCTGGTCGGGCGACGGGCGCTCGCTGTATGTGCAGGCCGGTCTGGCGATCTATCGGGTCAACCCGCCCCCCGCCCCGGCAGACCCGGCGCTCGTCGGCGGGGCCGATCGTGCGGTCGCCGAGTCGAGTCTCGCCGTGTTCCTCGGCCAGCCACCCTTTGGGAGAGTGGTGGCATGCGCTCGGAGCCTGTGCAGCCAGACCGACAGCGGTTCCCCGGCGCCATTCGCAGCGAACGCACATGACGCGGTACGCTGGGGGCCCGATTCGGTCGGGTTTCTCACTGGGGCGGACCTGATCGTGCGGCCGCTTGGACCCGGCCGGCCCCGGCGGGTCGAGTGGAGCGAGCCGCCGGCGACGCCGCGGCAGCTATCGTTCTTTCCGGGAGACAGCGTGAAGGGTGAACGGTGAACAGGGGGCGCTCCAATCGGAACTCCCGTTCACTGTTCACTGGTCACCATTCACGCTTTTATAGCGTCCCACGCCGCCTGCACGGCTTGCGCCGCCTGCGGGTGGTCTGGAGCCCACCGGTTCGTCCCGACCCGCTCCGCGGCAACGGCCACTACGGCAAGCCAGACCCTGGCCCATAGATCGGCCGGACCGGCCCGCACCAGGCCGTCCGACTTGCCAGCTGCAATCACCTGTTGCAGCGCCTCCTGGACCTCGCGCGCGATCCCGCGGCTCTTCTCGTCGAGGTGGCGCTCCTCGCTGAAATGGAGGACCATGCGGCTGGCGGCCTGATCCCGCTCGGCTGCTTCGAGCAGCCGCCGCGCGATTTGCTGCAGCCGGTCCGGGGCCGGCGCCACTCGATCGGCGTCTGACTCGGTGATGACGTCCAGAGCCCAGCGGTGCGCGGCGCGATACACCTCGTTGAGCAGATCCTCCTTGCCGGAGAAGTGGCGGTAGATCGTGCCCTCGGCGACGCCGGCCCGGAGCGCGATGTCCGGCGTCGTGGTGCCGAGGAACCCGGTCGTCGTGTAGAGCTCGAGCGCTGCGCGGAGCAGCTTCTGGCGGGTGGCCCTGCCGTCGCGGCGCGCGGATGGAGCGGGCATAGCCGGAAACTTATCCGTCGCTGGCCCGGCGCGCCCGGGAACCCACGGTTCCAGCTCACGGTTTATGGTTCACTGACTATGCTCGACTTTCAGCAGCTGTGGAACCAGGCGCTCTCGTACGACGATTTCGTCGCGGCCAGCGATCTCAAGCATCGCGGACTGTGGCACGGCCTGCATCGGCTGGCGCGAATTCCCGGATGGGCTCTGGCGGCAGTGCCGCCGGACGCCGCGCTCAAGCTGCTGGTGCTGGCGGAAGACTGGTGCGGCGATGCGTCGAACACGGTGCCCGTGCTGGCCAAGCTGACCGACCTGACGCCGGGGCTCGAGCTCCGCGTTCTCAGGCGCGATGAGCATCCCGAGGTCATGGACCGCTATCTGACCAACGGAAGCCGCTCGATTCCGGTGGTGATCGTCCTGGACGGGGACTTCCAGGAGCTTGGCCACTGGGGTCCGCGGCCGCGTATGCTGCAGGAGTGGGTGCTGGAGGAGCGGAGGAAGGGGACCCCGAAGGACCGGCTCTATCCGGAGGTCCGGCGGTGGTATGCCCGCGATGCCGGACAGACCACGCTGCGGGAAGTTCTCGCGGCGGCGGGATTGCCCACCCTCAGAGTTGCGTAGCCTGACGGCAGGTCCTTCTCACTTCAGAACATCCATCCAAATCCGAAGGTAAGCCGGGTTTTGTCGGGTCCCTGCGCGACGCTCAGGCTGAAGGCGGTGGTCCGCAGGAATCGCAACGCGATTCCGGCTCCGCCGCCGACCTCCACGTCCTCCGTAGTGAGCCGAAACTTGGTCTCCTCGAACACCCGTCCCGCATCCACGAAGCCCACCAGCACGATGCCGATGACGTTGGCAAAGGTCTTCAGATTCTGGCGGACTTCGAAGTTGCCGAGGAGAACGCCCTTCCCGGCGAGTCGGCCGGTCTCGAGCGCTCGAAACGAGAAAGATCCGCCCAGTACGGGAACCGGCCGCTCCCAGGCGGGGATGACGTAGCGAGCATCCAGGGTCGGCTCACCGTATAGCTGTGACCCCGCCAGGCGCGCGGCGAACACCGTGCCTTCGCGGAGCTGCACCCACCCCCTGAACACGCCATACAACCGCTCGTAGTCTCCCCCTCCGGTGGCCACCTGGTAGCCGGTTTCGAACAGGAGTCCATGATGGGGATCGTACTCGTTGTCGCGGCTGTCGAAGACGAGCGCGGCGCGAACTCCGGCGTCGCCTTGTTTCAGGGACGGGCCCACGCTATCGAGAAAAACCGATGTGCCCTCATCGTGGGCCACAAACTTGGTTGACTGGGCCGAAAGCTGAAGCGCAATGTGCAGCGGGCCGACGATGTGCCGCGTGGCCTCGACCGACCCGTAGTAGTTGGTCCGCTGGACCCGGTAGAAGAACGGGTTTGCGTCGGTGACGTTGGCCTTGTCGTAGATCGTTCCATTGCCGATTCCAAAAAAGCCGTAGCGGGACTCCCGGGACGCGATGCTGAAGGCCGCGAATCTCCAGCCTTCGACCAACAGGGGCGCACCGAACTGCGCCACGGCGAATCGGGTGCCCCGAAACCCGATCCCGGCGTCCAGCTGGATGAAGGCACGCGCGGTCACCCGCTCCTCGAACGGGGCGGCCTGTGAGCGGCGGATCCGGGCCGAGATGAGCGGGCCGTCGTTGGAGAGCCCCGAGAGGTACGGGAAGTAGCTCGTTCGCCAGGGTACGTCGGTGTTGGTGAGTGCGGGCTCAGCCACCTGAGCGTGCCCCGAGGCGGCGGCCGACAGCCAGAGAACAGCGGCGCACGCCGCCGGCAGGCCGGGACGGCGCGCCATCAGCCCGGTCTCTGGAACAAAAAGGCCGCGTCGCGGAGCGCAGCCTCGCGACCGTCGTGGGCAGCGTACTGGCCAGGATACATCGAGGCCGCTCCGAACTCTCCCCGTTTGTTGACCGCGTAAAACTTGAGATCGAACTTCGGCCGGCCGTCGGCCAGCAGCAGGCGCGCGGGGGACTGCGCGAGGACTCGCTTGAGCGTGGCAAGGCATGCATCGGTTGGCTTCATGCCTCGCCGCATCTGCTCCACGGTCAGGAATCCGCCGCATACCATGATGTTCGATTCGCCCCGGCCGGTCGAGCCGGCGGCCCCAACGTCATTGTCGGTGTACTGGCCCGCCCCGACGATCGGGCTGTCGCCCACCCGTCCGGGAAGCTTCCAGGCGAGACCGCTGGTAGTGGTCACCGACGAGACGTCGCCGGCCGCGTTCACGACGTCGAGGTTGATGGTTCCGGTCGGACGCGCTACCATCGGCGTCTTGGCGGGCACGTCCAGCCAGTCGTCCTCGGGCGCCCGGTTGGCGCGCCACTCGAGCCAGAGCTGCCGGGACTCGGGCGTAAGCAGATCTTCTTCCTTGAAGCCGTAGGACAGCGCGAATCGCTTGGCTCCCTCGCCGGTCAACAGAATGTGATTGGTGTACAGCAGCACCAGCCTTGCTACCTCGCTGGGCGTCTTGATGCCCTCGAGCGCGGCAACGGCGCCGGCCCGCTTAGTGGGGCCGTGCATGCAAGAGGCATCGAGCTGGACCACCCCGTCCTCGTTCGGGAGTCCACCGTACCCGACCGAGTTGTCCGCTGGATCGAGCTCCTGGATTTTGACCCCTTCGACTGCCGCGTCCAGCGTGTCGCGGCCCTGAAGCAGACGCTCCATGGCGCGGGTCACCGCCCGGAGTCCATTGGCCGAGCTCACGGCGGCGGGGCGGGCTGCCCGTCGGCGGAACACGGCGGGCATGGGCAAGGCGGTCAGGGTGGGCAGACTGATCGAAGCGGCCGCCGCGCCGGCGACGCCGAGAAACCCGCGGCGGGATACGGGTGCAACCATGAACGATCCTCGTGAGCCGATGACCGAGCAGGATTTAGGTCTCCCAGCGGGAGAAGTCAACTTGCCCTCGGTTTTCGCGGCTCCTACGTTTGGGCGGTTGACCACTCCTCGCTTCCAGCGCCGCTTCGGTGGCCGAGACCTGTTGTCGGTCGAGAACCCGCTGTCGCTCGCCCGGGTGTTCGTCGCGAGCGTCCTGCTGTTCGCGACCGTGGTGGCCGTCGTGCTCTGGGCGACGGGAATGGTGCCTCGCGCACTCCAGCTGGTCGGCATTTTCTGGGGACTGTACGGCTTCGTGATGGGCCTGCTGGGCGGCGTGCTCGAGCCGCTGGTGGAGGGGTTCAGCCGCGTGCTCATGGATCTCGGTCTCCGCCGCGCTGGCGGAGGCTATTCCGCCATCGAGACGCTGGTCGTCCGGGGGCACTATGAGGCTGCTGCCGAGGCCTACCGCGAGCGTGCGCAAACGCCGGCCGATCGGACCGATGCCACCCTGCGGCGGGCGGCGCTGCTCGCCGGCGCGCTCAAGCAGCCCGAGACCGCCGTTGCCGAGCTGGAGAATCTCCGCGCGGCCGGTCGCCGCCTGAGCTCCGACGACGACATGCGCGTCGGCCTGGCCCTGGTGGAACTTTACGAGGAACGGCTCGGCGATGCCGGCCGCGCGATGGCGGAGTTGCGGCGGCTGATCGACCGCTACCCGAGCAGCCGGCATCTGCGGCGCCTGCGGGCCGAGCTGCTGGAGCTCAAGCAGCAGCGGTTCCGCGATGCTCCCACGGCCTAGACTGGATCCCGCCGTGTTCCACCTGCCCGTCGACAAGATGCGGGCAGGTTACTACTCGGACAAGTATTTCGTGCGGGCGCGAGAGATACTGCTCGCCGAGGGGCATCGTCCCCGGGTAACAATGCAGGTCTTCGGCAAGGCCCACGCGTTTCTGGGCGGTGTCGACGAGGCCATCGCGATTCTCAAGCTCTGCGCCATCGAGTGGCCGGAGCTTGTGGTGCATGCGCTCCGGGAAGGGGACGAGATCGAGCCCTGGGAGACGGTGATGCTCATCGAGGGCCCGTACGATGCCTTTGCCCACCTCGAGACGCTGTACCTGGGGGTTCTGGCCCGGAGAACCCGGGTAGGCACCAACACCCGCCGGGTCGTCGAGGCCGCCGCCCCCAAGGAGATCATGTTCTTCCCGGCTCGCCACGATCATTGGCTGGTCCAGACCGGCGATGGCTATGCCGCGCATGTGGCCGGCGCGATCGGCGTTTCGACTGACGCGCAGGCGTCGTGGTGGGGAAGCGAGGGCGTCGGGACGGTTCCCCACGCCCTCATCGCGGCGTACGGCGGCGACACGGTGCTCGCCACCACCAAGTTCGCCGAGCACATCGGGCCGCAGGTGAAGCTCGTCACCCTGGTCGACTTCGAGAACGACTGCGTCCGGACCTCGTTGGAGGTGGCGGCGGCTCTGGGCGAGCGGCTGTACGGCGTGCGGCTCGACACCAGCGAGATGATGGTCGATCGATCGCTCTGGTACCAGATGGGCCGCGACAAGCCCACTGGGGTGAATCCGCAGCTCGTGCGCAACGTCCGGACGGCGCTGGACCAGCACGGGTTCGGGCACGTCAGGATCGTGGTATCAGGGGGATTCACGGTCGAGAAGATCCGGGAGTTCGAGCGCGGGCGGGTGCCGGTCGACGCCTATGGAGTCGGGTCCTCGCTATTCCAGGGTCGCTACGATTTTACCGCTGACGTGGTGCAACTCGCGGGAAAGCCCTGCGCCAAGGCCGGCCGGGAGTACCGGCCCAACCCACGGCTGGAACTGGTGGAATAAGCGGGGATCAGGAAGGCCGGGGCAATCGCTTGCTCTAGGGAACCCGGCCGGTCCGCGGTGTGTTAACTCTTCAGTTAAAGCACGTCTGATCGAAAGGAGCTCGCAGGTCGCTCCGGCATGGAGCCGGAGCACGAGACGAAGGAAGATTTTATGTTGCTGCCGCTTTTCATGCTGTTGTCTTCCCAGCCGGTTGCCTCCCCAAGTTTCAGCCCGCTCGCCGACCCTGATCCACCAGTTCATGTGTGGATGAGCTCGGATGGCAACTATACGCTGGGTGACCGCGCCAAGGTCTATGCCCGCGCCGCCCAGAACGGCTATCTCGTCGTACTGCACGCGGCACCAGATGGGAGAGTACGGGTTTTGTTCCCGCTCGATCCGCAAGCTGACCAGCGGGTCCAAGGTCGGAAGAAGTACGAGCTCAAGGGGCGTGGGGGGCACGAAGCGTTCATGGTGGACGACAGCAGCGGACACGGCACCGTGCTCGCGGCGCTCGCCAAGACGCCTTTCAAGTTCGACGACTTCGAGCAGGACGGCCGCTGGAATTATCAGGCACTTGCCGACGGCCGCGCGGCGAAGGACGCCGAGGCCACGCTGGTGGGCATCGTCCAGCGGATGCAGCCGGGCGGGGAGCACTTCGACTTCGACGTCGCCACCTATGTGGCCTGGGCTCCTGGCTACGCCCGCGGTCCTTACCCCTATCCGTACCCGCTCTGGTGGGGCTACGGGCCCAGATTCGGATTCGGGTTCGGACCGCCCTACTATTGGGGCTACCGTCGCTGGGGCTGGCACTGGTAAGGCGGGGGCTCCGGCCGGTTCACCGAGGCCGGAGCCTCGGTTTACGATGTAGGACATGCGGCGCGTTATCTTTTGGGACGTCGACACCCAGCACGACTTTATCTCGCCTGACGGGAAGCTGTACGTGCCTGGTGCCGAGGTCCTGCGTCCCAACCTCCAGGCGCTGACCGACTTCGCGCACGCTCGCAGCATCCCGGTCATCGCGACGGCAGATCAACACGAGCTGGCCAACGCCGAGATCAGTGCCGCACCCGACTGGACCACAACGTTCCCGCCTCATTGCATGCGAGGTACGCCCGGCCAGCGTAAGATTGCCGAGACCACGCCGCGCGACCCCCTCGTTCTCGAGCCGGTGGCGCAGGATCGGCCCGCGCTGGCGCGGCGGATCCGGAACCATCGGGGCGACTTCCTGATTCTCAAGACCGAGCTGGACGCCTTTTCCAACCCGAATACCACGGTCGTGCTGGATACCCTCGCGCCGGGAGCGGTGGTTGTCTATGGCGTGGCCACGGACTTCTGCGACCGCATCGCCATCGACGGGTTGCTTCGCGAATGCCGCCAAGCCAGGCTCTTCTTTGTCACCGACGCAGCTCGCGCGATAGACCCGGTCCGGGGTGACGCGTTGATCCGCGAGTGGGCCAGCCGGGGGGTTCACCTGATAACCACGCGAGAGGTAGTCAGCGGGCAAGGGTTGGAGCCCTGGCTCTGAGCGGTTTCGGGCGGGTCTTCCTGCCGGGGCCGACGGAGGTTCACCCCGAAGTCCTCGCGGCGCTTGGACGGCCGATGCTCCCACCCTGGAGCGATGAGGGCGCCGCCCTCTTTGCATCGCTCCAACCACCGCTTCAGCGGCTGTTTCGTACCACCCAACCGGTGCTGCTCGCCGCGTGCTCCGCCACGGGACTGGCGGAGGCCGCCATCCGGTGCGCGGTGCCGCACCGCGTGCTGGTAGTGGTCGGAGGTTTCTTCGGCGACTGGTTCGCCGGCATCGCGGAGGCCTGCGGCCGGGACGTCGTCCGGCTGGCCGTGCCGACGGGCCGCACGCTCGAGCCGGAGCAGCTGGAACGCCTGCTGGATGGTCCGCCGGTAGACGCGGTGGCGCTGGTGCACTCGGATACCTCGACCGGTGCGCTCGCACCGCTGGCCGAGCTCGCCCAGGTGGTGCGTTCCCGCTCGGATGCGCTGGTTCTGGTCGATGCCGTCACGTCGGTTGGGGCATCGCCGGTGGAGACGGATGCCTGGGGGCTCGACTTCGTGTTCACCGGCTCGCAAAAGGCCCTCGCCCTGCCGCCAGGGCTTGCGCTCGGCGTCGCGTCCCAACGGCTGCTGGAGCGGTCGCGGCGGCAGCGCGACCGCGGATGGTACTTCGATCTGCTCAAGTACGACCGGGCGGCGCGTACCGCTCAACCCACCCAGACGCCGGCTCTATCACTGATCTACGCCTTGGAGCGCCAGCTCGCCCGGATCGACCAGTCCGGTGGGGTCGAAGCCCGCTGGCGCCGGCATCGCGCCATGCTCGACGTCATGGAACGCTGGGCAGAGCAGCATCCCGGATTCCGGCTACTTGCGCCGGCGGGTCGCCGGTCGTGGGCGGTAGCCGCCCTGGTGCCTCCGGCCGGGACGACTGCGCCCGAACTGCTTCGAGCGATGCGGGCCCGCGGCTTTACACTGGCAGGTGGGTTGGGAGATCTCGCCGAACGGGTCATCCGCATCGGGCATATGGGAGATCTCGGCCCGGAAGACCTGGAAACGATGCTCGGCGGGTTGGCGGGCAGCGCCTGTGATGTGGCGCACGGCGACGGTTTTGGGACCGGGTAAGTTGGCGAGTGGTGGTTGTCGAGGTTTCGGCCGGCACCGAGGCCTCACACAAAGACGCCGCCATCTTCATCACAATACATCCTCTCGTTTCAATATCCTGCCAGGGACGGGCGCTTCGGCGCCCGTTCCGCCCTCCTTTTCTGGCCCGGGATGCCGAATCCTTGGCCCATTGACGCGGCCGGGAGGCTGCATAGACTTCCAACCATGTGCATGAACCCGCGCGCCCGCACCAGCATTCGACCCATTCGACTCCCCTGGGGAGGCGGTGGGTGGGCGTGCGGCTGACTGGATCGATCGGCGCAACCGAACCCACGCGGCCTCCCTAATTCGGGAGGCCGCACTGTTTTGGGGAGTCTCTCACCCGGACCTCACATGCAGATCACGCTCTACGATACCACCCTCAGGGATGGGACCCAGCGGGAAGGCCTTTCGCTCTCCGTCGAGGACAAGCTGAAGATCGCCCTCGAGCTGGATCAGCTGGGTGTGCACTACATCGAGGGGGGCTGGCCCGGGTCGAACCCGAAGGACGCGGAGCTCTTCACCCGGATCAGGCGGGCGCCGCTGCGGCAGGCCAGGATAGCTGCTTTCGGCAGCACTCGCCGGGCCGGAGCCCGCTGCGAGAACGACCCCAGCCTGCGGGCGCTGCTGGTGGCGGAAACACCGGTGGTGACCCTGGTCGGCAAGAGCTCCCCGCTCCATGTGGATCGGGTGCTGGAGACGAGCCGCGACGAGAATCTACGCATGATCGGCGACAGCGTGGCGTTCTTTCAGCGGCTCGAACGGGAGGTCATCTTCGACGCCGAGCACTTCTTCGACGGCTGGGCCCTCGATCCGGAGTACGCGTTGGCGACGCTGCGGGCCGCGGCGGAGGCCGGCGCGAGCTGGATCGTGCTGTGCGATACCAATGGCGGCTCACTTCCGGACCCGATTCGCGACGTCATTTGCTGCGTCCGCGAGCGGATCGCGACGCCGCTCGGCATCCACCCTCACAACGACGCCGGGGTAGCGGTGGCCAATGCGCTGGCTGCCGTAGAGGCGGGCTGCACCCAGGTGCAGGGCACGATCAACGGCTACGGGGAGCGTTGCGGCAACGTGGACCTGGTACCGATGATAGCCAACCTGCAGCTCAAGCTGGGCCGCAATGTCCTGCCGCCATCTCAGCTGTGCAGGCTCACCGAAGTGTCCCATTTCGTGGCGGCGGTCGCGAATCTCAACCCCGACGCTCACGCACCCTACGTTGGCCGGAGCGCCTTCGCCCACAAGGGCGGCATTCACGTAGCTGCGATCGCGAAGCTGCCGGAGAGCTATCAGCACGTCGATCCGGCGCTGGTTGGAAACGAGCTTCGGGTGGTGGTCAGCGAGGTTGCCGGCCGCCGCAACGTCCGGCTCCGGGCCGAGGCCCTGGGCCTCGATGCCGGCTCCGGCGAAGCCGGCGTCTTGCAGCGGATCAAGGATCTCGAGCACCAGGGATTCCAGTTCGAGGCCGCGGACGGCTCGTTCGAGATGCTGCTACGGCGCGCCGCACCCGGATACCAGCCGCCTTTCGAGCTGCTCGACTTCACCGTGATCAGCGAAAAACGAGGCGGCCAAAAAGTGGCCGCGCAGGCGACGGTGAGGCTGCGGGTGGGCGATGAGGTGATGCACACTGCCGCCGAGGGCGACGGGCCGGTGAACGCCCTGGACCGGGCACTCCGGAAGGCACTCGTCCCGCACTATCCGGAGTTGGACGAGGTGCGACTGGTGGACTACAAGGTGCGCATCGTGGACGAGCACCTCGGCACCGCTGCCAGGCCGCGAGTCATCCTCGAATCGGCTCGCGGCACCGAGCGTTGGAGCACGGTCGGCTGTTCGGAAAACATCATCGAAGCCAGCTGGCTCGCTCTCTGGGACAGCCTCGAGCTCCCGCTTCTCAGAAACGGCGCTCGGCTGCCAGGACCAGCGCCGACTCCGCCGGGATGAGCTGTCCCTCACGGGCGGCGGCAGGCGTCCCTCCGCCACCGTAGCGCGGATCCTCCGACGACCAGATCAGGTTCCAGGCCGCGCCTTCTTGAATCGTGAGCAACTCTCCAAGCTCGCCGCCGAGGGCCAGGTCGTGACCCAGGTTGACGAGCAACAGCCGGTCCAGTCCGTCTTCCCGGGCAAACCTGAGGCCGAGGGCCATGGCGCCGATCGGCTGCCCTCGAGGCGCCTGCTGGCGGGAAAAGGCGGAATCGTCGCGCCGGAGCTGGAGCAGGTCCCGATGCAGCGCCACCGCCTCCTGGTGTCGCCCCGACTCTCCCGGGTCGAGCCGGCACTGCGCGAACGTGTCCGGAGAGCCCGGGTCGTGGAGCAGCGCCTGCATCGCAGGATCGGCCACGCTCTCGAACTGGGCCAGGTATTGAGCCCGCCCTCGGCGCACGAGGGGCGCCAGCCCCGGCCCATGGTCGGCAAAGAAGAGAAAGGGGCTCGACGCCGCGAATTCCTGACCCATGAAGAGGAGTGGCGTGCCGGGAGAGAGGAACAGGAAGGCGGACAACGCTCGCCACCGCCCCGGGCTGGTGAGCGCGTGAAGCCGGAGCCCGCGGGCCGAATGGGCGATCTGATCGTGATTCTGAAGAAACGTTACCAATCGGGCGGGCTCCAGCACTTCAGGAGCCTGGAGCGTGCCCCGGGTGACCGCGACCAGCTCCGCGGCCGAGCCCTCGAACGGTCGATAGTAGCCCTCCCGCTTGCCCCCGGCGGCGACGATCGCAGCGTGATGGAAGTCGTCGTGCCAGATCCCATCCAGGCCCATGCCACCTTGGGCCACCGGCAGGGCGAGGGCGACCCGCTCCGGGTCGTCTTCGGCAATCACCAGAGTGCTGCGCCCGCGGGCCCGCTCGCGGACGGTCCGGCCTATCGCGCCAAGGATGTGGTCGGGCGACTCGTCGTAGATCGTATGGGTGGCGTCGAGGCGAAGGCCGTCGAGGTGAAACTCCTCGATCCAGTAGCCGGCGTTCGCCAGCACCAGCTCGCGCACCGGCCCGGCATCGGGGCCGTCATAGTTCGGGGCGGGGCCCCAGGGTGTAGCGTGCCGCTCGGTGACGTAGCGGCGAGCAAATTGGCCGAGATAGTTCCCGTCCGGGCCGAGATGGTTGTACACCACGTCCAGAATGACGCCGATCCCGAGCTCGTGGGCGCGATTCACGAACCCGCGGAAGTCATCGGGACGGCCGTAGAGTCGGGTCGGCGCGAACAAGTTCACGCCGTCATAGCCCCACCCGAAGCGGCCGGGGAAGTCCGCGACGGGCATGACCTCCACGGCCGTGATGCCGAGATCGGCCAGGCGCGGCAGCTCCCGGGAGGTGGCAGTCCAGGTGCCCGCGGGCGTGAAGGCGCCTACGTGCAGCTCATAGAAGACCTGGCCCCGGAGCCGGAGCCCTCGCCAGCCGCTGTCGGTCCAGCGAAACGCGGCCGGATCAATGACCTCGGACGGGCCGTGGGGTCCCTCGGGCTGGAAGCGCGAGGCGGGGTCGGGAAAGGCGTCGCCCTGGTCGAGCTGATAGCGATACCGTGCGCCCGCGGTCACGTCCGGGACGAAGCCGGCAAAGTAGCCTGCCGGCTCAGGACGAAGCGGCGTCGCAATGCGCGCTCCTTCCAGCAGGACCTCGACCCTGGATCGGTCGGGTGCCCAGACCCGGAAGTGGGCTCCGCCGCCGGGCTGCGGCTCCGCCCCTACCGGCAAGCGACGTACGACCGGGATCGGCTGGGCGACCGCAGGCTTGGGCGTCATGCTCTCCCTGGACGTCATACCCTCAGGGTACTCCCGGGTTGGGGGGTTCACCAGCGGTCGTTTGACACGGCCCGTCGCGCTCGGTTCCTTCCAGCGCAAGTAGCGCCGACTGACCGATCAGCCACGGAGCCGTCGTGCGGTATGCTTTCCTGGTGGAGACCTACGCCACCGAGCGCCTGAAAGTGTTGAATACCTGGGCCACGTTCCGTGATGAGGATCTCCCCGTACGGCCACATCCCACCGACCAGCGCGGCCGAAGCGTGCTCGAGCACATGGTCCACCAGTGCGTGAGTGAGGACCTCTGGTTCCGCGACATGCTGGGGATCGACGTGGTGGCGGATCCGCTGCCCCGCCCCGAAACCCGGCTCGAGTTCATCCGTCGGTATGCCACCGACTCGACCGGGCGCCTCGCCCGGCTGCGCAATGCACCGGAGCCGTGGTGGGAAGCGGACGTGCAGTTCTTCGACGTGGTGCGAAGCCGGGCCTGGGTCGTGGTCCGCCGGGTTGCCCATACCGCACATCACCGCGGTCAGCAGGTCGAGCTCCTCCGGATGCTGGGTCGCAGCGTATACAGCACCTACGGGCCCACGGCTGACACGGGAGGACTGTTCCAGAGCCACGCGCCGACCATCTATGCCTACCCGGATGAGACGACGTTGCTGCTGGGAGAGAGCGCGGGTGGACGCAAGGCACCGCTGCCCGGCCCCGGCCCGAGACCGCCCACCGAGCGGCCCGAGGGGTGAGCGGCCGGACCCTTCCACCGCTCGCGGCCCGCGTTCTCGCGGCCTACGGCGGCGCCGAGCGGTGGGCCTCGGCGCGGTCGGTGCGGGCCACCCTTTCGGTCGGCGGCCTGGCCCTCCTGTCCAAGGGCCGGCTCCCGCTGCGTCACGTGCCGGTCGGGGCCGAACTCGACTTCCCCCGCCTGCGAATCGACCGGCTGGCCGGGCGCGACGTGGTCGCCTGGCTGGAAGGGGGCTCGGCCCGCCTGGTCGCTCCCGGCGGCGAGACGCTCAGGGCGCGCGGCGATGCCAGAGCCGCTTTCCGGCGGCTTCGCCGGTTCTTATGGTGGGACCGTCTGGATGCCACCTACTTCCTCGGGTACATGCTGTGGAACGAGCTGACCCTGCCCAAGCTGCTGCTGCGGCCGGACGTCGAATGGAGCGAACTGGACGAGACGACGCTGCGGGCGAGCTTCCCGAACGGTCTCCCGACCCACTGCACCGACCAGATCTTTCGCTTCGACCGGGACACTGGATTGCTTCGCCGCCACGAGTACACCGCCGACGTGTTCGGGCCGTGGGCGCGGGCGGTCACTGTCGTGATCAAGCACCGGGAATGGGACGGCGTCATGTATGCCTGCCGGCGGGTGGCGACCCCAGCCCGCGCCGGAGGGAAACGGCTCCGATGGCCGGTCCTCTGGTCGTTGGAGATTCATGCCTGGCAGCTTTCTGGAGCCGCGCTGGGCTGACGTTGCTTTGGCCGAGGAGGAGGAGGGCGGTGCTCCGATGAAGGCGATCCGGATTCACGAACACGGCGGCACCGACGTGCTCAGCTATGAGGACGTGCCGGCTCCCACTCCGGGCACCGGCCAGGTGTTGATCCGAGTGGAGGCGGCGGGGCTCAATTTCATCGATGTGTACCGGCGCACCGGACTCTACAAGGCGGAACTCCCCTCCACCCTCGGGCAGGAGGCCGCGGGGACGGTGGCGGCGCTTGACTCGGAGGTCAGCGGCATCAAAGTGGGTGACCGGGTGGCATACGCGGACGTTCCCGGTGCCGATGCCGAGTATGCTGCCGTCCCCGTCGCCCGGGTGGTTCCGCTCCCGGAGGCCGTGAGCACTCGCCAGGCGGCCGCCGTCATGCTGCAAGGGATGACTGCCCATTATCTGGCCTCATCCACCTATCCTCTCGCCCGCGGCGATACCTGTCTGGTGCACGCGGCTGCCGGCGGCGTAGGCCTGCTGCTGTGCCAGATCGCGAAGCGGCGTGGCGCCCGGGTGATCGGCACGGTCTCGACCGAGGCCAAGGCAGAGCTCGCGCGGGGCGCGGGCGCGGATGAGATCATCTTCTACAGCCGCCAGGATTTTGAGGTCGAAGTGAAGCGGATCACCGCCGGCGCCGGGGTGCAGGTCGTTTACGACTCGGTTGGGAGGACCACCTTCGACAAGAGCCTCAACTGCCTGAGGCCACGCGGCATGATGGTGCTTTACGGGCAATCGAGCGGGCCGGTCGCGCCGGTCGACCCTCAGCTGCTCAACCAGAAGGGCTCGCTCTTTCTCACCCGGCCGACATTGTTCCACTATATCGCGACTCGCGAACAGCTGCTCGCGCGCGCGGGTGAGGTCCTGAGCTGGGTGGCGGATGGCTCACTCAGGGTGCACATCGGTCACGAATACCCGCTGGCCGAAGCGGCGAAGGCACATCAGGCGCTGGAAGGGCGGGAAACGACTGGGAAGGTGTTGCTGATACCTGCGTAAACGGTGAACGGTGAACGGGGGTTCGGTGAGCATTGGAGCCCCGTTTACCGTTCACCGTTCACGCTGTTACTGTTGACCCATGCGGCTTAAGCCATTCTGTGCCGTTCGTCCGCGTCCGGAGGTCGCGGCCTGCGTTGCAAGCGTGCCGTATGACGTTGTGAGCCGGGACGAGGCGGTCGGGTTGGCGGAGGGCAATCGCTACAGCTTCCTTCACGTCGGCCGCTCGGATATCGATCTGCCGGCGGACACCGATCCGCACGACTCGCAGATCTACGCTGCGGCGAAGGCGGCCCTGGACCGGTTCATTGCGGAAGGCACGCTGCTCCGCGACCGGGAGCCGGCGCTTTTCTTGTATCGCCAGGTGATGGAGGGCCGCCCGCAGACCGGAGTGGTCGGGTGCGTGCACGTGGACGACTACGAGCGGGACCTCATTCGCAAGCACGAGAAGACCCGCAAGGACAAGGAGGACGACCGGACCCGGCACGTGCTCAGCTTGAACGCGCACGCCGAACCGGTGTTTCTCGCCTACCGGCCCCTGGCGGCGTTGGATGAGCTTGCGCGCACAGTGACGGCGGGGCCCCCGCTCTACGACTTCACGGCGCCCGACGGCGTGCGCCATACGGTCTGGCGAGTGCCGGACGGGGCGCCCTGGGTGGCTGCGTTCGAGGCGGTGCCGCTCGCCTATGTGGCGGACGGGCACCATCGCTCGGCCAGCGCGTGGCGCGCAGGGCGGGAGCGGCGTGAGGCCAACCCCCGTCACACCGGCGCCGAGGAGTACAACTGGTTCCTGGCGGTTCTGTTCCCCAGCGACCAGCTGCAGATTCTCCCGTACAACCGCCTGGTGAGGGACCTGAACGGTCTGACGCCGGCAGCATTCCGGGCTCGGCTGGCGTCGCTTGGGCGGCTGGAGCCGGTGGCCGAACCAGTGCCGTCGGAGGCCGGCAGCTTCGGCCTCTTTTACGATGGCCGCTGGGAGCGACTCACCCTCGCGCCGGCCGGGATCGATCGGCGGGATCCGGTCGGCTCGCTCGACGTGAGCTTGCTGCAGGAGCGGATCCTGGCTCCGCTGCTCGGCATCACCGATCCGCGGACCGACACGCGAATCGATTTCGTGGGCGGCATTCGCGGAACCGGCGAGCTGGAGAGCCGGGTGAGGTCGGGCGAAATGGCGCTCGCCATCTCGTTGTTCCCGACTACGGTCGAGCAGCTTCTGGCGGTGGCCGATGCTGGTGCCATCATGCCACCTAAGAGCACCTGGGTTGAGCCCAAGCTGAGGAGCGGGCTGTTCGTGCATGAGCTCGATTAAGCCCCATTTCGCTATCTGCTGTCCGCTATCCGCTGTCCGCTGCTATCCGCGCGGACGCCGCGGACAGCGGAAGGTGGATAGCGGATAGCGCCTATGAAGATCCTTATCGCCGACAAATTCGAGAAGGTGGGCATAGACGGGCTCAAGGAGCTCGGCTGCGCGGTCGCGTCGCTGCCCGACCTCACCGCCGACGCGTTGCCCGTGGCGCTCAAGGAACACGATCCCAACGTGCTCATCGTGCGAAGCACCAAGGTGACGGGGGACGCGCTGCGGAGCGGCACCGGCCTGAGCCTCGTGATCCGGGCCGGCGCGGGGATCGACACCATCGACGTCAACGCCGCCTCCGATCTCGGGGTGTTCGTCTCCAACTGTCCAGGCAAGAACTCCATTGCGGTGGCGGAGCTGGTCATGGGCCTGGTGCTCGCCTGCGACCGCCGGATTCCCGACCAGGTAGCGGACCTGCGGGCCGGTAAGTGGAACAAAGGGGAGTATGCCAAAGCCCGCGGGCTTCATGGCCGCACGCTGGGCATCGTCGGCCTGGGGCAGATCGGGCGCGAGATCGCGGCGAGGGCAGTCGGCTTCGGGATGCACGTTGCGGCCTGGTCCCGCAATCTCACGCTGGCCGAGGCGGAGCGGCTCGGCCTTCGCTACTGTCAGACCCCGCTCGAGGTGGCCCGGGTGAGCGACGTGGTGTCCCTCAACGTTGCGGCCAATGCGGACACCCGGAACATGGTGAGCGAGGAGTTCCTCGCTGCGATGAAGCCGGGAGCGTACCTGATCAACACGTCCCGCGGCACGGTGATCGACGAGCCCGCGCTGCGACAGGCTATCCGGACCAAGGGGCTTAGGGTGGGCCTCGATGTGTTTCAGAACGAGCCCGCCGGCGCGACCGGCGCCTTCGACAGCGCCCTCGCGAAGGAGCCGGGAGTGTACGGAACCCATCACGTGGGGGCGTCCACCGAACAGGCGCAGGTGGCCATCGCCCACGAAGTGATTCGGATCGTCCAGGAGTACCAGCAGACCGGTATCGTGCCCAACTGTGTGAACCGGCTGGCCCGGAGCTCGGCGACGCATATCCTGGCTGTGCGCCACCACAACCGGCCCGGCGTTCTGGCCGACGTCTTCCGCGTGCTCGCCGATCGGGCGATCAACGTGGAGGAGGTCGAGAATATCATCTATCACGGCGCGCACGCGACGCTCGCCCGCATTCACCTGGACGGCAAGCCGGACGCTGCCGCACTCGAGGCGATCCGCAAGGGCAACGAGCACGTCATCAGCGTGGAACTCACAGCGATCGACGGGAGAAGCTGGTAATGTCGGACCGCATCTACAATTTCAGCGCCGGACCGGCGGTGCTGCCGGAGCCCGTGCTCAAGGAAGCGCAGCAGGACCTCTGGAACATCGGCGGCAGCGGGATCGGCATTATGGAGCACAGCCACCGCGGTAAGCTGTTCGAGAAGATCGTGGCCGAGGCGGAGCAGGACTGCCGGGAGCTGGCCGGGATCTCGGATGGCTACAAGATCCTGTTCTTGCAGGGGGGCGCGTCGCTTCAGTTCGCGATGGTGCCGCTGAATCTCCTGCCGAAGGGCGGCACCGCCGACTACATCAACACCGGAACCTGGTCTCAAAAGGCGATCAAGGAAGCGAAGCTGGTGGGCAAGCCCAATGAAGCCGGCTCGAGTGCCGACCGGAACTTCAGCTATATCCCGTCTGCCCAGCAGATCCGATACTCGGAACGCCCGGCGTACGTGCACGTCACCACCAACAACACCATCGAGGGCACCCAGTGGAAGACTGAACCGGCGGTGCCGGCTGCCGCGCCTCTCATCGCCGATGCCTCGAGCGACATGTTCAGCCGCCCGATCGACGTCACCAAGTACGGCCTGATCTACGCGGGGGCACAGAAGAACCTGGGCCCCTCGGGCGTGGTGTTGGTCATCATCAGGGACGATCTGGTGGAGGTTGGCCCCAAGGACCTGCCCACCATGCTGCAGTACCGGACTCATGCGGCGGAGCACTCACTGTACAACACCCCGCCGGCGTTCGGGATCTACGTGATGGGCCGGGTGTTCAAATGGATTCGGGAGCTGGGCGGCCTGCGTGCCATGGCGGAGCAGAACGCGGAGAAGGCAAAGATCCTGTATGACTTCCTGGACCAAAGCGAGTTCTTCCGCGGAACCGCCGAGCTCGAGAGCCGCTCCTCGATGAACGTCTGCTTCCGGGCGCCTACTGAAGACCTCGAGGCGAAGTTCGTGGCCGAGGCGACCAAGCGGGGACTGGACGGGCTCAAGGGGCACCGCTCAGTCGGCGGGATGCGCGCGAGCATTTACAACGCCTTCCCCAGGCAGGGCGTTTCGGCCCTGGTCAACTTCATGAAGGAGTTCGAGCGGGCCAGCGCCGGTTCAAAGTCCGCCATCGCCCCAACTTAGCTCCTCCTTTCGTCCCACCCTCAGCTGCCGCGGTGACCCCGGTCATGGCCGGGCCCCCTTGCCCAACCCAGCTTCAGGCCGTATAAGCCCCTTGTTTGCGCTCCAGCGGCCCGTGCCTGGTGGGGCCTGATCACGGAACCTTTTCGCCTCAGGCCTCGTTAACCTCGTGTCCTTTCTGACAACCGCCCGGGTCCGACGCGAGGCTCCCCATGGCAAATACGCAGCATTATGACGCGCTCATCATCGGCGCCGGGCAGGCGGGAGTGCCGCTTGCCAGGGCCTTCGCGGAGGCCGGGCGGCGCACGGCCCTGGTCGAGCGAGAGCACGTCGGCGGCACCTGCATCAACGAGGGCTGTACTCCGACCAAAACGATGGTGGCCAGCGCACGAGTCGCTTACCTCGCTCGGCGCGGCGCTGATTACGGCGTGCGGACCGGACCGGTCACGGTAGACCTCGCCCGGGTGCGCGAGCGCAAACGGGCTGTGGTCGAGAGCTTTCGGAGCGGAAGCCAACGGCGCCTCGAGTCCACCGCCAAACTGGACCTCGTCTTCGGCGACGCGCGGTTCACCGGCGCGAAGCAGCTGGAGATCCGCCCCACCCTGAACGGAGGCCAGCCGCGAACTGTCACGGCCGACTTCGTGTTCATCAATACCGGGGGCCGCCCCGCTCGCCCCAAGCTCGACGGTCTCGATCGGGTGTCCGCGCTCGATTCGACATCCATCATGGAGCTGTCCGAGATACCGGAGCATCTGCTGGTCCTGGGTGGTGGCTACATCGGGCTCGAATTTGCGCAGATGTTCCGCCGCTTCGGCAGCCGGGTCACGGTTGTGCAACGAAACGTGCAGTTGCTCCCCAACGAAGACGACGACGTTGCCGCCGGGGTGCAAACCATCTTGGAGGAAGACGGGGTCGAGGTGCTGCTCCAGGCCGAGTCGCGCTGCGTGGCACCCGACGGATCCGGGATCCGCCTGGGCGTCCGCACTACCGATGGGGAGAAGATGATTCGCGGCTCACACCTCTTGCTCGCGGCGGGCCGCGCACCCAACAGCGACGGCCTAGACTGCCCCGCCGGCGGTATCGAGCTAGACGCCAAAGGCTCGATCAAGGCCAACGCGCGGCTCGAGACCAGCGCGCCCGGGGTCTATGCTCTCGGTGACGTGAAGGGCGGCCCGCAGTTCACTCACATCTCCTACGACGACTTCCGGATCATCCGGACCAATCTGCTGGAAGGCGGCAGCGCCACCATCGATCACCGGCTGTTGCCCTACACCGTTTTCATCGACCCCCAGCTTGGTCGGGTAGGCCTGAGCGAGAAGGACGCCCGCAAGCAGGGCCGCAACGTGCGAATTGCCAAGATGCCGATGAATTACGTCGCGCGGGCGCTCGAGATGGACGAATCCCGGGGCTTCATGAAGGCCGTGGTGGACGCCGACACGGGGAAGATTCTGGGCGCCGCCGTGCTGGGTATCGAGGGCGGCGAGCTCATGTCGGCGATCCAACTCGCCATCATGGGCGGCGTGACTGCCCGGACGCTACGGGACGCGATCTTCGCTCATCCGCTGCTGGCCGAGTCGCTGAATAACCTGTTCGCCACGCTCGACGCGTGAGCGGTCCGGAGCAGTAGATGACTACGATCCAATCGACAGCTGCCGAAGTGGGAGCCACCGCATCTCGAGACGAGGCGCTCCGGGCCCGGCTCGCGGCCGAGCTGGCCGAAGCCCGCAACCGGACGCTCGAGCTGGTCGTGCCGCTGAGCGACGACGACCTCCACCGCCAGCACGATCCGCTGATGAGCCCGGTCCTCTGGGACCTGGGGCATATCGCAGCGTTCGAGGATCTGTGAGATCGG
>JBIOTT010000229.1:0-3748 GCA_044866195.1 Gemmatimonadales bacterium
GTCACGGGCGACGGGGCGTACGACCAGGAAGGTGTTTACGCCAGCGTCACCAAGCGCCACCCCGCGGCGGCCGTCATCGTGCCGCCGCGTTCGAGCGCGGTACTATCGGCAGATGCCGAGGCCGCGCCGACGCCGCGCGACCGCCATCTCCAAGGCATTGCCGAGCACGGGCGCCTGGGATGGCAGCAACGATCCGGGTACAACAGACGCGCTCGGGCCGAGGCCGCCATCGGGCGGTGGAAACAGGTGATCGGCGACGGGCTGCGCGCGCACGGACGAGCGTCGGGCGACCGAGATGAACGTCGCCGTCCATGCGCTCAACCGCATGCTGGAGTTCGGACGCCCAAACTATGTCCGCATCGGATGAGCCCAGGCGGGGTTGGGGCAGCTACGTCCACCTGCCCGATCCATGCACCACGCTGCCTGAGCGTGCCGTCAATTATCCCGTCTTATTCAGTGCGCCCCGACGGCGCGGTTCACCAGTGGAGGAAGGAACCACCCAGAGAGTTGTCGGTAGGCTCTGGTAGCTGACGAGCGGCACGGCCGGGTAACCGACCGGGTCGAAGCCTCGTGACAAAGGCCGCCGTTGGGCGGTTGAGCAATCCGGCAGGCCGCAACGCGAGTGAAGCCCGAGCAGGCCTCGAAAGTGAAGTGATGGACGCCGACCCGCCTGAATAACGGGGAAGGCCCGCGTGGGATGGGGAAGCAACCGACAAGTGCACCCGTTCTGGTCCATCGGGGTAGTGGGCGCGGCATGTCGGAAGGGTGAACCGGGTAATTGGGGGAGGCCCATCATGGGCGAGGGTCGTGGCCTCAACGTCGCTTCCAGGCGGCGGTCCGGGTGGGTGTCGGACAGGGTCACGGTACCGTTGAGGCCGGGTAATGCCGGCGGAGGGAAGGACCCTGACTTCTGGTGTGCTTTCAACCAAGCGGAGGAGCGGTGATTGGCGATGAGCCTGGCAACACCGGACAGCGTCAGGACGCTTCAGCGAAAGCTGTATCTCAAGGCGAAGGCGGAGCCGGACTACCGGTTCTACCTGCTCTACGACAAGATCTACCGGGCAGATGTGCTGCGGCATGCCTATGAGCTGGTGCGCGCCAATCGGGGTGCACCGGGCGTGGATGGCATCACCTGCCCGGAGATCGAGGCGGCAGGGCTGGAGGACTGGCTGGGCGGCCTTGCACAGGATTTACGGACCAAGGCCTACCAGCCCCAACCCGTGCGCCGGGTGATGATCCCGAAGCCCGGGGGCGATGGTGAGCGTCCACTTGGGATTCCGACGATACGGGACCGGGTGGCGCAGACTGCCGCGAAGCTGGTGCTGGAGCCGATCTTCGAGGCGGACCTCGAACCCACAGCCTATGGCTACCGGCCGGGCCGCAGTGGTACGGATGCGGTCAAGGTGGTGCACCGACTGCTTTGCCAGGGGTTCACCGAGGTGGTGGACGCCGACCTGTCGAGATACTTCGACACGATCCCGCACTCCGAGCTACTTCGCTCGGTCGCGGCGCGGATCGTCGATCGGCATGTGTTGGGCCTGCTCAAACTGTGGCTCAAGACACCGGTCGAGGAAACGGGCCCGGACGGACGGCGGCGCATGAGCGGGGGCAAACACAGTAAGTGCGGTGCGCCACAGGGCGGCCCACTTTCCCCGACGTTGGCCAATCGCTACATGAACCGCTTCCTCCGGCACTGGCGACAGCAGGGACGTGGTAAGGCGTATCAAGCGCATGTGGTGGCCTATGCCGATGACTTCGTTATCCTCAGCCGCGGGCACGCGGCGGAGGCTCTGGCGTGGACGCGGCAGGTCATGACGCGGCTTGGCCTGACCGTGAACGAGGTGAAGACGGCCGTGCGCGATGCACGGCAAGAGCACTTCGACTTCCTGGGCTACAGCTTCGGCCCGCACTACTACCGGAAGGATGGTCACTGGTACCTGGGCGCGAGCCCGTCACGGAAGAGCGTGCAGCGTCTCAAGGACCGGGTGGGAGAGCTTCTGGTACCCTCCAACACGGCGCCTTGGGGTGAAGTGCGAGATCGGCTGAACCAACAACTGCGTGGCTGGGCAAACTACTTCGCTTACGGCACGCGGCTGATGGCCTACCGAGCGGTGGACAACCATGTCCGTGCCGCGGTCCGCGGATTCCTGAAACGGCGACACAAGGTGCCGACACGCGGCACACGGCGCTTCACAGACAAAGTCGTCTTTGAAAAGCTGGGCGTGCTCCGGCTACGCCGGGTGCACATAGGCGCGCCGCCGACAGCTGCGAGGTGAAGCCAGTCGGAAAGCCGGATGCCGGAAATCGGCACGTCCGGTTTGATGAGCGGGGACGGGAAACAGGGTGATGCCGGATGGCCCAAGCCACTGCGCCCGTCCTCGACTCTACCGCTCGGCCGCGTTGATGCCGTGTCGGGCTGGGTCAGGTGACAGGCGGGCCGCCGGTGGCGGTGCGAAGCGCTTTCTTGCAGGGCGCGGCTTGCGTTGATCACGTGCGGGAGCTCTGCGGCGGCGTTAGCGGCGCGGTTGATGCGTGCTTCGGGCATGCGGGCTCGTCCGCCGCGGATGCTGGCGGAGATTGACGCGACACAGTGTGTTGGACGGAGGCTGGTTTCAGGAACCCGCCCAGGTGAAGCGCTCGAAGCGAGGCCAGAGGGCGGCCCAAAAGCCTGCGGCGGTCTGGGCGATGACGAGGGCGATGCGGCGGGCGTGGAGCAGGACGCGGCCGCCGACGCGCAGCACGCGCTCGCGGAAGCGGCGTAGGCTCCAGCCGGTATGGGTGGCGAGTTCCATGGTGCGGCGCCCGGCGTGCATCAGTTCGTAGGCCAGCAGGTGCAGCAGCAGGATGGCCTCGTTGCGGGCGGCGGCGTCGATGCCGGTGGGCAGCGTCGGCAGCGGGGTGTCGCGGTAGCGGCTCTTGGTGCGCGGCGCCGAGGACAGCGCTGGCGCGAGGACGTCCATCAGTTCGCCGAAATGGCTCTCCGCGGTGCCGCGCTGCCGGTAATGCGCCAGCAGATCTTCGGCGGGCACGGCGGCGGCACCGAAGCTGGTCAGCAGCCAGAAGTGGTCGAGCAGCAGGTCGTCCGGGCGCTCCTTGACCACCAGCACGACCCGGCGCGGGCGCGACCAGGGGCCGGCCTGGTATTCCATTTCGTGGAACCACAGCCGCGGCTCGGCCGGTGGCCGTCCCGGCGGGCGCTTGAGATGCGGCCCGGCCAACCGATCGAGAGCGCGGTTGTTACGCAGCCTGGCGACATAGGGCGTGCCGCGCGCCTCCAGCCCGGCGAGCAGCCGCTCCTCGGGGAAGCCGGCGTCCAGGCGCACCGCCGCAACCTGGCACATCGAGCCTTCCAGGCGGTCAACGAGGTCGAGGACGAAGTCGAGCGCGCCCGCGGCGGTATGCGCGTTGCCAGGCCGCAGCCGGGCATCGAGCAGGTCGCCCGTCTCTGCCGCGCAGGCGATGATCGGGTGGTACATGCGCTGGTGATAGTGCCCGTTCCAGGCCGAGCCCGGCTGCTCGCCGTGCACCTCGACCGGCAAGCCGTCGACGTCGATGGTGAGGTAGCGCAGCTTGTGGCCATCGCGTTCGGCTCGCAGCCGCCGGGCGGCGAGTTCGCCGACCGCCTCGCGCAGCACCGGCCGGTTGGGCTCCAGCGTCAGGATGTCGAGCAGCCGCGACAGTGTCGGCTGCGAGGCCAGGTGTGCCCCCTCCGCCAGCGGCGTGGTGCCGCGCGTCCCGGCCGCCGCCA
>JBIOTT010000230.1:0-3274 GCA_044866195.1 Gemmatimonadales bacterium
CCCCGAGGAGCTAGACCCCGACCTCTTGATCGTCTGGATGGCCCGCCACGTCGATCGTGAGCAGCTCCCCCCGGATCGCACGGTGGTCCAGTTCAACTTCCGCGACCCGGCGAAGCGCTACTGGATGGTGCTCGAGCGCTCCGAGGTCTCGGTCTGCCTCCAGCACCCCGGGTTCGACGTCGACCTCGAGGTCAAGGTCGACACTGCGACCCTCTACCGCGTCTACCTGGGGCGCGCCGAGCTGGCCGGCGCGATGCGGGCTCGCAAGCTGACCATGAGCGGCCCGAGGGCGCTTCAGCGCGGGTTCGGGCGCTGGTTCGCCTGGAGCGCGTTCGCACCCGCCAGCCGGCGGGCCGACGAGCGCCGCAGGGCAGCGTCACGACTCGCGGGCCCCCAGAGGGTGCGGGTCGAACCGCCGCTGCCAACACATCCTCGCTCCAGAGCATGAGCGAGGGGAGCGCCGTCTGCGAAGCCCGAATGAGGGTGTGCTCCCCAAAGCGAGCGTCCCGCCTCAGTCCGCGTGACTCCTCACTTGGACGAATCCGGGTAGTCGACCGGGGCGCTGCCAAGCCTCCTGCTTCGCCCGCGCGGAGGGGGTTCGCCTCCCTGGTCCTGCTCGCGGCCTAGGCCAAGTAGTTGTGCACGGGCCAGAACTGCGGGGGCGGAGGCGGCGGGGCACTAGCCGCCTCGAAGGCCGGCAGCAGGCGCTCCTTTACGAACCGCTTCGCGTCCGCCTCCGACTCCCAGACCTCGATCACTCGCCAGCCGCCGTTCGGGCTCGGCCCGGCAACGTGGAAGATGCCCCCGGCTGGCTTCTCCAAGCCGAGCTGCTCGCGGATGCTGTCGTAGGTCTCCTGAGAGCCCTCGGGGTTGTCGACCATCATCGCGACCGCCATTTGTGCCTCCTGCTCTTCGTTTGGTGTGCGGCCCGGGTTGCCGCGCCGAGGAGGACGCTATGAGCGGACAGCTGGCCGCGCAATCGGGAGTTCTCCCCAGTGCGAGGAGTCCGTGCTCCATCGCGAACAGGGTCGCGGCCACGCGGGTCGAAACGCCGATCTTGCCGTAGGCGTTCTGGATGTGGCGGTCGGCGGTCTTGACCGAGATGCCGAGCGCGCGGGCGACCTGCTTGGTTTGTAGTCCGCGGGCGAGCATGCCGATGACCTCGGCTTCGCGCTCGGTCAGTCCCGCCGGTCGCTCGAGCCGTGGCGGCGGCTGCCCGGCCGCGTCGATCACCTCACGTGCTCCCAATCGTCCGCGGTCAGCGGGCCCGGCTTCTGCCAGATCCTCGCCCCGATCGCCACGCGCCCGAGGTCATGGACGAGCGCCGCGCGCCGAACCGCGACCACTGCGGTCGGATCGATCGGGCAACGCCGCGCCGCCGTCGCCGCCAGCTCGGCCACGCCGGCGGAGTGGCCGGACAGGTACGGCGAGATCAGGTCGGCGAAGCGGCCCATCGCCGCGAGCGCGCGATCGAGCGCCTCTTCCGCGAGGCTGAGCGGTGGGGGCGGCTCGCAGGCGAGCGTCTCCTCCCACGCTGACGCCTCGGAGTCGAGCCCTAGGATCTCGCCGGCATCGTCCACGAGGCAGGCCGCTACCTCCGGGTCGAAGGCATATCCCGCGCGGTCGCGGACGATCCGCACCGCGTGCTCCTCCCCACCCAGCAAACGCTGGAAGGTCGCGTCCACGGCGACGTGGACGATCCGCATCGGCAGCGGGATCTCCTCACCCTTCGCACGGCCGACCGGCCCCTTGCCGTCCCAGCGCTCGGTGACATGGGCGAGCAGGCCCTGCACCGTCGGGGGAAGGCCGACCCCGTCGGCCAGCATCCGCGCGACCTCGCACATGGCGGCAAGGTGCGGACGCTGCTCCCGTGCCGCCCTCGGCAGCCGGCGGACGATCTCAACCGCACGCACCGGCGCCGGGCTCTCGGGCGGGGGCAGCGCGCGGATGATCCCGCCGAGGATCTCGCGCTGCGACCCGAACAAGAAGGGTTGAGGTGAGTGGTAAGCGAATCGCCGAACACCTCCGCGGTGACGTGCGCGTCGGTCGTGCACCCCGCATGCGAGAGCAGGCAGGCGTAATACGTCTGTGATGCCGTCGCGGGGTCGACCCGGAGCCTGTCGGCCAGTCGGGTGGCCACCAGCGTGCTGTGCAAACCGTGCTCGAAGGGAAAGCCCATCCCCAGATCGGTCGCGAGGCAAAGCGCCCCGATCACCTCCGCGGCAGGGGCCTGCTCAGTCCCCTGGGAGGGCTCATCTGCCACATGCCGAAGCTATCGGAGCCCCACCAGTAGCAGCGTGCTCGGTCTGGCCACCGCCTTGCGACCGGATCATCAAGGCACCAACGCTCGGAACCGTCGACTGTGCCTCCGCTTCTGTCGGTCGGAGCCATGACGGCAGCGCTGGTTTCGTGCGGGAGCGAGCGCATTCAACAGTCAGATCCAGAGCCCTGCTCTGGACGGTGCGACGCGAGGTCGCACGCATTGAGTGAACACGTTGATTGGAGGTTCGCCTGATGTCGTAAAGCGTTGTTCCAGGTCCGTGCTCGATGGCCTGTCCCCACCCTCGACGTGCTCCGCTGGTAATGGCGGGGTGCGAAGCTCGGGGGAAAGCCCAAGGGCGCCCCCGTTCCACCCGGGTGGCCACAGGCGAGGGGAAGACCGGACGGGCGAATCGCTTGAACCCTCGTTGATGCCTCGTGAAGCAGAGCCCCGCGCGGTGGGATGTTGGAGCGGGGTGCAAGGACGGGCCGCTGTGATGCGGCAGGCGCCGGCTGAGCACGTCCCTCAGACCGGGAAGAGCACCGCCGTCCTCGGGGTATAGGGGGCGCCCACCCCGGTCGCAGCTCGTGCGTGCGGAACGCGGTAACCCCGTCGGGGTCCGGGCGCGATCGCGCGTCCGGTAAGCCGACCGCAAGGAAGGCCCAACCCCCCGGCGGGAATCGGATGACCGAGAAGCCAACGCCGGCTGTCGAAAGACAACGGGAAACCGGGACATGACGATCGGCCCCTCCAGCTGGTCGTTTCCGGATAACCGGCCGGATACGGGACCTCGTGCCCGGACCCGAAAGGGTGCTGACGCGGTCAGGTGAACCGGTGAGAAGAAGATGACGAGGACGCCAGTACCAACGGACAAGTTAGACGCCGCGACGAACGTCGAGGCGAACGGACCAGCGGACGGAACGCTCCTGCTTGTGAGCGGATCGTACGGCGTCGCGCCACCGGACCATCACCGGCTTGCTTGAGCCCGGTGCGGTGAAAGCCGCTCGCCGGGTT
>JBIOTT010000231.1:0-13404 GCA_044866195.1 Gemmatimonadales bacterium
AGTAAAAGGGGCTCCGGCTCCGGAACCCCGCCTGGTACGTACGCAGCCGCACCCGGGCTCGAACCCTCGGGCGGCGCTTCACGCTCCGACGGGCATGCCCCGACTCTCCGGTCCGCTCTTCCGGCGCCCAGCTTCTCCGGGCCAAGTCGGGGGCCAGCGAGGCCGATGCTGCTCACTGGCGGGAGGCACCGCGCGGCGGAGCGCCGGGCCGATGCTGCTCACCGGTGGGAGGCACCGAGCGGCAGGGCGCGGGCCGGAAGCCCGGTGTCGGCTGAATACGGCCGACGGAAGGGCAGGGTGCTCGGAGGCGGCCGGATCGAGGCAATGCCCGGATGAGGCATGGTGAGTGGACGCGGTTGGGGGCCCGGTGCAAGCTGCGCCCTTGCCCAGCGCAGCTCGGCTGCGTGGGCCGGCCAGGGGCTGGCGGGCGAGCGACTCCAGTCGCCTGCGGGTGAGTGGCCCGGGGGCCTGGTCGGCAACGCCCCTCGCAGCACTCGACCGTCCGGTCCCGCCGAGTCGATCCGGTCTCGCTGAAGCCTGTTCCACGTGGAACAGTGGCCGGAGAGGCCCTTGAGGTCACCATGTCGGGACTCTCCGGCGGCCCGCGCCGCCGCGTCGACCTGGGCAAGGGAGCGAATCATTGCCTATCCGGGTGCAGGACCTATATTTGCTCTCACGGCTTGCGCCGATCCACGGAAGCACCTGCGTACTGCCATCAGGTGCTTAACTCCAGTAGCTGCAACAGCTTATATATCATACGATGGCCCGCATCATCTCGATCGCGAACCAGAAGGGCGGCGTGGGCAAGACGA
This sequence comes from Gemmatimonadales bacterium, assembly GCA_044866195.1. Taxonomy (GTDB): domain Bacteria; phylum Gemmatimonadota; class Gemmatimonadetes; order Gemmatimonadales; family GWC2-71-9; genus DASQPE01. Next base: position 813 of record JBIOTT010000231.1, read on the forward strand.
CCACTGCCGTCAACCTCGCTGCGTCCCTCGCGATTGCTGAGCACCGGACCCTGTTGGTGGACGCCGATCCCCAAGGCAACGCGACCAGCGGCATCGGCATCGTGAAGACCTCGGTCGGCCTGTCGCTCTACGACGCCCTCATCGATGGCCGCTCCGCTACGGACGCCATCATTCACCACGACACGCTTCCCCACCTCGACGTCTTGCCCGCGACCCAGGACCTGGTCGCCGCCGAGCTGGAGCTGGTCGCCCGGGAGGGCCGGGAGCGGGCTCTGCGCGCCGTGCTCGAATCGCTCGAAGCCGACTATGACTTCCTCCTCATCGACTGTCCACCGTCCCTCGGCCTCATCACGCTCAACGTGCTCACCGCCTCGAACGGCGTCCTGATCCCGATCCAGTGCGAGTACTACGCGCTGGAGGGAATCTCGCAGCTGCTCAACACCGTCCGCCTGGTTCAGCAGAATTTCAATCCAGGGCTGGCCATCGATGGGGTGCTGCTCACGATGTACGACTCGCGGCTGAATCTGTGCCGCCAAGTGGCGGACGACGCGAAGGAATACTTCGGCGCCAAAGTTTTCCGGACCCCGGTCCCGCGGAACGTGCGGCTCGCTGAAGCGCCGAGCTTTGGCAAGCCGATTCTGCTGTACGACGTGCAATCGGTGGGCGCCAAGAGCTATCTCGCGGTCGCGCAGGAGCTGCTGCACCGACTCGAGAGCGCGCCCGGCGCAGAGCCCGACCCGGATCCGGAGCCCGACCGCGATCCGCAGCCCGAGCCCGAGCCGGAGGCAGCAGTGGAACACGAGCCACCCCTCCCCGAGGTGACCCGATGACTGAAACGAAGCGCTTGGGGCGAGGTCTCGAGGCGTTGCTCGGGCCCATCACCCGCGAGCAGGCGGAGGCTTCGGGTGCGCTGCGCGATCTGCCGGTCGCCGCCGTGCGTCCCAACCCGTTTCAACCGCGCAGCCACATCGACGAGGGCGCGCTCGCAGAGCTGACCGCTTCCATCGAGGCGTCGGGCCTGCTTCAGCCGATTGTGGTTCGACCCCGGGGGAGTGGGTACGAGCTCATCGCCGGGGAGCGGCGCTGGCGGGCGGTCCAGCGGCTCGGCTGGGCGACCGTTCCCGGCATCATCAAAGACGTGGACGACCCGACGCTGCTCACGCTGGCGCTGATTGAAAACCTGCAACGCAACGATCTGTCGCCGATCGACGAGGCGCAGGGATACCGCCGGCTGATGGAAGAGTTCACCGTCGCCCAAGCCGAGGTCGCTCGCCTCGTCGGCCGGAACCGGGCGACGGTGGCGAATCTCCTGCGACTCCTAAAGCTGCCTGCCGAAGTCCAGGCCTTGGTGCACGAGGGGAAGCTATCGGAGGGTCACGCCCGTGCCTTGCTTGCCCTCGAGCAGGCGGACGCCATCGTGCGCCTAGCCCGGCGGGCCGCGGCGGATGGCTGGTCGGTGCGCGAAGTCGAATCACGGGTCCGGGTCGATGCCCGGCCGTCGGGCCGGCGCCGCGAAGCGCGCCCGCTCACGCCCGAAGGGCGGCGGGTCGAGGACGCGCTACGGCGGCGGCTCGGCACCGACGTGCGTATCCAGCCCGGCCGCCGCGGCCGGGGAGTTCTCGCCATCAACTACTACTCGAACGACGATCTCGCCCGCCTTCTGGAGCTGATCCTGGGCGAACCCTTTGCGGGATGAGGTCCGGAGCGCGTGCCTACACCATCATGGTGCAGCGGGACGGGGCGCTCGGATCGCGCACCTTCCGCATCTCGGTCTGGGCGCTCCGTCTAGGTGCGAGCGGGGCGATCGGGATCGCCGCGTTGTTTCTCGCGGCCGCGGTCCTCTATGGCCCGGTTCTTCGGGCAGCGGCACGGGTACCTGGTCTCCAGCGCGATGTCGCGCGGCTTCGAGCCGAGAACGCCAAGATCGTCGAGCTGAGCGCGGCGGTCGACAGCCTGGAGCAGCGGTATGCCCAGGTTCGCAAGATGATTGGGGCCGACATCGTGCCCGACCCGCTCCGCCACCCCGCCACCCTTCCCGTCGCTCCCGCCATCCGCGCCTCGGCCCAGTTTCCCACGCCTCGGTTTGCTGCTGGCGCAATGGTGCCGCAATACTGGCCACTCGATGACACCGGATTCCTGACCCGCGGCCAAGTCGGCGGCACCGCGAGCGATGAGGCGCACCCGGGTATCGACATTGCAGTTCCCACCGGGAGTATCGTCCGGGCGGCAGCTGGTGGCAGCGTTGCGGAGGCCGGCCAGGATCCGGAATACGGCTGGTTCGTCCTGCTGCAGCATGCGGACGGATACCAGTCGATGTATGGCCACCTCTCCCGCCGCTTGGTATCCCGGGGGGACTCGGTGGCGCCGGGGCAGGTGATTGGTCTCACCGGCAGCACCGGCCGTTCGACCGCGCCTCATCTGCATTTCGAAATCCGCCGCCAGGGGGTATCGCTCGACCCCCTGACCATGGTCAAGGAGGGTCGTCAATGAGTCTCTTCGGCAGCCCGGCCCGCGACGAGCAGGGCAACGAGCTCCGGCGGCGCCGTACGGACCAGATGCCCTTTTCAATTGTTGCCAAGGACATGACCATTGTCGGCGACTTGGAGACCGAGGGGGTGGTCCGGATCGAAGGCCGGGTGCGGGGGACGGTGCGAGCGGGGAGCCAGGTGCTCGTGGGGCAGGGTGCACAGGTGGAAGGCGATCTGCATACTCGCGAGGCCGTGGTGGGTGGAGAAGTGATCGGATCGATCCAGGCGAGCGAGCGGGTCGAGCTCCAGCCGTCGGCGTCGGTGACCGGCAACATCACGGCCCCGCGGATCGCCGTTCTGGAGGGTGGTAAGGTCAGCGGTGAGGTCAAGATCCAGGATCAGCCGGCTGCAGTGCCCGGTTGACCGGCGCGTGGGCGGCGCTCCCTAAGCCCGTACTGCCGTGAGCCTTGGCAATGCGCTGGTCCATTTGTGCCTGGTTGGTGTCGCCATTGTGCCGACCGGGAGCTGCCGGGGTGGCCCGGCTCCACCCGGCGGAGTTCGGGTCGGGCTGATTACGCCGGGGTCGACCGCCGACGCGGCCTGGAACTCGGGGGCCTACCGCGGCCTGCTGGCCATCAGGGATTCGCTGGGCGCCCGCATATCTCAAGTCGAGGCCCATACTCCAGCGGAGCAGGAGGAGGCGCTGCGGAGCTACGCAGCTCAGGGCTACGATCTGGTCTTTGCGCATGGGTTCGAGTTTCAGGGTGCCGCGGAACGGGTGTCACGACAGTATCCAAAGACTGTCTTCATTGTGACCTCCGGCGAACGGGCTCAGGGGACCGTCGCTCCCCTGGTGTTCCGGCTCGAAGAAGCGAGCTATCTCGCCGGCATGGTCGCGGGTGGGATGACCAAGTCGCACGTCATTGGTTTTGTCGGTGGAATCGAGCTTCCGCCGATCAAGGCAGCCTACATCGGCTGGGTCCGAGGGGCCCAGGCGGTCGACCCCCGGGTGAGCCCGCGCCAGATCTACCTCAACAGCTTCGACGACGCCGCGGCCGGTCGGGAGGCAGCCCTCGCGCTGATGCGGGTGGGTGCCGACATGTTTCACCACAACGCGGACGCAGCCGCCCTGGGGTTGTTCCAGGCCGTGAAGGAAACCCCCGGCGTTTACGCCTTCGGGGCGAACGAGGACCAGACCAGCCTGGCGCCTGATCGAGTGCTCGGATCCGCTGTCATCGACCTGCCCCGGGCGTTCCTGCTGGTGGCGCGGGAGGTCCGCGCGGGACGTTTTCGGTCCCAGGTCGAGTCATTCGGTCTCAGGAGCGGAGTGGTCCGCTACCAGCCCAACCCGGCGCTCGACAGCCTGGTACCCGAGACCCTCAAGGCTCGGGTGCGGGCCGCGGCAGACTCGATCGCCGCGGGAACGCTCCGGCCGGCTCAATGACGATCCCCCTTCCCGACGTCACCCGGTTTCTCGATGGTCTTCTGCGGGTCAATGAGGTCCCGGACGAGCCGAACGCTCTGAACGGGTTGCAGGCGGAGAACGGGGGCCGGGTGGGCCGGGTGGTGGCGGCGGTAGATGCCAGCCTCGAGACCATCGAGGGCGTCCCGCCGGGCGTCCCCGCCCTGCTCCTGGTTCATCATGGCTTGTTCTGGGATGGCAATGTCCCACTGACCGGGCGGCGCTATAGGCGGGTCAGGGCGCTGCTCGAACGGGACATCGCGCTCTACTCCGCCCACATCCCGCTCGATCTTCACCCCGAGGTGGGGAACAATGTCGAGCTGGCCCGTCGGATCGGGGTTTCGGTAGCGGGCTGGTTCGGCAGCTACCGCGGGATACCGATCGGGGTCTGGGGAGCGCCCCCGCCGGCGCTCGTCGAGCCGACGGCCCTGGCGGCGGCGCTCGAGGCCGAACTCCAGACCACAGCGCGGCTCATACCGGGAGGCCCGGTCAGAATTGAGCGCCTGGGGATCGTCACCGGCGGCGCCGGGTCCATGATCGCAGCAGCCCGTGAGGCGGGACTCGACACGTTCATCACCGGCGAGGGAGCGCACCATACCTATTTCGACGCGATCGAATGGGGGCTCAACGTGATCTACGCGGGCCACTATGCGACTGAGCAGCTGGGAGTCCAGGCGCTGGCGCGCCGGCTCCAGAGCGAGTTTGGCCTGCCCTGGGAGTTTCACCGGCATCCCACCGGCCTGTGATCGACGCCGCTCTCGAGCTCCGCGGAATCGCGAAGCGTTTCGGCCCCGTGCAGGCACTGCGCGGGGCCGATTTCACACTGAAGCAGGGGGAGGTGCACGCGCTGCTGGGCGAGAACGGTGCGGGCAAGTCCACGCTCATGCACGTGGCGTACGGGCTGATCCGCCCGGATGAGGGCACGATGCGGGTGCGCGGCCACTCCGCTCTTCCCCGGTCTCCCCGCCAGGCGCTGAAGCTCGGCATCGGGATGGTGCACCAGCACTTCACCGCGATTCCAGCGCTCACGGTGGCCGAGAACGTCGCCCTCGCCGCCGGATGGGGGGTGCAGCCGGCGGCGCTCCAGTCCCGGGTAGAGCAGTTGATGCAACGCACCCGCCTTCCGCTCGATCCGTCGGCCCGCGCCGGCGATCTCTCCGTGGCGCTCAAGCAGCGGCTCGAGATCCTCAAGGCGCTCGCCGGCGACGCTGCGATTCTGCTGCTCGATGAACCGACGGCCGTCCTCGCGCCGGCGGAAGCCCACGAGCTCCTCGCTCTCGCTCGCCGCTTTGCGGCGGACAGTGGCTCGGTCGTGCTGATCACCCACAAGCTCGAGGAGGCGCTGCGAGCCGCTGACGAGGTCACGGTCCTGCGATCCGGCCGAGTTACCCTGACTGGCCGAGCGTCGGAGCAGACTCCGCGCGGGCTGGCCAGGGCGATGATCGGAGCTGCCGAGCTCGGGGCCGAGCCGTCGCGCCGGGCGGCCCAGGCGTCGGGGGGTCCCATCCGGGCCCGGTGCGCCGCGCTCGACCTGTTGCGCGAGGATGGCCACGGGCTGGCGATTCGCGATGCGCAGCTCGACGTGGGCGCCGGCGAGGTCCTCGGCATCGCCGCCGTGGAAGGCAACGGCCAACGCGAGTTGCTTCGCGCCATGGCCGGGCTGCTGCGCCCGCTCCGGGGTCGGCTGGAGGTGGAAGGCCCGGTCGCGTTCATCCCGGAAGACCGTACGACGGAGGGGCTGATCCCGGACCTCGACCTGACGCAGAACGTCGTACTCGGGGTCGGGCGGACGGCGCCATGGGTCCGTCGCTGGTGGCTCGACTGGGGCTCGGCCCAGGAGCGCACTGAGGCACTGATACGTGAATTCGGAATCCACTCCCCCAGCGCGGAGGTCGCCGCAGGAGCGCTGAGTGGAGGCAACCAGCAGAAACTCGTCGTGGCGCGAGCGCTGGAGCGTCTCCCGCGCGTCATCATCGCCGAGAACCCCACCCGGGGTCTGGATGTCCACGCGGGCCGAGCCGTTTGGCAGCGGCTGCAGGCCGCAGCCCGGGATGGCGCGGCGCTAGTCGTCTACTGCACTGACCTGGATGAATTGCTCGGACAAGCCACGCGGGTCCTGGTGGTGGTGAATGGACGGCTGAGGCCGGCACCGGCGACCGCCGGCAGAAACGAAATCGGGGCAATGATGCTCGGCGCCCCTGCGGGCGAGGCTCCATGAGGGGACGGGGCCCCCTGATTGGTGCCGCCGCGCTTGCGATCGGCCTCGGCGTGCTTGCGCTCGGACTCGAGCTCTCGGGCTATGACGCCGCCGCAGCGCTCGGCGCTCTCGCGCAGGGCGCTTTCGGCTCGTGGTACGCCTTCAGCTCGGCTACTCTCGTGCGCGCGGTGCCGCTCATCGTGATCGGCCTGGGCATTGCGATCGCGTTCCGGGCGAACGCCCTGAACATCGGGGCCGAGGGACAGTTCTATGCGGGGGCAATCGCGGCTACCTGGGTGGGGCTGCATGCCGCCGGCTGGCCCCGACCGGCTGCACTTACGACCGTGTGTCTCGCGGCGGCCGCGGCCGGCGCATTCTGGATCGTGCTGCCGGTGTGGCTCAAGCGCCGGTTCGGAGTGCTCGAAGTAATCAGCACGCTGCTGCTCAACTTCGTCGCCGAATCGCTGGTGAGCTGGATGGTCCAGGGACCCCTGCAGGAATCCAGGCGGATCTATCCCCAGAGCGATCCTATCGTCGAGGCGGCACGGCTGCCGGTGTTGCCAGGGACCCGGCTGCACCTGGGATTCCTGCTGGCCATCGGAGCGGCCCTGATCATCGCGCAGGTCTTCCGCCGTACCGTGTGGGGCTTCGAACTGCTGGCGACCGGCACCGGGCCCAAAGCAGCGCGGGTGAGCGGCCGGATCAAGGTGAATCGAGTGATGGCGTTTGCTCTCCTCTGGTCCGGCCTGCTTGCCGGGTTCGCAGGCGGGGTCGAGGTGAGCGGCGTCTCCTACGCCTTGTTTCAGAATCTCTCGCCCGGGTACGGCTTCAGCGGCATCGCCGTCGCTCTGCTGGCCCGGCTGCAGCCGCTCGGCATCGTGGTGACGGGCGTGATCTTCGGCGCTCTGGAGGCGGGTGCGGCGGCCATGCAGCGAGATGCCGGCATCCCAGCCGTCGCAGCCTACGTGGTCGAGGGGGTGGTGATCCTCGTGCTTCTGCTGGCGGACGCGGCAGGGCGGCGGGTTCGCTCGACGGTGGTTCTGCCGGACGGCGAGATCGAGCCAGGGTGATCGACGCGGGGGACGCGGTTCCGCTGGCAGGATTTCTCGCCGCCTCCATCCGGGTGGCGACACCGCTCCTGCTCGCGGCAACCGGCGAAACCGTGGCCGAGCGGGCTGGTGTGATCAACCTCGGCCTTGAAGGGGCGATGCTGGCGGGTGCTCTCGCGTCCGCGCTTGGCGCGAGCGGGTCCGGCCCGTGGATCGGCGTCGCGATGGCCATGGCCGCCGGGGTGCTCGTGGCGGCGGTGTTCGCCGTCTGTGTTGTCGGGGCAGGGGTCAACCAGATCGTGGCGGGCACGGCGATCACGCTGGCGTGCGTCGGGCTCACAGGCACCGTCTATCGGCACTGGTATGGCGCCGGTGGGGTGGGCCTCTCCCTCCCGACGCTCGGGCCAGTTCGGGTGCCGGGCCTGAGCCAGCTGCCCATTCTCGGCTCCGCCCTCTTCGTGCAGCCCGCGCTCACCTATCTAGCCGTCGGGCTAGTCCCGCTGGCTTGGTGGGGCCTCTATCGAACCCGTTGGGGTCTCGCCCTGCGTGCGAGCGGCGAGGCGGGTCCCCTGGCACGTGCGGCGGGCCTGCGGGTTCGGCTGATCCGGTTCTGGGCTACCGTCTTCGGCGGGGCCCTCGGGGGACTCGCGGGGGCGGCTCTGGTGCTGGCACAGGTCGGCACGTTTGCGGAGAAGATGACCGCCGGCCGAGGGTACGTCGCCATCGCGATCGTGGTACTGGGGCGGTGGCATCCGGGAGGCGTGGCACTGGCTGCGCTTCTTTTCGGCGCTGCCACGGCCCTGCAGTTCCTATTTCAATCTTTGGGACTGGCAGTTCCTTATCAGTTTTTCCTGATGCTTCCGTACCTGCTCACCCTGCTGGCCCTGGCCGGGGCCGTCGGGCGGGTGCGAGCACCCGCGGGACTGGCGGCTGACGAATGACCACGCGGCCAGTCAGGCTTGCTCGGCCCGGAGCGCGTCGCGCGCCTGGAGGATCCGCTCCCGGACCCGCTCGCGGAGCGCCGGAACGTCCTTGGCCGTGAGCCCCGCAGTCTCGATTGGCTCCAGCACCCGAACTTCCCCCTTGGATCGCCCGAACCGCCAGCCATGCTTGGGCAGCGCCGTCCCGGTCCCGCTCACTACGAGGGGCAGGATAGGCACCCCGGAGTCGATTGCGAGCCGGAAAGCCCCGTCCTTGAACGGCAGCATGTCAGCAGTCGTGGAGCGGGTTCCCTCGGGAAAGATCATGACGGAGACGCGCCGCTTGAGCACTACGCGGCAGCGCTGGAGCGCCTCCACGGCGCTCCGACCTTCACCCCGCCGCACGGGGATGTCGCCCGCCAGACGCATGAGCCAGCCCAGGACGGGAACCTTGAACAGCTCCGCCTTGGATAGCCACTTCATCTCCCACGGCAGGTGGCTGATGAGCAGAATATCCGCGAACGACTCGTGATTCGAGACAACGACGTAGGGGCGGCGGGGATCGGGAGGCGGGGCGCCGGAGGTGCTGAATCGCCAGAGGGGGTTCAAGGACGCCATGACTGGCCCGATCCGGCGGAACAGGTAACCCACGGCATAGCGGCCCGGATCGGACAGCGTTATCAGTCGGACCACGGCCATGAGCGGCATCCAGAGCACCAGGCAGGTTCCCAAGACGAACCATGCCCAGATCGACATCAGGGCCTGCCACAGCTGCGCCATGCGAGCCGGATTCCGACGGGATCAGGGGGCCGTAACCTTAGTCGGGCCGGCGAGACCTAGACAAGGGCCCAAACGTGTCAACTCCGCCAGCCCCCTCCGTGCCCGACCGCATCGCGCGGGCGTCGTTAGCGCTGACCGGCCTCTTCGTACTGGCGCTGTTCTACACCATTCATGTGGGACGGGTGTTCTTCCTGCCCATCGTGCTCGCCGTGCTGCTGGACTTCCTGCTGGGCCCGGCGCTCCGGCAGATGAAGCGGGCGCGGATACCGGAGCCGGTGGGCGCCGCTTTCATTCTCATGGTGTTGCTGGTCTCCTTGGCAGTCGCCGGGTACTATCTGGCCGAGCCCACCCGAGAATGGCTCGCCAGCGTGCCGGCCAGTGTGCGCCAGGCGGAGTCCAAGCTCAAGATATTTCAGAAGCCGATGCAGCAGGTGAGCCGAACGGCCGAGCAGGTGGAGCGGGCAACGAGCATGGCGCCGAGCCGCACGCCGGAGGTGAAGGTGAAAGGGCCGGGACTGGCCGAGCGCCTGTTCGGCACCACCGAAGCTGTCGTTGCCGGGGCCGTCGAGGTCGTGGTGCTGCTCTACTTCTTGCTGGCATCGGGCGAGCGGCTGCTCCAGAAAATGGCGCGGCTGCTTCCCCAGCGCGAAGACCGGGAGGACGCTGTCGCAATTGCGCGAGAGGCCGAGGCGTCGATCTCACGGTATCTGCTCGCCCAGACCGCGATCAACATTGGAGAAGGGGCGCTGGTGGCCGGAGCCATGGCCCTGATCGGAGTGCCGAACCCGCTGGTCTGGGGGGTCTGCACCGCCCTGGTGGAATACGTGCCCTACGTGGGCGCGACGGTGCTGGCCGGCGTCCTCACGCTGGTTGGCTTTACGACCTTCGACTCGCCCGGGCAGATAGCGCTGGTGCCTGGGGTGTTCCTCGCCATCGTCGGCTTCGTGGCCAACTTTGTGACCCCGCACGTTATGGGGCGGCATCTTCGGCTCAGCCCGCTCGCGGTGTTCGTCGGCCTGGTCTTCTGGTCATGGATCTGGGGTGTGCCCGGAACCTTCATCGCGGTCCCGCTGCTCGCGACGTTCAGAATCGTGTGCGACCGGGTCGATGTGCTGAAGCCTGTGGGACAGCTATTGAAGAGGTGAGAGGGGCCTGCGCTCGGCGTGGGGGTGCCGGATCTCCGCGTGATCTATCGCGAGCACGCCAGGAAGGGGGGACTGATGGACGACCTGCGGCTGACTGAAGACGAAGCCCGAGCGCTGCGCCGGCTGCCGCTGCCGGTGGACCTCTCCCGGGTCCGGCTCCACCGGGGCGGCGGCGGGCCGGTGGCGCGTGGGTTGCGCGCCTTGGTGCTGCGCTGCACCGGCGGTCGGGGGATTGCGCTCGGCAACGACGTCTTCCTGCCGGACCACTGCTGTCACTCGCTCCCCGTGCTGGCTCATGAGCTCACCCATTGCGGCCAGTATCAGGCCTGGGGTGCTCTCCGCTATTACGCCCGGGCCCTCGCCGACCGGGCGCGCGAGCTGCGCCACCATCGGGGCGGCGGTGCCAGTCCCTACGAGTACAGCTCCGACTCCCAGAAACGCTTCGATCAGTACGGGATGGAGCAGCAGGGACAGATCGTGGAAGACTGGTTTCGCGGCTCCGCCGGGGCCGGGGCGCTGCTCACTCGGACGGAAGCCGGTCTTCCCACAGCGCAAACACGTTCCCGTCAGGGTCGGCGATCAGCGCCATGATCCCCCACTCCTGCTGGGTGGGCTCATTGAGAAAGCGCACGCCCCGCTGGTGGAGTCGCGCGCAGTAGTCGAGCAGCGCGGGCACGTGAAATGTGACTCCGGTGTGCCGCCCGACCAGGGCCTTCGCATCCGGATGGACCGCCGGGTGGACGCCGAGGTGCGGCTCCTGCTCCAGGAACTCGGCCCCGAACGACCCCTGCTTGGTGAGCGACAGGCCGAGGTCGTCGCGATAAAATCCGACCGCGCGTTCGATGTCGTGGACGAACACCGCCACGCTGTACATCGCCCGGATCACGCGGCCTCCAGTGCCCGCGCGAGGTCGGCGATCAGATCGTCGGGATGCTCCAGGCCGACCGACATCCGGAGCAGGGTCTCGGGGGCTCGCGTGTGCGCCCCCTCCACCGAGGCCCGATGCTCGATCAGGGTCTCCGGTCCGCCCAAGCTGGTCGCCCGGGTGATGAGTTGGAGCCGGCTAGCAAGCCCGAGTGCCTCCGCTCTGCCGCCGTGCACCTCGAACGACAGCATGCCACCGAAGTCCTTCATCTGCCGCCCGGCGACGGCGTGGCCGGGGTGCGAAGCGAGCCCCGGATAGTGGACCCGCGCCACGCCGGGGTGGGAGTCGAGAAAGCGGGCCACGGCGGCGGCATGCTCGCAGTGCGCCTTCATCCGGTAGGGCAGTGATCGAATGCCGCGCAGCAGCATCCAGCAATCGAAGGGCGATGCTATGCCTCCGCCCGCGATCTGGATGGCCCGAACCCGCTGAAACAGCTCGTCGTCCGCCCGAGTGACCAGAGCCCCGCTCAGAACATCGCTGTGCCCGCCGAGGTACTTCGTGGTCGAGTGCATGACCAGGTCCGCACCCAGCTCGAGCGGGCGGGTGAGGACCGGAGTCGCCCAGGTGTTGTCACAGGCGACCCGCGCGCCGACACGCCTGGCCAGGGCAACGATGCCGGCGATGTCGGTCACCCGGATCAGGGGATTGGACGGTGTCTCGACCCAGACGAGCCGCGTCGTCGAACGGAGGCCACCCCCGACCGCGGACAGGTCGGTCATGTTCACCGCCGTGTGCTCCAGGCCCCAGCGGGCGAACACGTCCTGGAGCAGCTTCCGGGTGATGTAGTAGGAGTCGTCGGGGACCAGCACGTGATCGCCGGGCCCAAGAGACTGAAATACCGCGGAGGTCGCGGCCATACCGGAGGCAAAGGCGGCAGCGGCAGCGCCCCCCTCCAGCGCCGCGAGGCTGGCCTCGAGCGAACGCCGGTTTGGATTCGCGTCTCGGCCGTAGATGTAGCCGGAGGGAAAGCTGCCGTCCGCTGCGCGCTCGAACGTGGTGGAGAGGTGAATCGGAGGGGTAACCGCGCCGGTGGCCGGGTCAGGACGGTGGCCGGCGTGCACCGCGAGGGTCTCGAAATGCATGCGGGAGCTCAGAAGAGAGGTGAGAGCGCAATCAGGGCTTTGAGCAGCAGGATCACGCCAACCATCGATCCGATCGTAACGGCGGCGAGCGCCACGACCAGCGCGACCAGCAGCCGGCGGCTCGCCCTGTGGGTCTGGGCGGGGCCTTCCAGATGGCGCCGAAGCAGCTCGAGATTCTTCGAGTCCGATTTCCAGATGAAATCGAAGAGATCGCCCGCGCCAGGCACGGCGCCCAGCGCCGTATCGAGCGTGATGTTGTACAGCATGCGGAGCAGCACGGTCCGGCTAACGCCGAAGCGGGCGGCCTCGACCAGGATCCAGCCCGATGCGGCCGCGCCGAGAGCATCGCCCAGGCCCGGCACGAGCCCGAGGAGCGGGTCGAGGCCGATTCGCCAGGGGGTGCCCGGGATGCGAATCGCGTTGTCCAGCAGATCGGCCAACTGTTCGAGCCGCTGATAGCGCCGCCGCTCGGCGTCCGACAGTTGGAGCTCGACGGGGCGAGTCTCGCGGTCGGGGGCGGAGCGCGCCTGCCAGGTCACCGGGGGCCGCCCGGCTCCCGGGAGC
>JBIOTT010000232.1:0-47800 GCA_044866195.1 Gemmatimonadales bacterium
CGGTCGCCGCAGCCGGCACGGGGCAGCCGTCCGCCCGTCCGCCCGTCCGCCCGTCCGCCTATCCGCCCGTCCGCCCGTCCGCCCTCCGCCCGCCTCCCTTGATGACTATTGGCCGCCTGCACTATGACGGCGGCGGCGACTGGTATGCGAACCCGTCGAGCCTTCCCAACCTCCTCCAGGCCATTCGTACCCGGACCAATCTCCGGGTCGCCCCCCAGGAGAAGCTTGTCACCCTGGCGGACGAGGACCTGTGGACCCTGCCGTACCTCCACATGACGGGGCATGGCAACGTCCGCTTTTCCGACCAGGACCTCGCGACGCTGCGCGAATGGCTGCGCCAGGGCGGCTTCCTGCACGCAAGCGACAACTACGGCATGGATGCGTCCATCCGCCGCGAGCTCGCCAGACTGTTTCCGGGTCACCCGCTGGTAGAGGTCCCACTCGACCACCCCATCTATCACCTGGTATACGACTTTCCCAAAGGGCTGCCCAAGATTCACGAGCACGATGGCAAGCCGGCCCAGGGCTTCGGCATCTTTCTCGACGGCCGACTCGTCGTGTTCTACGATTACCAATGCGATCTGGGCGACGGGTGGGAGGATCCCGACGTGCATCATGATCCACCCGAGAAGCACGAGGCGGCTCTCCGCATGGGGGTGAATCTGTTCGCGTATGCGGTGGGCTACGGCGGATGACGGCCGCAGCGACCGAGCAAGCGCTCGCGCGTCTGGCAGGGCCGCTCCGGATCCGAAGCCGGGCCGGTTGGGCGGCGGGAGCGATGGGTCTCACGACCCTCGTGCTCGGCGGTGCCGCCTGGCTCGCCCGCTGGCAGCTGCTCACGGCGCCCTGGTGGGTCCTCGCGGCCTGGGTAGTCGCGCTCGGCGGGCTCGCCGCCGTACTCGCGCTCGCCTGGCGCAAGGAGACGATGCTCGCCCCCCATTCCTTCGCCCGCCGGCTGGAAGAGGGGGGCGGGTGGCGCCACGGCGCCATCTCCACGCTGCTCGACCGGCCGGCCCCGGGCACCAGCGAGGCGCTGTTCGGGCTGGCCGATGCGGTGGGCGCGGCCGATGTTGCCCATCGCGGTCCGGCGGCCGCCGCGCCGCTGGCGCGCTCGGTGCGCCGCCGTCTGCTGGCGGGCCTCAGCGCACTGGCGCTGGGACTCCTTACCCTCGGCGCAGCAGGTCCGGTGCGGGGCGCTGCTGCCGCTCTCTGGCACCCGGCCCGGGCCTGGGAGGCAACCCTCGCGCCGGTGCGGCTCCGGGCAGCCAGCGCCCAGGTTGACCGGGGAGCCCGCGTAGCACTGGACATCGAAGCCGTGGGGCGGCGTCACGCCATGCTCTGGCTGCGGGCCCCGGGCGAGGCGTGGCGCCCGATGCGGCTCCCGCTCGACTCGCTGGGCCGGGCCCGCTTCATCACGGGGCCGCTCGACAGCGATCTCTTCGCCCGCGCGACCAGCGGGCGCCGCACCTCGGATACGGTCCAGGTGCACGTCCGGCTGCCGGTTTTTCTCGGCACCGTCACGGTAACCGCGCACTATCCGCGATACCTCGGCCTCGACGATGAGCCGGTGCAGCTCGGGGGCGACACCATCCTCGTGCCGGCCGGGACTCGACTCGAGACCAAAGGCGAGGCCACGGCACCGCTTGCGTCCGCGGGCTGGACGCTCGCGGATCAGCGCGAAGAGCTCGCCGTCTCCGCGACCCGCTTCTCGGGCAACTTCACGCCGCGAGGCTCGGGCATGTACCGGCTTTCGCTGGTCACCGCCGCCGGGGCCCCGCTCGCCGGAGACACCGTCCGGCTCCCGATCCGGGTGGTGGCCGACAGTGCGCCCCGGGTCGATGTCCCCATTCCGGGCTCGGACACCATCGCGCCGCTGAACCTTCGCGTACCCCTGGTCATCGATGTGCGAGACGACCACGGGATTCGCGCGGTTGCCGTCGAGAGCCGGCGCATCAGCCAGCTGGGCGGGGCCGATCCAGTGCGACGCGAGGCAGTGCCCGTCCCCGCCGGAACCGCAGACCGTGGCATCCTCTCGTATACCCTCGATCTCAATCGGCGCGGCCTCCTTCCGGGCGACACGGTCCGCTATCTCGCGGTGGCCACCGACAACTCGCCGTCGGCGCAGGCCGGGCGCTCGCGCGAGTTCGTGCTTCGGCTGCCCACGATGAGCGAAGTGCGCGCGGCGGAGCGGCAGACCAGCCGGGCAGTTGCCGGCCGGCTGGACAGCCTGGCGGCGGAAAGCCGCCGGCTCGAGCGCCGGACGGAGGACCTTGCCCGCGAGCAGCCGCGCAGAGAGGGGCAGGAGGGAAAGAGCCCCGAGGCACTCCCCTACGAGGAGGCGAAGCGGGCCGAGGCGGTGGCCGCGCAGCAGCGGAACCTGGTGGCGCAGGCGGAGGGGTTGCGCCAGTCGCTGGAGGCGCTGGAGAAGGCCGCCGAGGCCGCCGGCTTGCGCGATTCGGCCTGGCAGCAACAACTCGCCGAGATCCGCGACCAGCTGCAGCGGGCGCTGACGCCCGAGCTGCGGGAGCAGCTCGAGAAGCTGCAGCAGGCGCTCAAGGACCTGAACGCGGAAGCGACCAAGGAGGCGCTGGAGGAATTGGCGGAGCGGCAGCGCCAGCTGCGGGAAGCCTTGGAGCAAGCCAAGGAGCTGTTCCGGCGAGCGGCGATCGAAGGCGACCTCGCCAACCTGTCGCAGGAATCGCGCGATCTGGCCCAGGAACAGCGAAAATGGAGCGACCAGGTCGCTGCCGCCGACAGCGCCCGGGCCGCCGCCGCCGAGCAGCAGCTTGCCACCCGCACTGACTCGCTGGCGGCAGCCCTCAAGCAACTGAGCCCGCAGTTGCCGGCTGAGCGGCAGGACAAGATGGACCAGGCCGCGCAGCAGGCCGGCAACGCGGCCAAGCAGATGCAGCAAGCCGGCAAGTCGGCTCAGCAGGGCCAACGGGGCCGCGCCCGCCAGCAGGGCAAGCGGGCTGCCGATCAGCTCGAGCCGCTAGGCGAAAGCCTCGACCAGCAGCGGCAGGAGCTGCAGCAAGAGTGGCGGGCCGAGATCAGCGAGGGCCTCGACCGGGCATTGGCCGAGACCACTCGGCTCTCGGAGCGTCAACTCGCGATCGCTCGCGGGCTCCGGGGTGAGGCATCCACCGCCATGCGCCGAAGCGAGCAGGCGGCGGTGCAGGAGGGTGTGGGCCGGTTGCAGTCCCAGATCCGGAGCCTCTCCGGCAAGAACGCGCTGGTGCCGCGCCAGATCGCGGAGGCACTCGCCGGTGCGGAGCTGCAGATGACGCGCTCGCTCGAGGCTGTCTCATCGGCCAATCCCAATTCGCGCGAGGCGGCCGAGCGGGCGGGGGCGGCGGTGGACGCGCTGAACGTCGCCGCCTACCAGCTGCTTCGGGCTCGCTCGAGCGTCGCGGGAGCGGCGTCCGGCTCCGGGCTGGCCGAGGCCATGGAGCGCATGACTCAGCTGGCCGGGCAGCAGGGGCAGCTGGGACAGCAGGCCCAGGGGCTCATGCCGATGATGGGTGGCAAAGGCACCGCGGAGCAGCTGCGCCAGCTGGGCGCCCGGCAGCGCGCAATGGCGGAGCAGCTGGAGAAGCTTCGGGGCCAGGGAAACATGGCGGGCGCCGGCGAAATGGCGGAAGAGGGGAAGGACCTCGCGCGGCGGCTCGAGACCCAGCGGCTCGATCGGGAGACGGTGGAGCGGCAGGAGCGGCTCTTCCGGCGCATGCTGGATGCCGGCCGGACGCTGCAGGGCAAGCAGGAAGACGAGCGCAAGGAGCGGCAGAGCACTACGGCGAAAGACGACAGCGTGCATCTGCCGCCGGCGCTGCGTGCCGAGCTGCTGGAGGACGGCAACCGGGTGCGAGTCCCGAGCTGGGAGGAACTGCAACGTCTCTCGCCAGAGGAACGGCGGCTCGTCGTCGACTACTTCAGGCAGCTGTCGGAAAGTGAGAAGTGAGAGGTGAGAGGTAAGAGGGGCTGGCCGGCAGGCGTCGGCCTGGTGGCGGTTATTGCGTGCGCGGCGCACCTGTCGGCGCAGCAGTCGCCCGACCCGATGCGCCGCGCGTTCGAGCTCGAGCGGCAGGGCAACTATGCGGAGGCGGTGGCCGCCTACCGCGAGGTGCTCAAGCTGAAGCCGAGCGCGGCCGCTGCCCTCTTCGGCCTGGAACGCTCGCTGCTGGCGCTGGATCGGCCCACCGAGATCCTGCCGGACGCTCGGGCCGCGATCGCCGCGAGTCCAACCATCGGCGCGTTCTACGGCGTAGCGTTGCGGGCATGGGCGGCAGCCGACCGGCCCGACAGCGTGCGGGCGGTGGCCGAGCGGTGGGCCGCACTCGACCCGGCCGACGAGACGCCCTATCGCGAGTGGGGCACGGCCTCGCTCGCGCGGCGCGACCACGCGGAGGCCCGCCGGGCCTATCTGACCGCACGGGAGCGGCTCCATAAACCCGATGCGCTGGCCGGAGAGCTGGCCCTGGTCCTCTCGCAGGAGCAGGACTGGATTGCGGCGGCGCACGAGTGGGCGGCGGCGGTGGCCAAGGTGGGGGGGTACCGTGGCACCGCGGTGCGAGCGCTGGCCCCAGCGCCGGAGGGCGTCCAGCCCCGGCTGCTCCAGCTTCTCGCAGAGGAACCCGCCCCCGCAGCGCGCTGGCTCGAGTCTGACCTCACCGCCCGGTGGGGTGATCCGCTGGGCGGGTTCGAGATCCTGGCCGCAAACCTCCCGGCCGACCGCATCCGCGCGCTCGAGGCAGTGTCGGGATTCCTGGACCAGCTCCGAGATCAGACCAGCCTTCCGGCGCGGCGGGCGCAGGGGCTTGCCCTCGCCGCGCTCGCCGAGCGGACGCCCGGGCCGCGCGGCTCGCAGCTTCGGCTCGAGGCGGCACAGGCCTTTGCCGACGCCGGCGACGAGGCGGCCGCGCGCCGTCTGCTCAGTGGTGTGACGGCAGACGCGGGAACAGCGAACGCGATCACGGCCGGCGCCGCGACCACGCTGGTGAGCGTACTGCTGAAGGAGGGGAAGGTCGAGGAAGCGGAGCGGAAGCTCGACCAGCTCCGGCCGGGCCTGGTGAGCGAGGACTGGCTGGCACTGCGGCGCGCGGTGGCGTGGGGCTGGGTCCGGGCGGGCCAGCTGGGAAGGGCCGACTCCATGGTCGCTCGGGACTCGAGCGTCGAGGGCCTCGCCCTGACGGGCCGGCTTCGCCTCTTTCGGGGCGAGCTGGACAGTGCAACGGCGCTGCTCAAGCTGGCCGGCCCCTACGCCGGCACCCGGGAGGAGGCGACGGCCCGCGCGGCGATGCTCGCCATGCTGCAGCCGATCGAGGTCGAAAGCCTTCCGGCGCTCGGCGCGGCGCTGCTCACCGTCGAGCGGGGCGACACTGCCTCCGGGGTCGAGCAGCTGGAGCAGGTGGCGCGAGCGCTTCCGGTGGCTCAGGGCGGGGCGGAGATCCGGCTGTACGCGGGACGCCTGTCGCAAGCAGCCGGGCGCGTCGCCGACGCGGAGCGGGCGTTTCGGGCCGCAGCCGCGCCGGGCGCGAAGGCGACGGCACCATCCGCCCAGCTCGCGCTCGCCCAACTGCTGCTGGACGGCGGCCGGTCCAAGGAGGCGGCCGAGGTGCTGGAGCATCTGATCCTGGGCTATCCCGACAGCGCGCTGGTGCCGCAGGCCCGTCGCCTGCTCGACCAGGCCCGCGGTGCGGTGCCGAAGACGTGAGCGTTCATGAGACGGCGTGACTTCGTCGCTCGGACGCTGGGCGCTCTGGCCGCATTCAGTCCGGTCGGCCGCCTGCGCGCCGCCGGGCGGGGGGCGGGGTGGCTTCTGGTTCCCATGGACGACGCCCAGAGCGACCATCTCAAGGCGTACGGCCTCACCTACCGGGCCGTGCAGCGCGGCGTCCGGGCCGAATGGCTGCTCAACTATCGCAACGGGTCGTTCCTGATCCCGGCCGACCAGGCCACGCCGCGCGACGCCGCACTGTCCGGGATCACTGTCGAGCCGGTCGACGACGGCGCGGTTCTCCAGCTCCGGGCGCAGATCCAGGGCGGGAACATGGATGCCATTCCGCTGGAGAAGCCGCCGAAGGTCGCGGTGTACGTCCCCCCGAACGCGCCGCCGTGGGACGACGCCGTCACCATGGCGCTCAACTATGCGGGGATCGAGTTTGAAAAGATCTGGGATCCGGAGGTGTTGCGAGACGGCCTCAAGAAGTACGACTGGCTGCACCTGCATCACGAGGACTTCACCGGACAGTACTCGAAGTTCTATCTCAACTATGCGGGTGCCCCCTGGCTGCTCGACATGGTGAAGCAAAACACCGCCATGGCCAGGATGCTGGGGTTCGCGAGCGTGCCGGAGGAGAAGAAGGCCGTGGCTCGGGCCATCGCGGCATACGTGGAGCGGGGCGGCTTTCTGTTCGCCATGTGCACTGCGACCGAGACGCTGGATCTCGCGCTGGCAGGGCAGGGCGTCGATATCGCGACCGACTATGCCGACCGGACGCCGATGGATCCAGGCGCGTCGGCCAAGATGCACTGGGAGCTCGCGCTCGCGTTCCAGAATGCCAAGCTCGAGCTCAATGCCTCGGTGCCGGTGTTCTCCGACATCGACGGCCACCAAGTGAACTCACTCGACCGGCGCCAGCCGCTCGGCTCGTTCGCGCTGTTCAATTTCAGCGCCAAGATCGACCCGGTCGCCACCATGCTGGTTCAGAATCACCGCCAGGTCATTCCGGACTTCTATGGGCTCACCACCTCGTTTACCCGGCGGACCCTCAAGCCGAGCGTCACCGTTCTCGCGGATGAACCGGGAGCGCCCTGGGTCAAGTACGTTCATGGCGAACGGGGGCAGGGAACCTGGACCTTCTTTGGTGGGCACGATCCGGAAGACCCGCAGCATCAGATCGGCGACCCACCCACCGATCTTTCCCTCCATCCGCATTCGCCGGGCTACCGGCTGATCCTGAACAACGTGCTCTTCCCCGCGGCAAAGAAAAAGGAACTGAAAACCTGATTGTTTGCACCGCAGAGGCGCAGAGAGCGCGGAGGGATGCATCGTTCTGCTACGCTGCGCCCATTCCGACCTGCTAGATTCGTTCAAATGACGATTTGGAATGCTCTTGGTGCGGGAAGTTCTCTGCGCCCTCTGCGCCTCTGCGGTTCACAACAGTGACAGAGCTGACCCAGCGGATCGCTGCCGACGTCCGTACCTACCTTGCCAGCGAGATCGCCGCGGCCGGCGGGCGCGAAGTCTCGTTCGTGGCCCAGGTCGATCGCGAGGGCACGATCACGGCCGCACGGGCCGTGGCCCGGGGCACGGTAGACCTGGTCCTCGCGCTTCCCGGCGTGGCTCGGCGCGGCGAGATGCTCCTCCACAATCACCCGAGCGGCCGGCTCGATCCTTCCGTCCCGGATCTCAATGTGGCCGCGACCCTGCACGACGGTGGGGTCGGCTTCGGCATCATCGACAACGCCGCTGAATCGCTCTATGTGGTGGTCGAGGTCCCGCGAGACCGGGAGGTCCGCCGGATCGACCCATTCGACGTCGTGGGCGCATTGGGTGAGCACGGGCCGGTGGCCCGGGTGCTGGGCCGTTATGAGGACCGCCCCACCCAGCGGGACATGGCGGCATACGTCGCCGACGCCTACAACGACGGCGGCGTATTGCTGCTCGAGGCTGGCACCGGGGTCGGCAAGTCATTCGCCTATCTGGTTCCCGCCCTTGCCTGGGCCCGGGCCAACGGCGAGCGGACCGTGGTGAGCACCAACACGATCAACCTGCAGGAACAGTTGGTCGGCAAGGATCTCCCGCTGCTCCGGAAGGCGCTCCAGACCGACGACTACACCCCGACGTTCGCGCTGCTCAAGGGTTGGCGCAACTATCTCTGCCTCGCGCGGCTGGACGGCGCGATGAGCGGCCAGCGCACCCTGTTCGAGCCGGACAAGCACGACGAGTTGCTGGGGCTGGTCGAATGGGCGGCCCATACCGCCGACGGTACTCTGAGCGATCTCCCAGTCGCGCCCAGCGCGGAGATCTGGGACGAGGTGAGCGCGGAGCCGGATCTCTGCACCCGGCTCAAGTGCCCTCATTTCGACCGCTGCTTCCTGTTCCGGGCCCGACGCCGAGCGGCGGAAGCCGACGTCGTGGTGGTGAACCACCACCTCCTCGCGGCCGACCTCTCGGTCCGTGAGGCATCTGACAACTGGGAGGAGGCGGCAGTGCTGCCGCCTTATCGCCGCCTGGTGCTGGACGAGGCGCACCACCTGGAAGACGTGGCCGCACAGCATCTGGGGCTCCAGGTCGCCAGCCGGGGCGTCCAGCGGCTGCTGGGCCGTTTCGAGCGCCGCGGCAAGGGTCTGATCCCCACCCTCGCCTACGAGCTGATGGCGGAGGGAGGCGAAGCCGGCCAGGCCGGGCTCGCGCTGCTGCGCGAACGCGTGCTGCCTGCGCTGACCCACGCGCGGCAGGCCACCGAGGCGCTGTTTCTGCGGCTGCACGGCCGCCTGGAGCAGGTGCCCGGTACCCAGCTGCGGCTCGACGAGCAGTTCGCCGCCGACCCAGTGTGGGCGGACGGGCTCAGGCGCGAGCTCGATGCCGGTCTCGACGCGCTCCGAGCTCTAGCCGAGCTGCTCGAATCGGTCGCCGACCGGCTGGCGGAAGGGGCCGAGACCGACCGTTCCCGCCAGCTGCTGCAGGAGTTGCGCGGCGTGATGCGGCGCCTCGCTTCGATCGGTGACGGGCTCAACCGCACCCTCCGCCCGGCCGGCGGCGGACCACCCACGGTCCGGTGGATGGAGCGGACCGGCCAGCGGGGCCAGACCGTGGCCCTGTCGGCGGTCCCCCTGGACCTGGCGCCGTTGCTGCGCGAGCTCCTCTGGCAGCGGCTCGATACCGTGGTCCTCACCAGCGCGACGCTGGCAGCTGGCGGCGAGTTCGAATTCCTGGAGTCCCGCCTCGGGCTGGACGGTGAGGCCAGCCCGGTCTCGGTGCGGGAAATCCTCGCTTCGCCCTTCGACTATCCCTCCCAGTGCCTGTTCGGGGTTCCCACCGACCTTCCCACGCCGAGAGACGACGAGCCCGGCCACGACGCGGCGCTGGCGCAGATCGTGACCGATCTGGCGTTCGCGTCCGATGGCGGCATGTTCGTCCTGTTCACCAGTCATGCCGCGCTCCGCCGTGCCGCGGCGAGCCTCCGGGGCACGCTGGCCAGCCGGTGGCCTATCCTGGTTCAGGGAGAAGCGGCCCGCGATCTCCTGCTTCGCCGCTTTCGCGAGGCGGGCAATGCCATTCTGTTAGGGACCGACTCGTTCTGGGAGGGAGTCGATGTGCCCGGGCGCGCGCTCCGCGCCCTGGTGCTCAACAAGCTACCTTTTAAGGTTCCCTCGGAGCCGCTGACCGCGGCGCGGCTCGAGCGGTTGGCCGAACAGGGCAGCGACGGGTTCACCGGATACCTGCTACCCCACGCCGCGCTCAAGCTCAAGCAGGGCTTCGGACGTCTGATCCGGAGCCGGCAGGATGTGGGGGTGGTGCTGCTGTTGGACAATCGGGTCGTCACCAAGCGATATGGGCCGCTCGTATTGAGTGGATTGCCGCGGGCGGAGCGAGTGGTCGGCAGCTGGGCCGAGATCCGCACCAAGTGCGAGGACTTCTTTGCCCGGTTCGGCATTGGAGCCGGCGTATGATCTCGCTCAAGCCGGGCAAGATCATCGGAGTCGGCCGAAACTATCTGGCGCATGCCCGCGAGCTCGGCAATGAGGTGCCTCCGGAGCCGATCATCTTTCTCAAGCCGGCCACGGCGCTGCTGGAGCCCGGTGGGGTGATTTTGCTCCCGCGCGTCTCCGAACGGGTGGAGTTCGAGGCCGAGATCGGCGTCGTCCTCGGTCGCCGGCTCCGCCACGCATCGCCCGATCAGGCAGAAAGGGCGATTGGCGGGTTTACCTGTGTCAACGATGTGACCTGCCGGGACCTACAACAGAAGGACGGGCAGTGGAGCCGGGCCAAGGGATTCGACACCTTCTGCCCGGTCGGTCCCCGGGTGGTCTCCGGGCTGGACTGGCGGACCCTCGAGCTGCGCTGCCGGGTGAACGGACTCGAGCGCCAGCGAGCCAGGGCCGCGGACATGCATTTCTCGATCCCGGCGCTGATCTCGTTCATCAGCGGGATCATGACGCTGGAGCCCGGTGACCTGATCGCCACCGGCACGCCTGCCGGCACGGGGCCGTTGGCAGACGGCGATATCGTAGAAGTGGAGATTCCGGGCGTCGGCGTGCTCTCCAATCCGGTTCGGAGCGAGGACGGCAGATGATCAGGTTCAGCCACCGGCTTGAGGCGCTGCCGGGCTACCCCCTCGCGGAGCTCCCGTCGCTCAAGCGGCGCCTCCTGGAGCAGGGGGTGGACGTGATCGACGTCGGCCCCGGCGACAACGATACTCCGCCGCCGGACGTCACCATCGACACGATGCTAACAGCGGTGCGGACCCCGGCGCTCAGCAAGTACGGCTTCCAGCAGGGGCTGCCCGAGTTTCGCCAGGCGGCCGCGCGATGGGTTGAACGCCGTTTCGGGCTCCGGTTCGACCCGATGAGCGAGATCCTGCCGCTCATCGGATCCAAAGAGGGCCTGGCCCACGTGGTGTTCGCCGTTGCCAATCCTGGCGACGTGGCGATCGTGCCCGAGCCGGGCTACCAGGCCTACCTTGGCGGCTCCATCCTGGCCGGTGCCGAGCCATACATCGCACCGCTCCGGAGCGAGCGGCGTTATCTGCTCGAGCTCGAGCAGATCCCGGAAGACGTGCTCCGCCGCGCGAAGATCGTATTCGCGAACTATCCGAACAACCCCACCGCGGCCGTGGCCCCGCCCGAATACCTGGAGCGCACCGTCGCGCTCTGCCGCCGCTACGGGATCCTGCTGGCCTACGACAACGCGTACTGCGACCTCACGTTCGACGGCTATCGGGCACCGAGCATCTTCGAGACCGCGGGGGCGCGGGACGTCGCGATCGAGTTCTTTTCGCTCTCCAAGAGCTTCTCGATGACCGGCTGGCGACTTGGGTTTGCAGTGGGCGCGAAGGACCTGATCGGAGCGCTCACCCGGGTCAAATCGTACGTGGACACCGGCCCGTGGCTCGCCGTGCAGAAAGCGGGAGCTGCAACGCTGGATCAGGCGGAGGCCCTGATCCCTTCCATCCGCGAAGAGCTGGCTGGCCGGCGCGACGCCGGCGTGGCCGCGCTGCGGGCGGCTGGCTTCCCGGTCGAGGCACCGAAGGCAACCATGTATCTCTGGGTCGCCCTCCCCGCGGAGGTGCCGTCGGCCCTGTTCGCGCGCCGCTCGCTCGAAGAAGCGGGCGTCGTGGTGCTTCCCGGGAGCGCGTTCGGGCCCGCGGGCGAAGGTTACTTCCGCATCGCGCTCACGGTCGGGGCGGCCCGGCTCACCGAGGCGGTCGCCCGGCTCGGTGAGCTGCTGGAGCGATTGCGCCGTGGAGAACTGGCAAGCGTCCTCTGATTCCGCCCGCCGAAGGCGGTGGCGGGAGTGGCCCTGGCTCGCGCTGGCGGTCAGTCTCGCGGTGCATGTGGTCCTCGTCCTGATCAGCTCGGTCGAGGGGCGCCAGCCGGTGCTGCCTCATCGGCCCACCCAGCTCATCGTGCTGCCACCGCTCTCCCAGCGTCCCCAGGCGGTCGAGATGCCGTACCGCGAGGCGCCAACCGAAACCGGCACGCCGGCCCGGCCCCCGCGGCCGCCCCGCCGGCTCCCGGAGCGGACGCCGGTAACCGTCTTGCCACCGCCGGTCGTTACGCCGCCCCGGGCCGACTCGGGTATCGTGGCGGCTCCCGAGCCGGTGACGCCGGGGCGGATCGGCCCCAACTGGGGTGAGGGGCTGCTCTGGGTTCGGCCGCTGCCGCTTCCTCCCAAGGAGCTGGCGCAACGCATCCGAAAGAGCCAGGCCGAGCTCGCCGACAGCGTGGTCAAGGCCACCATCCAGGCGTTTCTCGATTCGATCGCGCGGGAGCCGGGCGCCGACCGCGCTGCGCTGCCGGAATGGAGCACTCAGATCGCCGGAAAGAAGTTCGGCATCGACCAGAAGTACGTGACCGTGGCCGGGCTCAAGATTCCGGCTGCGGTGCTGGCGCTCATCCCACTTCACGGCGGGACCAACGAGTCGAAGGCGTTCGACCGGACCGACCGGCTCCTGGCTGATCTCCGCTACGCGGCCACCCGGGCCCAGACGGTCGGTGATTTCAAGAAGGCCATCGGCGAGATGCGACGCCGCAAGCAGGCGGAGCACGATTTCCAGCGCAACCAGAGCACCCCGCCACCGCCCGAGCTGCGCTCACCCCCGCCGATTCCGGTGGTGACCCAGGCTCCGCCGGATTCGAGCCGGCAGCGTCCCCAATGAAGCTGGTCGACACCGACGAGACGGTCGTCCTGGTCACCGGCACAACCCTCACTGCCGAAGAACGCGACCGGCCCACCGCCTACGCGCTCAAGGCGGAGATCGATCGCCGGGGTGAGGGTCACACCTACCGCCGGGCGATCGTGGTGGGCGACGCCTGGTATCTGGAAAACCGGATCTTTCATCTCAACCCGACGATCGCGATCGGTGGGCCAGGCGCGAACGGGGTGACCAGCGAGTTCGCGGAAGCGCTACCCACGCTGGTCAACGTCGACGATCGCGTGTTCGTTCAGGCGGACTTCGACAGTGAGCTCAAGCGGGCGAACCTCTGGGGGGTCAACGCGCAAGCGACGGCGCAGGCGGTGGAGATGTTCGTGGGGCGGGGGATGTTGGACGATCTCCTGCAACGGATATGGAGATTCCGCGCCGGGACCTTCGTCTGAAAAGCGTGAACGGTGAACAGTGAACAGTGAACAGTGAACGGGGGCGCCGATGAAGGGAGCCCCCCGTTTACCGTTTACCGTTCACCGTTCACGCTTTTTTGTCTACTCGCCCAGCAGGTCTTCCAGCGCTTTATCGATCACCTCCGCCGTCCGGCCCTCGATGATCTTGCGCAGGACGTCGGCGGCCTCGAGCGGAAGGCTGTCGGGATGGACCCGGTCCTTGGCAAACCGCACCACCGTGCCCAGCGGAATCGGCGCGACCGGTGGCTCCTCGGCCTCGTCGTCCGCCTGCGCGGCAGCTTCGTACCCGGCTCCAGGCACACTCTCCGCCCACGGCTCCGGCTCGTCATCGGTGTCGAGCTGAAGGTCGGGCGGGAGGGTCACCATCGCGAACAGCTGGCACTGCAGCCCCGGCGGCGCTTCCCGGGCCACCAGTACCACCGGCACCGGCTGCGCAAACAGGCGGTGCGAATGCACCTGGTCCCAGGCTTCGGGCGGCAGCGCGCAGCGCGCGACCAGCCGGCCGTTCCGGTAGGTGGCCATGCACACCATGCCATCCGGCGTGCGCTCGTCTTCCACCAGGCCGACGTTCAGCTCGACCGGGCTCTCGGTAGCGGCGAGCGCCGCGGCCGAAGGCTGCGATCCCGGCTCATCCGCTTCGAACGGAGTGCTCATACCGGGAGCGTAGCAGCGGTGGAAGCGCGGCGCCACCCCCCCGGTCACACGTGCGCTGCGTCACAACGCTCCGTCAAGGCTCACCAATCTCGCCATCGTCGGTGATTCGCGCGGCCGAAGCGCCAAAATCGTCGTGCGAGAGCGAGCGCACCAGGCGAACGGCCGCTGCGTCGGGATCCGGTGCCGGCCCTTGAAGCGGCAATTGTCGCATGGGCAGCAGCCGTGCACGCGCCAGCGCAGCGTCAGCGGTGAACTCGACCTGGAACACGCCGGTCAGTGCCTGCGGGCCGGACAGATTGAAGCCCCGGTAGGTCGCGAAATTCCCCAGCGAATACGCGATCAGCCGGCCGTTCCAAAGCTCGAGGCCTCGCAGCACATGGGGCCCGTGGCCAACGACGAGATCGGCGCCGGCCTCCACCACCGCGTGGGCCCACGCCCGCAGCTCGCCGCGAGGCTCGCGCCCGAGTGACTCGGCCGCGAAAGGCAGATGCAACGCGGCGAAACCTTCAGCGCCGCCGTGGAACGTGACGACGAGCAGATCGACCGATCGCCGGAGCGAATCGACCACCGCCACGCTGCGCGGTATATCGAGCAGGTCGTACGCAAAGGGGTAGGTCGCGAAGCCGATCACGCCCACCGTGGTCATCGCGTCGCCCGACCGGACCGTGTCGACCACGATACGGCCGAGCGGCCCGTAGGTGCTGAGCCCCGCGGCTGCGAGCGTGGCTTCGGTGGAGCGGCGGCCGTCGAGCCCGAAGTCGTTGGCGTGGTTGTTGGCGAGGTTGAGATGGGTAAAGCCGGCCTCGGCCAGCCGGGGGGCCAGCCAAGTCGGGCTGAGAAAGGCGTAGCAGCGGACCGGCTCCGGTTTCGCCGCGGGTTTCTTATGGGGCTCGCGACGCCTCGCGGCCGCTCGCCCCTTCCGATCAGCGGAGTCCCGCGCCGCAGGCTTCCCGCTCCACGCCACCGACCTCCGCTTGCCGCACTTCTCCGTCTCGCCGCTGTCGGCGAGCACGCCCTCGAAGTTGCCGATCACCAGGTCGCCGGCCAGAAACGGCTTCGCGGCCCGCAGCAACCCGCGCCCGCTGTCCGGCGGGACGCCGCCGGGGATCGTCATGGTGCCCAGGTTGATGTCGCCGACGAAGGCGAGACGCACGGGCGCTCGGGTGCGGCGGGGAGGCCGGGGCGCTCCCCGCGCTGCAGAATCGGCCTTGGCCCGGACGGTGTCGGCGGCTGCGCCGGCCGGCGGAGGGAGGGACGGGCGCGGTGATGGCTGGGCCGGAGCGGGGGCCGGCGCCGGCGGCTTGGGTGACGCGCAGGCGGCGAGGAGCGCGAGGAGCCAGGCGATGCCGCCCCCGCGCGACATGAGAGTCAGGCGGCGGCGTCGCGCAGGTAGTCGGACAGCCGGCCGATGCTCCGTTCGCGGCCGACCACTGCGAGCAGCTGGTTCACCGGCTCTGAGACCGTGCTGCCGGTGAGCACGACCCGAATCGGCTGCAAGAGATCGCCCAGCTTGAGGCCGTTCTGCTCCGCGACGCCCTTCAGCTGCTGGAGCAGATGCTCGGCCGACCACTCGGCGGGGGTGACGCGATCCAAGCTGCTGCGCGCGAGCTCCAGGCTGTGCCGGAACTGCGGACCCATCTTCCGCACCAGTTGCTCCCCCTTGGCGTCGAACTCCACCCGGCTCGGGTCCACCCGCTTTGCGACCTGCTCTGCCAGCTGAAGAATGGTCCGCGAGCGGGCTTTGACGGCATCGATGATGGGCCGGAGGTCCCGGCCGGCATCGCCGCCGCCGAGGCGGGAGAGCTGGCGCTGCACCGGAACCAGCAGCTCGTCGGCCGGGGTCATCGAGAGATACTGACCATTCATCCACTCCAGCTTGGCGACGTCGAAGACCGCCGGCTTGCTCTGGATCCCTTCGAGCGAAAAGAGCTGAATCAGCTCGGGCTCCGGGATGATCTCGCGATCCCCGCCGGGCGACCAGCCGAGCAGCGCCAGGAAGTTGCGCATCGCGGCAGGGAAGATGCCCTGATCGCGGTAGTCGCCTACGGCGGTCGCGCCGTGGCGCTTCGACAATTTCTTTCCATCGGGGCCCAGAATCATCGGCACGTGGGCGAAGACCGGCGGCGCGTGACCCAGGGCCCGATAGAGCAGGATCTGCTTGGGCGTGTTGGAGACGTGGTCGTCACCCCGGATCACGTGGGTGATCCGCATCGCGATGTCGTCTGAGACCACGGCCAGGTTGTAGATAGCGGAGCCGTCACTCCGGAGAATGACGAAGTCGTCCAATTCCTGGCTATGAACGCTGATGGACCCGTGCACTGCGTCCTCCCACGCCACCTGCTCGTCGGGAACGAAGAAGCGGATGGTGAACGGCAGGCCCCGGTCCAGCTGCGCGCGAACCTCCTCCGCCGAGAGCCGCCAGCAGCGCCGATCGTAGCGGAAGCTCAAGCCGGCCGCCTCGGCCTCGGCGCGCCGCTGATCGAGCTCCTCTCGAGTACAGAAGCAGCGGTAGGCATTGCCCTCGGCCAGCAGGCGCTCGGCATCGGCCCGGTGGCGGTCGGCGTAGGCACCCTGGAAATAGGGCCCTTCGTCCCAGGTAACACCCAGCCAGTCGAGCCCCTCGAGGATGACCTTGGTGTGGGCTTCCGTGCTGCGCTCCCGGTCGGTGTCTTCGATCCGGAGCACGAACGTCCCGCCGCTCTTTCTGGCGAACAGCCAGTTGAAGAGCGCAGTACGGGCGCCGCCCACGTGCAGGTAGCCGGTGGGGGAAGGAGCAAACCGAACTCGAGGGACCATGTGGTAGAAGCGTAAGCGGTGAACGGTGAACGGTAAACGGGAGGCGCCGGACGCCTGCGCCTGAGATGCGTCCGGACAAGATGGAGCGGGTGGGTGGGGCTTAAAACCGGGTCTGGAACACCCCCCAGTTCACGGGCTCGTTGTCGCGCACCGAGACCTCGAGGTAGCGCCTGCCACCCACGATCTCGATGTCGAGGGAGTTGAACTGGTAGACCCCGTCGTGCCGAATCAGAGGTGTGTGGCTGTGAAGCACGCCGAACCTGTGGTCGGTGAAATCTTCTTCCGGAGGGACCGGCTCCGGGGCATCGGTGCCCGGGACTCGTATCGTGAAGGACCACTTGTTCTTGGCGTACGGCTGCAGCCACAACACCCTGACGGTACTGCACCAGCCTTCAACTTGCAGCCCGCCGTCGGCCGGATAGTCGGGCCCACAGACGAACAGCGGCTCCACCTTGGGGTCGGAGACTGATGGCAGGCTCAAGGAGGCCGATCGCCTTGCCGGGGTGACGTCTTGGGCGGCGGGTGAGGTCGCCGGTTCACTCCCGCAGGCGACGGTGGCGACGAGCCCGATGATCAGCATGGAACGCATACGCGAACTCCAATGCGAGGGAGCGGCCACATTCTGTGCTTCGAGACTACCGGCGAGAACCTGCTACGGAGTGGGAGGGATTCGAACCCTCGTTAGAGGTTTTCACCCCTAAAACGGTTTAGCAAACCGCCGCCTTCAGCCGCTCGGCCACCACTCCAGACGTTTGGGCGAGCAAAACTTAACTGCCGATGCCGCGCCCTACCAGTCCCACGCCAGCGCTGCGAGTGGTGTCGCCTTCTCAGTCGGATCGAGCCGCGCGATGCTGCAACTAGCGCGATAGCACATCCGGGGCCAGGCTACACCAACGCAACGGCTGGCCCGCGAGCCTGCGTCGAGTGACGCAAGTGGGCCCTGCGCCCGCAGCAACCGCCAGGTTGCGCGAGACGCCACGTCGGGTTCGCTGGACTTGTTGCAGGGTTGCTCTGGAGTGCGTGTGGTACGAGCGCCACAGGAGGCGACCGCGACTTGCGGCCGCTCGGTTGCTGCCGCTCAGGTAACCAGCACCGCCTTCACCAACGCGAGAAGGGCCTCGGGAGAAAACGGCTTGCTCAGGAAAGGCAGGTTGGGTCCCGGTGCTCCGCGATGAAACACGTCGTTGACCGGATAGGCCGACATGTAGGCAACCGGCAAACCGGGGTAGCGCTCGCTGATCAAGCGGCCCAAAGCGCGACCATCGGTTTCCGGCATTACCACATCGGTAATGACTAGATCGACCGGTGGGTCTCCCAGCTCGAGGATGCTGAGCGCTTGCCGGGCGCTGGGCGCCTCCAGCGCGTTGTAGCCGGCGCTCCGGAGCATGCGGGAGGTCAACGTGAGCACGACATGCTCGTCGTCCACCACCAGGATGTGGCGTCCGGACCCGTCGGCCGAGCCGGACGAAGGGCCGTCCGCGTCGGTCCAGCGGTTCTCACCGGGCAACGATGGCCGCCGCGATCGGGCAATCGGGTCTGAAGACAATGAGTCTGCTTCCCTTCATCCGGGTGGATGTTCGAGGTACTCAAGATAACGATTGCCGCGGCCGGACACAGCCACCCGATCCTACGCCGCCCCGCAGCCGGCTTATGGCACTTCCTGCAAGGCGTCGGCCGGGGACGCCATCCGAGCCGGCGCCCGCCGGGGGTGGTCCGGGCCCCTGACCTGGGGGAGCCGTTCGATTTCGGCGATGGCCTGATCGATCAGATCCTGAAACTCGCTGGGAACCACGAGATACCGCTTACGCAGCTCCACCAGGGCTTCGCGTGCCTCGCCCGGCGTCATGAGGTCCGGACAGCTTTTGAGGAGCCAGCCGAGGCTCCGGATATCGCGCCGGAACGCCTTGGCGACAGCGTTGTCGAACTCGTGACACAAGACGTCGAGTCGGGAGTGCCGCTCGATCCGTTGGAGGAGCCGGACCACAGGCTGAGGGTCGATGGTCATGGGCGCATCCTCAACTGGTCTTGGTTGTGAGGCCGGAGTGCCGCACTAGCTGCGCTCTTACATAGACACAACGCCCGGTGGGCGGCCAGTCGGGAAGGCGTTCCAGTGTGTCAGGGAATCCCCCGACACGTCGGGGCGTCACGCAGGGTCTTGCAGCCAGCCTCGCTCCATCGCCAACCGAACGATCGCCGCCCGGCTCTGGAGGCCCAGCTTTTCCATGGATCGGGCCCGATGGGTTTCGACCGTCTTGACCGTAATTCCCAGCTGGCCCGCGATCTCCTTGTTGCTGAAGCCCTGAGCAATGAGCCGCAGGACTTCGGTCTCGCGCGGGCTGAGCTCGGGCGCGCCCTTCTTGCCCAATCTCGGGGCTGGGCGGGTCAGCAGGCTGTCGAGCCGGCTCGCTGCCTCGGGGTCGACGTAGAGGGCCCCGGCCCCGATCAGCCGGAGCGCGTGCAGGAGCTCATCGGCCATGGCTCGCTTGAACACGTAACCGGTGGCACCCGCCTCGATCATCCGCCGGATGTACGTCCGATCCTCGTGCATTGAAAGGGCGATGACCTTGGTCTCCGGCATGGCCTCCTTCAATTCGCGGGTCGCCTCGATGCCGTTCAGGTGCGGCATCGACACGTCCATTATGACGACGTCGGGGCGGACCGTCTCGGCCAGCGGCCAAAGCTCTCGCCCGTCGGCCGCTTCGCCGACCACCTCCATGTCTGCTTCCTGATTGATCAAAGCCTTGAGGCCCTCCCGCACGACCACGTGATCGTCTACCAGGAGGACCCGCAGCTTGGCCTCCGGCGGCGGGGGCGCACCGCGCTCAGGCATCCGCGCCAACCCTGGGAATGGGGATTCGGACGAAGACCGTGGTTCCTCCGCCTGCGGGTCGCGATTCGATCGTCACCCTACCATCCAGCAACGCGGCGCGCTCCCTGATCCCCAGCATGCCCAGGTGCTCGCCTGGTCCTTCACGGACCGTTTCGACGTCGAACCCGTCCCCGTCATCCTCGACGATGAGCTGGAGTGCGTCATCGCGGCGCTCGAGGATCAGGCTCACCCGCTTCGCGTGGGCGTGCTTCGCGATGTTGGTGAGCGCCTCCAGCCCGATCCGGTAGGCAGCCTCCTCGATCGCGGCGGGTAGCCGCGTATCGGCGAGCCCCCGGTCGTGGAAGTCCAGCTTGACCTGGTGTCGTCTGGCCCACTCTTCGGCGTAGTTCGTCAGCGCCGGGGCCAGGCCAAACTCGTCGAGGGCGGTCGGCCGGACCGCGAGCGCGAGATCGCGCAGGTCGCGGCCCAACTGGTCGAGCATGTCCTGGCAGGTCTTCAAGCTCTGGCGATCGGTCACCGCCGGCTCCAGGGCCTTGAGCCGCAGGCCCAGTACGGCAACATGTTGCCCGATCTGATCGTGAAGCTCGCGGGAGATCCGGCGCCGCTCCTCACCTTGAATGGTGACCATGCGCTGGAGCAGGCTCTGGCGGGCCTGCTCCACTTGGCGACGCTCGCTGATCTCCTGCTGGAGCTTTTGATTGGCCGCAGTCAGCTGCTTGGTCCGATCGGCTACCTCGGACTCCAGGGCGTCCTTGGCCCGGCGGATCTGCTCTTCGGCCCGCTTGCGCGCGGAAATGTCGCGTCCGATCGCGGACGCTCCGACCAGCTCCCCGCTATCGGAGCGGTAAACCGGGGACACCGTCAGCAAGACGTCCAGCCGTCGCCCATCCTGGTGGAGCCACACGGTCTCGGCCTGCTCGACGATCTCTCCCGCAGCAACGCGGCGCAGAATGCTCTCGAGCTCCGGCTTGCGCTCGCGGGGAACCAGCATCTCGATCGGCCGGCCGATCGCCTCTTTGGCGGTGTAGCCGCACAAGTCCTGCGCCCCGTGGTTCCACGCCGTAATCGTGCCATCGAGGGCCTTGCCGATGATCGCCACCCCTGAGGACTCCACGATCGCCGCCAGCCGAGCCTGATCCTCTTCGCCCTTGCGGCGCTCGGTGAAGTCGATAAACGTGACCACCACGCCCTCGATCCGATCGTCTTCGGTTCGATACGGGAGGATGCGCCGGAGATACCAGCGTCCTGTCTCGGTCCGCACCTCGGTTTCGATCGGGGTGAGCGTGGCGAGGACCTGCGCGGCATCGGCAATCAGCCGGCTGTCGGTGAATTTCTGCGCGAAATCGCTGATGGGTCGCTTGAGGTCCGTGGGGAGCAGGCTCAACAGCTGGGTCATCGGGGGCGTGAACCGCTTGATGCGAAACTCCCGGTCCAGGAAAAGGGTGGCGATGTTGGTGCTGCTGAGGAGGTTCTTAAGATCGTCGTTGGTGGTTTCCAGCTCCTGAATCTTGCTTTCCAGCTGACTGTTGACCGTGCTCAGCTCCTCGTTCAACGATTGCAGCTCCTCCTTCGAGGTCTCCAGCTCCTCGTTGGTGGACTGGAGCTCCTCGTTCATCGACAGCATCTCTTCGTTGGCCGACTGGAGCTCCGCGGTCGAAGATTCGGACTGTGCAGCGGTCGTCCGGAGCTGGTCCCTCAGGAGATTGAGCTCGTACTCCGTCTGGTGCACCGCCGTGTCGGCGCCGGACTCAGCCGAGCCCGGTTCGCCAGGGTTCCTCGGGTAGTCCTCGAACACGACGAGGAAAAGGCCCTCGGCCTCTTTCGGAGCAGTCAGCGGCTCCAGGGTGATCCGCACTGCCCGGCTCTCGCCGCCCCGGTCCACGACACCGCCCGTGGTCGTGACCTGCCTGCTCTGTTGTATGCCCTCCCGGAGGAGCGCGCTGAGCTTCGAACCAATGCCCTGGCGAGCCCACCGGCGGAGGTCCGGCGTGAGTACGCCGGTGGGCTGGGTCAGATACCGGTCGGTCGGCCCGAACAGGTAGAGGATCTCCTGGTTGGCATTGATCAGGACCGATGCGGGAACGTAGCGCTCCAGCACGACCGCCTGAGCGACGCCGAGCAGCTCGTCCTTTGTCGGCGATGCCGTGGGCGGCGCAGCCGCGAGCCGGGACAGACGGCCGATCTCCGGGTCTATCGGCAGTTGTACCCGATCGGGATGGGTTGGGCCGATGCGCTGGTAGATTCGCCACCGCTTCGAGACCGGTTCGAAGAGGTCGCTTTGCGGGCCCACCGACTCGGCATTGCCGAGAAAGAGACAGCCGCCCTCGCGGAGCGCGAAATGGAACAGCGAGAGCACCTTCTGCTGGATCTCGGGCGCCAGGTAGATGAGGAGATTGCGGCAGGTGATCAGGTCGATTCTGCTGAACGGCGGATCGCCGATCAGGTTCTGCAGCGCGAACACGACCGTCTCGCGCAGCTGCTTGTTGACCTGATAGCTGCCGTCTCCCTTGACGAAGAAGCGGCTCAGACGCTTCGGCTGGACATCGGCCGCGATGCTCTCCGGATAGACGCCCCCGCGGGCGAAATCCAGCGCGGTCTGGTCCAGGTCTGACGCGAACACCTGGACGGTGAGGTGGGTGTCAGAGTCGTGGACCTGCTCCAGCAGGAGCATGGCAAGGGAGTAGGCCTCCTCGCCGGTGGCGCAACCCGGCACCCACGCCCGCACCGCGCCTTCGTCCTTGCGCGCCTGGACCAGGCGGGGAACCACGTGGGTCGCGAGATGGTCCCAGGCCTGTGGCTCGCGGAAGAAGCTGGTCACGTTGATCAGCAGATCGTTAAACAGCTCCTTCACCTCTGCCGGATGACTCTGAAGAAACCGGAGGTATTGCTCGGCGTCGTCCAGATGGTGCAGGCTCATCCGGCGCTCGATCCGGCGCGTGATGGTGCCCGACTTGTAGCAACTGAAGTCGTGTCTGGTGCGGGCCCGAACCAGGCCGAGAATGGATTGCACATGACCGGCGGTCTCGTCCACCGATGGTCGAGCACCCGCGCCCCGCCGCACATATGGATGCCGGGCATACCGAAGCAGCACTGCCGGGAGCTGCTCTACCGGCAGCACACAATCGACGATCCCGGTCGCGACCGCACTGCGGGGCATGCCGTCGTGCTCGGCGGTGTCGGGCGCCTGGGCCATGGTCAAGCCACCCGCGGCCTTGACCGCCCTGAGGCCTTGGGTCCCGTCGCTTCCGGTGCCTGACAGGATGATGCCGATGGCCCCTTCCTGCTGATCGTCGGCCAAGCTGCGCAGCAGCACATCGATCGGCATGCGCATGCCCCGCCGCGCAGCCGGCTTGCTCAAATGGAGCTTTCCCCCCTGGATCGTGAGGTCCCGGTCGGGCGGAATCACATAGATCCGATCGACCTCCACCATCTGGTTATCGCTGATCTCCGCCACCGGCATCTGGCTGTACTTCTCGAGCAGCTGGGCGGTCTCGCTCTTGTGGGTCGGATCGAGGTGCTGCACGACGACAAACGCGATCCCGGGGTGCTCCGGAATCACGCTGAAGAACCGCTGCAAGGCGTGCAGCCCACCGGCGGAGGCGCCCAGGCCCGCGATCGGGAACCGTGCGCCCTCGGAGCGGGATGGCCCGTCCACAGACGCCGGGGATGTTTGCGGGCTTTTCGCTGGGCTACGGTTCCGGGCCATGGGTGGCTCCGATCCACTCAGTTCCTGACGCGGACTTTGCCAGGCGTTGGCACTCACCGGTCGCGAGGTGTCGGGTGGGGCGGGGAAGGAGGGTCGGTCCAGCCATCGAGTCCCAGGCGGCACTGAGGCCAGTCGGACCGCTAACATGGGTGTGGCCCCCTGAAAGAGCAAGCCGGAAAGGCAGGCGGACTCAAGCGCTCGGCGCCGACAGCCAAGACTCGCTCAGGTTGCCCGCGATCATGTTGGGCAGCTCGCCCCAGGCATCGCCGAAGTCCCGCGACGACAGCGCGTGCGGGTCGGCATCCAGCATGTGGCCGGCACACTCAGCGATCCTCCGGCGCGCGGAGCAGGATGGGCAGGCCCAGCACAGACTCCCAGACGGTCTCGACGATACCGCTGAGCAACCGCTCCCGGTCGGCAAGCCGGGTGCGCGCGGTGAACGGGAACTCGAGGTTGAAGGGATTGGCGCAACTCATCGGTGGCCTGGCCGGAGGGGTCAGATCCAGTATCGGCCGCCGGCGCTGGGACTTGATGGTTGCCTTTCGTACGGGGCGGGTGGGATTCGAACCCACGGAGCCCCGGAGGGCTCGCCACGTTTCAAGCGTGGTGCGTTCAACCGCTCTGCCACCGCCCCATTTGGCGGCGTAGTCTAGTGGCCCGGAAGCTGCCGCGCTACGCGCCCCTATAACCTAAGGCCAACGCCACATTCCGCCTCCGGGTTTCTTGCGGCGAGTGCCGGGGCGCACTAACGTGACCTGCGTTGGGACACAGGTCCATCGGTCGACGATGGACTCACCTTGTCGGACGGGGCACGAGGCTCCGCCAGGCGAAGGCGCGACGGAGCTCGAAGGCTCGAGCACTTTCGCGCCTCGCTGCGTTCCATGGGAGGACACATGCTTCAGTGGGCCCTCGCCTTTCTGATCCTTGCGCTGATAGCAGCGTTCTTCGGATTCGGAGGCATCGCGGCGGCATCCGCCGGCATCGCCAAGATCCTGTTCTACATCTTCGTCATCGTGTTCGCAGTCACCGCCGTAGCCGGGCTCCTGGCCGGCCGTCGCACGGTGCGCTGAATCGACATCAAGCCTGGGAGAGCTGCCATGTCGCGCGACAACCTGAAAGGCCTCATGATCGAGAGGCTCCGCGACCTGTACCACGCGGAACATCTGCTGGTCAAAGCGCTACCCCCGATGGCGATAGCAGCGTCGGCCCCGGCCCTCAAGGACCTCCTCGAGCGCCACGTGGTGCAGACGGTAAACCAGTCCCAGCGGCTCGACAAAATCTTCAAGCGGCTGGGCGCGGATCCCCGGGGCCGGCGGTGCCGCGGCATGGAGGGGATTCTGGCCGAGGCCTACGACGTCCTGGAGCCCTACAGCCCCGGCAGCGTGACCGACGCCGCGCTCATCGCGGCTGGGCAACGGATCGAGCACTACGAGATCGCGGCTTACGAGTGCGTCCGCCGCTACGCCCTGCTCCTGGGCCGCCCCGATATCGCGGACTTCGTGCAGCAGTCGCTGGAGGAGGAAGACGCCGCCAACGAGCACCTTGCCGCCCTGGCGGAGCACGAAGTCGACTTTCACGCTCTGGCCGACGCGAGCGCCGAGCCGGTGGAACGGGCCGGCTAGCCCAGCTTCGCTTCTTCACAGCCGCTCCGCCCATTATTGTCCCACGAGCGTGGTGAGGAGCGGTTCGTGTCGATAACAGCTTCGTTCCGTCTGCAGCGCGCGAGCTCGCCGGCGACGGGGTTTTTGTGCGACGCCATCGCCGTCATCGTGATCGCGACGGCGCTCGCGGCCATCGTCGGGTGGGTGATCGGCAACCCGACGCTGGTGCAGGTCCTGCCGGACTATCCCCCTCTCTATCCTGGGTCGGCCCTTGGGCTTGCGTCGGTGGCCGCCGGCCTGTGGGGGCTTGCCCACGGGTCGCCCCGATGGGTCTGGACCGGCGGGGGCATAGCGCTGCTGCTGAGCACGCTGGCGCTGGTCGAGTATGCGGCCGGCGTCGATCTGGGGGTGGATCGCCTGCTCTTCGTGGGGGGGATCGTCCCCGATCTGGGCCGCGATCGGTTCCCCGGCCGCATGGTGATGTCCACCGCGGTCTCGTTCACCCTCACGTCCGCGGCGCTGGCTCTCGGACTCGCCCGGCTGCCGTGGCTGCGGCGAGCGGGGTCGGCGCTCACGGCTGCCGTGGTCGGCGCGTTTGCCCTGGTCACGTTCGTGTGCTACGCCGGCGGCGTTCTGGACGAGTTCGGGTTCGACGTGCTCGCCGGCATGTCGATCCAGGCGTCGCTCGGACTCGGTCTGATCGCAGGTGGCCTGATCGCGATCGCGTGGGAAGAGGAGACCGCCGGCGGAGCCTGGGCCCTGCCGCATTGGGCCCCCTGGGCCGTGGGGCTCGCGTCCCTGACCATCACGCTGTTCGTGTGGCGCGCCCTGGTCGCCCAGCACCTGCGACAGCTCGCTGCCGAGACCCGGTCCCAGGCGTTCGTTGCCCGGCACGACCTCGAGCGCGCGACCGACGCGCTGGTCACCACGCTGCGGGTCCTGCCCGGCAGCGCCGCGGGCGAGCAGGACAGCGTGGAGACTTGGCCCGCCACGCTGCGGCGCCTGCTCCAAGAGGTCCCCGGCATGATGGCGGCCCTGCGGACCGACCGATCGCTCAACGTGCACGTCGCTGGCAAGACGTCGGCCTCGGACTCCTCGCTCTCGCGGGCCCTCCGTGGCGCGCTGCGCGCGCGGGAGACGCCGAGCGGGCGGCTCACCCGGGACAGCGTGCTGGTTGGCGTGGCGCCCACTACCGACCGGCAGCTCCTCTTCACCCTGGCGGTGCCGATCTGCGGGGGCGGCGAGTGTACCGGGTACATCGTGGCCCTGCTCAATGCCCAGCGCTTCCTCGCGAACGCTCTGCACGGGGCAACGCCGGGGTATCATGCGGTGGTGTCCGCCCGCGGCGAGCGGATCTTCCGCCCCCCCGACCTCACCACCGCGGGATTGTCGGTCGCGCAGGTCGTCTCGCTCGACCTCGGCTCGCTCCACCTCGACATCGAGGTGTGGCCTACCCAGCAGCGGCTCGCGGTGGTGCATCCGGAGCTGCCGGACGTGGTGGCGGCGCTCGGCCTCCTGCTGAGCGGGCTGCTGGTGCTCACGTTCTGGTTGGTGCGCCGAAGCCTGCTGCAGACTCGCCTGGAGCAGCGGGCCCGGTTGAGCCTGGCGTTCGAGACTGCGACCGACGGGGTGTGGGAGTGGGAGGTACGCAGCGACACGGGCACGGTGAGCGACGCCCTCTGGCGGCGACTGGGTTACGATCCCGCCGAGCTGTCGCTGGTGAACAGCCTGCGGCAGTGGCGGGCGCTGGCTCACCCGGACGACGAGCGGCGGGTGCAGCAGGCGCTCGAGCGGCACGTGGCCGGCGAATCGGCGTCCTTCGAGGTCGAATACCGGATCAGGGCCCAGGACGGCGACTGGCACACGATCGTGGAGCGGGGCCGGGTGGCGGAGCGCGACATCCGCGGGCGGCCGCTCATCGTGCTGGGCATCGCCGCCGATGTCACCGAACGCAAGCGGGCCGACGAGACCCTGGCCGCCAACGAGCAGCGCTTCCGGGCGATGTTCGACAGCGCCTTCCAGTTCGAATGCATGCTGGGGCTGAACGGCGAGTGCCTGGAGGCCAATCGTGGGATGCTCGAGTTCGCTGGCACCACCATGTCTCAGGTTCGGGGCCTCAAGCTGTGGGACACGCCCTGGTGGCGGGGGACCACGGAGGAGCAGCGCGAGCGCCTGCGCCTGGCCTGCGCCGACGCGCTCCAGGGACGGACCGTGCGATACGAGATCGAGTGGACCGGCACGGCGGGTCCGGCGCTGATCGACTTTTCGATCAAGCCGATCCTGGATGGCGAAGGCCGGGTGTCACAGCTGCTCGCCGAAGGCCGGGACGTCACCGAGCGCTGGCGGGCCGAGAACGCAATGCGCGAAATGGAAACCCTGAGCTCGATGGGCCGGCTGGCGGCCCGGGTGGCGCACGAGGTGAACAACCCGCTCGCCGGGATTCAAAACTCGTTCCTGCTCATCAAGGACGCAGTGCCGGAGTCCCATCCCTACCATTCGTACGTGGGCGCCATCGAGCGCGAGATCGCTCGGATCTCGGCCGTGACCCGGCAGCTCTATGAGACCTACCGGCCCGACCCTGACGGGCGGCGGGAGTCCTCGGTCCAGACCATCCTGTCGGACGCGGCGACCCTGCTCCGACAGGTGAATCGGGCCGCCAAAGTGAATGTCGAAGTGGATGCGGCGGGCGTCCCGCCCAAGCTTCCGGTGCCGGGCGCGCTGCTGCGCCAGGCCGCCTACAATCTGATCCAGAACGCGATCGAGGCCTCGCCGTCCGGCGGCGTGGTCCAGGTGGTCGCCAAGGTCAACGACGCCGTGTTTTCACTCTCAGTATGTGATCAGGGGCCGGGCGTACCGGCCCACCTGCGGGAGCAGATCTTCGCCCCGTTCTTTACCACCAAGACCGGTGCGCGCACCAGCGGCATGGGGCTCGGACTTGCCCTGGTACGCCGCTCGGTAGACGCGCTGGGCGGCCGGATCGACCTCCGGGACCGGCCCAGCGGCGGCACCGAATTCCGAATCCAGATCCCTTTGCCCAGCGGAGAAGAGTCGTCATGACGAC
This sequence comes from Gemmatimonadales bacterium, assembly GCA_044866195.1. GTDB lineage: Bacteria > Gemmatimonadota > Gemmatimonadetes > Gemmatimonadales > GWC2-71-9 > DASQPE01. The sequence goes on from JBIOTT010000232.1 coordinate 27,493, forward strand.
ACGCGGCCGCATCCTCCTCGCCGACGACGAGGAAACCTTTCTCCACGCCACGGCGGACCTGCTCCGGCGCGAAGGCTACGAGTGCGAGACCGTGCCGGACGCCCCCAGCGCCCTGGCCAAGGTCAAGAGCTCAGCCTACGATCTCCTGATCAGCGACCTGGAGATGCCGGGAAACGAAAACCTCTCGCTGATCCGAGAGGTCGGCGACGTTGCAGGCGGCTTGCCGGTGATCATCATCACCGGATTCCCCTCGACCACTTCGGCGATCGCCGCGATCGAATTGCCGGTCTCGGCCTATCTGCTCAAGCCGGTCGCGCTGCCCGAGCTGCTCGATCGGGTGGCCGCCGCCGTGGCCCGGTTCCGGAGTTACCAGGTGATGCGCCGAACCGAGGACCGGCTGCGGCAGTGGAACGTGGACTTCGAGCGGATTTCTTCGGTGCAGGCGGACGACGCGGCCCGGACGGGACGAGAGGTGGACGCCTTCCTCGCGCTCACCCTCCGCAACGTGATGGGGTCGCTCAGCGACCTGCAGCAGCTCGGCCGAGCCCTCTCCAGCTCGGCCCAGCACGAGCACGCGTGTCAGATCCTCAACTGCCCCCGCGGAACCCAGCTGCAGGAAGCCGTCCGGGAGACGGTCCGGGTGCTGGAAGAGACCAAGAACGCGTTCAAGTCAAAGGCCCTGGGGGATCTGCGTCGTAAGCTGGAGCTGCTGCTGGACCACAACTGACGGCTCAATTCGCCTTGACCAGCCCCCGCTCCAGCGCGATGCATAGCGCCTGGGTTCGGTCCCGCGCGCCGAGCTTCTCCAGAATGCTCTTCACGTGGGCTTTGACAGTGCCCTCGACGATGTTGAGGTGCTGCCCGATCTCCTGGTTGGTCATTCCCCGCGCGATCAGCTGGAGCACCTCGTCCTGACGGTCGGTGAGCCGGGGTCGCCCGACGTGGCTGGCCAGCTTGGTCGCGACCCGCGGAGGCAGGGCGGTTTGTCCCCGATGCACTTGAGCGATGGCATCCGCCAGCTCGGTGGGCGACGCCATCTTGAGCAGGTACCCTGCCGCGCCGGCCTGAATGGCCCGCAGCACGTCGTCGTCCGCGTCGAAGGCGGAGAGCACGATCACTCGCGCCGTGGGGGACACGGCTCGCAGGGCTTCGACCACCGCGACGCCATCGTCGGGCGGCATCCGCAGGTCGACCAGCACGACGTCAGGTTGGAGTGCCTGGAACAGCTCGACGGTTTCCTGACCGTCCCCCGCCGACCCCACCACCGCGATCGAGGGCTGCTGCTGGAGCAGTGCCGCCAGGCCGTCGCGAAACAGGGGGTGGTCGTCGGCGATGAGAATGCGAATGGGCGTGGAGTCCGTCATTCCCGAACCTCCTTCATTGCTCGATCCGGGCTGCCGGACTGAGAAAAAGGCGCACCGATCGCTCCGCGCGGGAGCTTCGTTACGCCTTCGCTTTGCGAGTCCGTGCCCTCATCCGGCAACGACCATAATGTAGTCAACCGCCTCAGTCGGGTCCGGCACCCAACGAAGAGGTTAGCGCCACAAGGCCCCGCTCGATGTGACAGTCCTCACGGGACGCTATCTTCCGCTGCTCAATGCCGAGCGGTCGGTGCTCGGCGGCGCCAGTAGCCGTACACCGGGACTCCGAGCGCCAGCAGTCCGGCACCGATCAGCGCGTTCCGCGGACTGGCCAGCACCGAGCTCACCACAACGTACCCAGCCGCCGCCACGAACAACGCCGGAGTCCAGGGATAGGCTGGCACGCGAAACGAGCCCGGAGGATCGGTGATTCCCTGCGCCCGGTCACGAGCGCGGTACTTGAACAAGCCCGCGACCGTGAGCCCGAAGAAGATCCAGTCGCCGAAGGCAACATAGTCGACTAACTGCCCGAATGTGCCAGTGAGCGTCAGCACGGACGCCCAGGCCGCCTGCAGCACGATGGCTCCCGAGGGAGTGCGATAGGCCGGGTGCAGCGCCGCCAGCCGAGGCAGGAACAGACCGTCAGCCGCCATGGCCTGCAATACCCGCGGCGTCACCAGGATCACCAGGTTGAGGAAGCCAAAGGTCGAAACCGCAATGCCCGCGGCAATCACTCCGCTGCCCACCGGACCGAGCACCACCCGCATCGTGTCCGCCGCGGGCGCGGTGCTCGCGGCCAGCCCCGGATGCCCGAGCACCCGCAGGTAGGCCAGGTTGGCGAGCAGATAGACAATCACTACCCCCGTCACCCCGATCACGAGGGCCCGGGGCAGATTCCTCTCCGGCTCGATGATCTCCTCGGCGATGAAGTTGGTCTGCTGCCACCCGCCATAAGTGAAGAGGATGGGGACCAGGGCAGCGCCCAGACTCGACACCACCCTCGCCGGCGCTCCGGCCGGCGCGCTCGGCGGGAGCGCAGCCGTGGCCGGGAGCGCGGCAGACAAGCCGGTCACGATCAGCGCGCCCAGGGCAGCCAGCTTGAGCAGCGTGAAGACATTCTGGGTCACCGCGGCCGGCTTCACGCCCAGGTAGTTCACGCCGGACAGAAAAACGATCGCGCCGATCGCTACCGGCACAGTCAGCCGGTCGGACAGGCCGGTGAGAGCCAGCGCGTAACTCGCGAAGGTCACCGCCACCGCCGCAATGGCGCCGGTCGCGATCACCAGCAGGAGCGCCCAGCCGTAGAGAAAGGCGGGGAGCGAACCCCAGGTCTCCCGGAGGTACACGTACCCGCCGCCCGCCTTCGGCCGGCGCTGTCCCAGCTCGCCGAAGCAGAACGCCCCGGCGAGAGCTATTGCGCCGCCGAGAATCCAGGCCGCGAGCGCGAGGCCGGGCGATGGGACGCGCTCCGCCACCGCGGCGGGCGTGCGGAAGATGCCGGCGCCGATGATACCGCCGATCACGGCCATGGTGCCGGAGAAGAGCCCGAGCTTGCGAGCATAGGTAGTCATGCCAGCCATTAGTGGTTAGCGTATCCGGAACTGTACCCGAAAGGCGGTGCAATCATTGCCGAAACCATGCCGAGTGAACCGAAGCGAGCCTGCTTGACGGTAGCAGATAAGTAGTTGACATTAGCAATGACCTGAGCCGGCCTGCTCGCCATGACCTCCGCCGCCCTGCCCACTGCGCCCGATCAGCGCGCCGCCGCGCTCCGCCGCTTCAACCGCTTCTACACTCGCCAGATCGGCGTCTTGAACGAGGGGCTTCTCCTGAGTGCCTTCTCCCTCACCGAGGCGCGGGTCCTCTACGAGCTGGCACACCGCGAGCAGCCCAGCGCCAGCGAGCTGAGCGTGGAGCTGGGTCTCGATGCCGGCTACCTCAGCCGCATTCTTCGCAGCCTCGAACGCCGCGGGCTGCTCGCCCGGGAGCCGTCCGCGGACGATGGCCGGCGCCGCCACCTGGCGCTGACCCGGAAGGGGCGAGCCGCGTTCGCGAAGCTGGATGCCCGTTCCCAGGAGGAGGTGCGCGGCATCCTCGCCCGGCTGAGCGACCCGGAACAGGGCCGCCTGCTCGAAGCGATGCAGACCATCGAACGGCTCCTCGGCGCCCCCGGTCCGGGCCCCGCGTATATCCTCCGGCCGCCCCAGCCCGGCGACATGGGGTGGGTAGTCCACCGGCACGGCGTTCTGTACGCGCAGGAGTACGGCTGGGACGAGCAGTTCGAGGCACTGGTGGCGAGCATCGTGGCGGAGTTCATCCGCACCCACGACCCCAAGCGCGAGCGTTGCTGGATTGCCGAGCGGGACGGCGAGGCGGTCGGCTCGGTTTTCCTGGTCAAGCACACCGAGAGTGTGGCCAAGCTCCGCCTCCTTCTGGTCGAGCCGAGCGCCCGCGGGCTCGGCATCGGCGGGCGGCTGGTCGGCGAATGCGTTCGAACCGCGCGGCGCCTGGGTTATCGGAAGCTCACCCTGTGGACCCAGCAGACGCTGGAGGCCGCGCGTCGCATCTACCAGCAGGCGGGGTTCCGCCTGGTCGGCTCGGAGCCCCACCATAGCTTCGGCCACGACCTGATTGGCGAGACCTGGGAGCTCGAGCTCTAGTTCCGTCGAACTGCGCTAAAGATTCACCACGGAGACACGGAGGACACGGAGAACTACATTAGGTTTGTTCTTCTCCGTGCTCTCCGTGCTTCCGTGGTGAATAACAGGACCGAGCGACGGACGCTGTGAATCGTATGAACCTGCCTGCCGGCTCGGAGCGAATCCGCACGATCGTCGTCGACGACTACCACGAGATCGGGCGGCTGGTCGCGCGGCGCATTGCCGATGTCATCCGCGACAAGGCCGCGGGTGGTCGGGTGGTGCTGGGCCTCGCCACGGGCTCCACCCCCATCGGCGTGTATCGCGAGCTCATCCGGATGTACCGTGACGAGGGCCTCAGCTTCGCGCAGGTGGTCACGTTCAACCTCGACGAGTACTACCCGATGGACCCGGACAGCGTCCACTCCTACCATCGGTTCATGTGGGAGAATCTGTTCTCCCAGCTCGACATCCCGCGAGCCAACGTGCACATCCCTCGCGGCGACCTCTCGCGGAGCGGGCTCGACGCGGAGTGCGCGCGGTACGAAGAGGCGATTCGCGCAGCCGGGGGCATCGACATCCAGATCCTCGGCATTGGACGCACCGGCCACATCGGCTTCAACGAGCCCGGGTCCGGCGCCGAAAGCCGCACCCGGGTCGTGACCCTGGACCTGGTCACCCGGCAGGATGCCGCCGCCGACTTCTTCGGCGAAGACAACGTGCCCCGCGAGGCGATCACGATGGGTGTGGCCACCATTCTGGAGGCCCGCGAGATCCTGATCCTCGCGACCGGAGAGCACAAGGCCGAGATCGTTCGCCGGGCAGTGGAGGGCGACGTCGACCACGAGATCGCGGCCACGTTCCTGCAGCAGCATCCCAACACGACCTGGTACCTCGACCGCCCCGCGGCGGCGGCGCTCACCCGGTTTGCCGCCCCCTGGCTGCTGGGTCCGGTGGAGTGGACTCCGGATCTGATCGTGCGCGCGACCTGCTGGCTGTCGCATCAGACCGGCAAGGCGATTCTCAAGCTGACTCGGCGCGACTACGCCGAGCATCGTCTCTCGTCGCTGGTGGCCAAGGTGGGCTCGCCTGGCGGGCTCAATGGCCAGGTGTTCAATGCGCTGGGCGCAAAGATCCGGGGTCGCTCCAAATTGCCGTCAGACCAGCGCATCATCTGTTTCTCGCCCCATCCCGACGACGACGTCATCTCGATGGGAGGGATCCTTCACAAGCTGATCGAGAACGGGAACAAGATCACCGTCGCCTACATGACGAGCGGCAACATCGCGGTGTTCGACCACGACGTCCGGCGGCACGTCGACTTCCTGCGCCGGCTCGCTTGCGAGCGGCGCATCGCCGAGGACGCCGTGGCCGAGCTGTGTCGCGGGGTCGAGCAGTTCCTGGCGCAAAAGCAGCCGGGCGACGTGGACATCCCTGAGGTGCAGGATACCAAGCGCATGATCCGCGAGTCGGAGGCCGTGGCCGGGATCCGGACGCTCGGGCTCGATGCCCGTGCCGCCCGGTTCCTGAACCTGCCCTTCTATCAGACCGGCCAGGTGCGGAAGGACCCCGTTGGCCCCGCCGACGTGGCGCGGGTGCGCGCGCTGCTCGACGAGATCCGACCCGACCTGGTGTTCGTGGCCGGGGATCTGTCCGATCCGCACGGCACCCACCGGATGTGCAAGGAGGCGATCGACCGCGCGTTGGTCGACTACGCCGAGACCGGTCACCCGCGGCCGGAGGTCTGGCTCTACCGCGGCGCCTGGCAGGAATGGCCGGTGACCGAGGCGACCTGGCTGGTGCCGCTCTCCCAGGAGGAGCTCCGGCTCAAGATCCAGGCGATCTTTAAGCACCAATCCCAGAAGGACACGGCGCCGTTTCCGGGACCGGACGAGCGGGAGTTCTGGCAGCGGGTGGAGGCGCGGAACACGGGGACGGCCGCGGAGCTCGACCGCCTGGGTCTGGCCGAGTATTTCGCGATGGAAGCTTTTGTGGTAGAGTAGCGAGCAGGCTTGACCCAGATCCGACAATCGAACTGTAGACCCCGGGGTCGCTGTGCGCCTCGTTCCCGTGATCGTCGCGCTTGTACTGCTGCGTCCCGCGCCCCTGTGGGGCCAGCACCTGCGGGATCAGCTCTCCCAGCTTTTCATCTTCGGGGGCGGCGACGAGCCGCTATTCCTTGGCGGCACCAGCGACCCGAACAACCCGCAGGCGATCCGCATCCATGGGTCGCACTTCATCCCGTCGGCCGTGGCCAGCAACGCCACGGTCATCTCGTTCCTGACCAACTCGATCGGCAGCAACGTCGCCAACTTGCCGGTGAGTGCCGCGAGCGGCGGCTCGACCTTCAGCTTCCAGGCCGGGGTCCCCGTCCGAACCTCGACCTCGACCGGGCCGATCTTTGCCGAGCGGGCCCAGACGTTGGGCCGCGGCCGGGTGCTGGCCACGGTCACCCGTAGCGGGGTGAACTTCAAGACGTTCCGCGGGGTAGACCTCGAAAATGTCAAGTTCACGTTCACCCACGCCAACACCGACTTCCCGGGGTGCGATGCGATCGCGGGCGGCGACTGCTCCCTGCTGGGCGTCCCCACACTCGAGAACGAGACGATTGACCTAAATCTCGCGCTCAACGTGGATCTCACCGTCACGTCGTTCCTGCTTACGTACGGGGTCGCCGACCGGATCGATGTGGGCGTGGTCCTCCCGCTCGTCAGCACGTCGCTGACCGGGAACAGCGCAGCGCAGATCAACCCATTCGGACCGCCGCCGGCCGTGCACTTCTTCGGAGGAACGCGAACCAGTCCGGTGCTCACGGCCTCGCGTTTTGTCGAAGGCTCGACCACCGGCCTCGGTGACGTGCTGGCCCGGTTGAAGGTCAACTTGCGCCACGGCGACCCCGTCTCGCTCGCCCTCCTCGCCGACACCCGCTTTCCGACCGGGAGCGAGGAGGACCTCCTGGGCTCGGGCGCCTTTGCCGCGCGCGGGCTTGCCATCGTGTCGGCCCGCTTTGGCAACTTCTCGCCGCATGTCAACGCGGGCTATCTCTATCGGGGCGGGGATTTCGAGACCGACGCGGTCCTGGGCACCATCGGCTTCGACCACCTCCTCGCCCCGTGGGCGACCCTCGCGGTCGATCTAATCTCCGAACTCCAAGTGGGTGATAGCCCGCTGCAGCTGCCAGCTCCGGTCGAGATAGAGGCGCCCTACCGCCGCACGATCACGCCAAGCACGATCCCCGACCGACGGGACGATCTGGTCAATGGCTCGATCGGGGTGAAGCTCACCGCCGTTGCGGGCCTCACCTTCATCGCCAACACTCTCTGGCCTCTCAACCGCGGGGGTCTCCGGCCGGACGTGATTTGGACGGCGGGATTGGAGTACAACTTCTAGGAACGCTAGCGCACCTGGGTGATGCGCCAGCCGCCCGGCTCGCGCCGCAATGACACGTGAAAGGCGACCGGCTGTCGCTCGGTCTCCCGGGTGCTGCTGTTCAGGTACGTGTAGACGCCGGTCACCTGCGCCTCGGCTGTCCCGTTCGACACCTCCAGATTCGCCACCGAAAGCTGCGCCTTGACGTCGCGCACCGTCTGGAAGAACTGCTCCCATCCGCGCTGCTGCGCCGCCGTGATGGCGGGATAGATCCGGCGGATGTTGTTCACGTTCTGCGACTCGACCGCGTTCCTGTAGGCCGCGACCACGCCGCGGATCTCGGGCGCAGGGTCAGGAGGCGGTTGCGGGACCGGACGGGTGGTCTCCGCAGGCGGAGCAGGGGCCGGCTTGGCTTCCGGCAGCGGCGCGGGGGGCGTAGCGACGCTCTCTGGTGAAGGGGCCGGCGGCGGCGGAACCGGTTGTGCCCGGTCCGGCGCGGACCGTGACAGGGCTGGGACCGACTCGGGCTCGGTCGCTGCGGGCGGGGGCGGGGGGGACGTGGCGGGCGGCCCGCGCCGCGGTTTGGGCCGAGACGTCTTCACTGGCGGGGCCTGCTCCGGCTTCGGGACCACCGACTCCAGAGGTGAAGCGGCGTTGGGGCGGGTCGGAGGAGCCGGTGTCGAGTCGCGGGCGGGAGCAGCGCTCCCGGCTTCGACGAACGTAGCGTGGGGCGGAGAGCCGGAGCGGAAGCCACCCCGCTGCCACAGGAGCCCGCCGCCAACCAGAACGACGCCCAGCCCGGCCGCGGCCGACGCGGCAAGCACCCGGGAGCGGCGGGAAGGGGTGCTGCCGGTGGGCGTCACCACCACCGTGGTCGGGACCGTCCCGCCGCTCGGGGTGCTGATCGCATCGAGCACGTGCACGACCTCGCCTGCCGATTGCGGTCGGTCAGCCGGCCGCTTGGCGAGGCACTGCATCACCAGCGTGGCGAGCATGGGCGGAACGGCCGGGCGCAGGCGGTCGATCGGGTCGGGTGCCTCGACCACGTGGGCCGCAAGTAGCGCGGTGGTGGCGCGGCCCCAGAACGGAGTGCGTCCCGCGAGCATTTCGTAGGTCATAACCCCCAGAGCGTAGATGTCGGCGCGGTGATCGACCTGCGGATCGCCGGATGCCTGCTCCGGGGCCATATAGGCGGGCGTGCCCAGCGCCACGCCCAGCGAGGTGAGGTGGGTCGCGCCGGCCTCGGTAGACGCGCTCACCGCCTTGGCGACGCCGAAGTCGGTGACCACCGCGACCCCCCCGGAGAGAAGCACGTTGCCGGGCTTCACGTCCCGGTGCATGATGCCCTTCTCGTGGGCGTATGCCAGCGCGGAAGCCACGTCCCGGAGGATCCGGACCGTCTCGCTCACCGGCAGCTCGCCGGAGCGGGCGAGCTTCACCCCCAGAGTCTCGCCGTCGATGAACGGCATGGTGAAGTAGGGCAGGCCGTTGGACTCGCCGGCCGACAGCAGCGGGACGATGTGAGGGTGCTGGAGCTGAGCCGCGAGTTGGATCTCGCGCCGGAAGCGGTCGACGCTCACGCCGGCAGCGAGCTCCGGGAGGAGCACCTTGACCACCACGCGGCGGCCGAGCGCGACCTCGTGCGCTAGGAAGACACGGGACATCCCGCCCCCGCCGAGCTCCCGCTCGAGACGGTAGGCGTCACCCAGGGTGGCTTGAAGCTGTTCGAAGAGGTTGCTCACCAGGTTCCGTGATCGACCTAGATCCAAAATCTAGGACCGCGCCCGGTGGAAGGCCACTGGCACCCCTGGGCCCAAGCTCCCTCAGTAATCGTAGACGTGATCGATCGCCACTCTGCCGTCGCTCCCCAGCTCCGCGAGCAGAGGCAGCAGGCGCCGCACTGACGCACTGAGCCCGAACCGCTTGCGTGACGAGTCGGTGGGCAGCGGCAGCGCGTAGACTACCTCTCCAGTCGAGCCGGCATAGCGCCAGCCGGCCGGAGCCACGCCGGTGAGGAAGATCGTCCGATTGCCCGCGATCTCCTTGATCCGAAGTGAGGTGGCCGACCGGGCGAGCTCCTGGAGCACGTCGCGGAAGCCATCGTATCGCGGGGTTGCGACCAGCGCGTGCACCGAGTCGAGCCGGGCCACGAACGACAACCGGGGATCGCGCCGTGCAAGCGTGTCGCTCCAACCGGCCACGACCAGCTGCATCCGGTCGTCTTCCGGCGTGTAGGCGACGCGGGTGGCCGCCTCGATCAGTCCGGCATAGACCGCCTTGACCGCATACTCCAGCGACAGCATGAGCTTGCGCTCCCACTTCCGAATCAGGTGGTCGCCCCAGGGCGGCACGTCCCGCCACAGCCCCTGGAGCTTGGAGAAGAACCGGTACTCGTACCACGGGCGTAGGTGAATGAATCGTCCGTAGTCGGCCGCGACGGCGTACGCGTAGTGGTCCTCGTCGGAGAGGGCGTGGCCGGCGGTCCAGCCGCTGAGCCGCCCGATCGTATTCTCGTACAGCGCCTTGATCGTCAGCTCGACGGAGTAGCTGGTGCCGATCACCCACAGCATGACCTGGTAGCCCCAGTTGAACGGGTACCGGTTCCGGGTGAGGGCGAGCGCCTCCCGGTAGTTCACCCAGTACTGGCCGATGGACTTGACGTAGGGGAACTCGGTGGGCACCCTGCGCTCGACATACGCGGCGTATTCCTCCGAGCTGTAGACGATGTACCACTCGGGGTGGGTCAGAAAGGTCTGGCCCTCATCACGCCGGTAACCTTTCGCCGCCGCCAGGCGGGCGCCGATCTCGGGCGCAAGCTCGGCCGCCGCAGGGTCCCGGCGCGGCGCGTAGTATTTGTCCCAGAGCTTGTTGCGAAACTTGTTGCCGGGGTCGAGCCGTGCCTTCAGTGCGAAGAACTCCGGGGCGCGCGGATAGGCTCGGAGAAACTGTTCCTCGGTCGCCTGCGGCTGATACGGCAGATAATAGGACCCGCCGACGCTCAGTGCGGCGTCCACCAGCTCCCGGGTCCAGGCGCCGACCTTCTCTCTGGCTGCAGGGTCCGTCCCCTGCTTGTAGTAGAGCACGAACGCAAAGACCTCGGTGCGAGCCCAGGCGAGGAGCGACCCGGGGTCCGGCTTAGCGTGGCGGATGGAGACGTTGATCACGTTGACCCGGTGACGATGCAGGACGTCCCGCAGCTTGGGAACGAACTCGTCGAACCGCTCGACCGGAACGAAGTACTCCTGCAGCACATAGGTTGAGCTGGTGCGGGAGGCCGGCTCCAGCTCGGCGACGTCGTAGCTGGCTTCGTGGTTGCGCCAGCTCACCGGCTCGCCGGAGAAGAGCATCGGATCGATCAGCCGGTGCCGGATCGCCTTGCCGAACGGCCATTCCGAGATGATCCGGTAGACCAGCCGGTTGATACGATACGACCGCCCGGGTGGAATAAGCCGCTCGGGAACCGTCACCGGTTCCAGCGTGGACCAGTAGGTCACCGCGTTGACCCGGCGGTAATCGTCGGGGTAGAGGTCGGCGTTGTGGAAGACGGCGGAATCCGCGTTCCGGACCCGATCGAAGAAGTAGCGGCGGTACTCCTCCACCTGAATGACACGATGGCGGCGCTTCACCCTGATGTTGTCGGCCAGCTCGAGCGTCGCCTCGGTGATCACGCCGAGCCCGCCGTAGCCGCCGATCGCCCCGTAAAAGACCTCAGGGTTTATCGTCGGGGTCGCCTCGACCAGGGAGCCGTCCGCCAGCACCACTTTGAGCGACTTCACGGAGAGAATCAGCGGGCCGAGCCCTACGTAGCGCCCGTGCACGTTCACGGACAGCGAACCGCCCACCGTGAAGTTGGCGTACGTCTGCATGATCTTCACCGCCAGATTGGCCGAGTCGATGCGCTCCTGGATCTGGCGCCAGCGGGTCCCGGTCTGTACCGTAATGGTCTTGCTGGCCGGCGAAAATTCCAGAATCCGGTTGAACCGTCGCAGGTCGATGTGCAGGGCGCCTTCGGTGGCGGTCTGGCCGCCCATGCTGTAGCGGCCGCCGCCAATGGAGATCGGTCCGGGGTGGCTCCGGACTGCCTGGACGATCTCGTCGGTGGTGGTCGGGACGATCACGCGGCTCACAGCGATCGGGTTGAGCTGGGTGACGTCGTTGACCGTCGGAGGTGGAGCCGGCCGTTCTACCGGCGTGCGAAGGACGCCCCACACTGACGCGCACAAGGTGAGCGTCAGGAGCAGGAGCAGGAGACCACCGAGCAGCTTGAGTGCGCGGATCACCATATCGCCCAGGGGGTCACGTGGTCAGAAAGCTCACCTTCGGGTTCGCCGTCCTGTTTGCCGTGGTCGTCGCCATCGGGTACATCCCCCAGTTCATTCGGGTCGAAGGCGATCAGAGGCTCCTGTTCGGCCTGTTTGAGCTGACGCTGATCGACGATATCACCCACGGGGTCACCGCAGCTGCCGCGCTGGTAGCCAGCCTTACCTCGCGCAAGGCGTCGATCCTGTTCCTCACCGCGTTCGGCTTTTACTACGGGCTCGACGCGATCTTCTTTCTCACCTATGGGTTCTTCAACGAGAAGCCGTACAGCGCCGACATACTGCTCAACCTGCCCCACGTGCTGATCGCGAGCGTCATGCTCGGCGTGGCGTACCGCTGGGCGCCCAGGCTCGACCCGCAGCCGGCTACTTGAGCCCCAGCTTCTTCCCGGCGGCGAGCAAACCGACCGCTTCGTCGATGCGCCGGGCCCGAGTCGTCTCCCGCTTGGCTGCGGTGATCCACTTTACGTAGAGCCGGCGATATGACGGCGCAAGGCTCTCGAAGGTGCGCCAGGCAGCCGGATTGGCGCGGAGCGCCCGGCGAAAACGCGGCCGGCACCGCCGCCGACCGCGGCTCGCGCTCTCCCGCCTCGCGGGGCTCGACCGGCTCGGCGGGCGGCGCCTGGGCCAGGCCGGCCTTCGTCACCCGACCCTCTCGCAGCAGCTTGGCGAACCGGGCCCGGTTGAGAGCCGACCACTGGCTCCCCGGGCGCCTGGGCGAGAACCGCTGCGCGTAGTAGAACTGGTTTACCGTGCGAACCAGGCCGTCGATCCAGCCGAAACAGAGCGCCTCTTCCACGGCCGCGGCGTACTCCACCCGGGGTTCACCCGTGTGGCGCTTAGCATAGCGCAGCCACACCTCGCTGGCAGTGGCGTGGTGGGCGGAGAGCCAGGCGCGCCACGCCTCGCGGGTGGTCACGTGCAGGTCTCCACCGGCTCAGGGTCCCTTCGGCTCCGGGTCCAGGAGCTCGCGGAATGGGATGCGATAGATGTCGCCCTTGCCGTTGCCGCCGACCCTGGGCCTGGTGCTGCTGAAGTAGAGCCACTCACCATCGGGCGAAACGCTCTGGTTGAAGTCGAGCGCCGGGGAATTGATCCCGTGCCCGAGCGCGATCGCCCGCTGCCAGACGCCATCGATGCGGCGGCTCAGGTAGAGATCGTAGCCTCCGACGCTGTCCACCCGTCCCCTTCCGCTGAAGATGAGATAGCTCCCGTCCGGCGCGATCCAGGGCTCGACTTCATGCCCCACCGTGTTGATCGAATCTCCCAGATTCTGCGGCTCCGCGTACCGGCTGCCGGCCCGGTGCGCGACCCACAGGTCCATGCCGCCGCGGGTGCCCGGCCGCTCGGACCCGAAGTACAGGTCGCCATTTGCCGCGATGGACGGGGACCACTCGTCAGTGTGGGGAAGGTTGATCGGGTGGGGCAAGCGCTGCGGTTCGTCCCATATGCCGTCCGACTCGAGCGACCCAGTCCAGATGTCGTAGGTCTCCTGCGGACCGGTCTCACAGTCGCTGGGACGATTCGAGATGAAGTACACGGTGCCGCCGTCACCCGAAAGATGGGGGTCGGCGTTGCTCCATTCCCGCGCAAAAGCCGGCTTGGCCGGCGCGCTCCAGCGGCCGTCGCGACCTCGCCTCGTCTCGTAGATGTCGTATGCGGTGAAGGTGTCGTTGGCTCGGCAGAAGAGGACCCGTCGCTGATCCGGTGAGAACGCGAGGAAGAAATCCCAGGCGGCGGTGGTGAACAGGCCCGGGCCGAACAGTTCCGGCCCCGCCGCCGGTGGTGGCTCCGGCGGGGGAGGCGCCGGATGGTGGTGCGGGCCGCAACTTATCAGCACGGCCGTCAGCAGGAAGGATGCGCGCATCAGACCTTCAGGGCGTGGCCGATGTACTGGACTGACATATCGGGACTCTCTCCGATCCTCATCCGGGCCATCGCTTCCCGGTAGCTCAGGAATCCGCGCTTCCGCGCGCGGAGCGCACGGATTATCTCGAAGCCGCTGGCCCTGGCCTTCAGGCCCACCAGGCCCCGGGGGATCAGACGGTTGCGCTCCAGCAGGGCGCACAACTCCGCGGGACGGATGAACCGGTGCCAGTCGTGAAGGTCCGGCGGCATCAGGCTGGTGCAGCTCAATTCCTGGAGGAGAAAGATGACGGTCAGCCGGCTCGCCAGAGTGCGATTGATCGTGTCATAGAGGTACACGCCACCCGGCCGAAGAACCCGGGCCGACTCAGCGATAACGCGCCCAAGGTCGGTCACGTGCTCCAGCACGTCACAACAATAGACAACGTCGAAGCTGGCCTTCGCAAAGGGCAGCGCCTCGCCTTCGGCTGGCTGATAGGTGAGCCGGAGCTGCTGGCCCTGGGCATGGCGCCGGGCGATGGCCAGCGACGGGCGGGAGGGATCCACGCCGGTGACCGAGAAACCCAGCCGGGCAAACTCCTCCGCCAGGAGACCGCCGCCGCAGCCGACGTCCAGGACGGTGAGTCCGGCCGGCATCAGTCGAAGCTCCTCCAACAGCACCCGCCTCATATATCCGAAGCGAGCCGGATTGAGCGCCTCGAGCATGGAGAGGACGCCGCGCTCGTCCCACCAGCTTTGGGCAAGCCGGTCATAAATCGTGTTGTCGATCGCCATCGCGACTCTCTGGCACCGCTGCATTCTGCGGCGATGCTCTTGGGCCTTGCGCGACGTCCTCGGTTGCCCGCCAGCGGCCGAGCCCTGGGCGCAGCTCCAGCCCGCCCTTCATTGAATCGCACAAGCTACTGATCCGCAAGGGGTTATTGTGGTGGCCCTCAACCAGTGCTTCAGCCTGGCCAGGTGCCCCTCAACCGCGGTCCGCAGAGTGCCGATACGTCAGGTACGCGCGCGCGTTCCCCCGCCGGCGCTGTCGTGATTCCGAAACGATCAGGAGGCAGGATGTCCGGTGGTACCGAACCGTGCAGCTCATACGCGCTGGGCCTGGCGGTCCTCGCCCTGACGGGCTGCTCGTCGTTCGCGCCGGCGGGGGACCATCCGATGAGCCCACCGTCGCAATATCGGGCGTGGTTCGAGAAGACCCGCGCCTGTTCCGGGCTCAGCGGCGACTTCGATCGGATCAAGTGGTTCGTGGTGGATGGCGACGAGTTCGACTGCCCGAGCGGCAAGTGCGTCGGCCGCTGGAACGACGACCACAGCATCTTTATCGCGCGGGCGTACACCGAAAACGAGATGGTCGTCCGGCACGAGATCCTTCACGACCTGATCGGACACCCCGGCCACCCCGACCCGCCGTTCGGCAACCCCTGTCCGCTCACCTGGGCCACCTGGCGCGGGGACGACACCTCGCCGGCTGGGTCGACGGGGCGGGTGGTGGCAGTCAAACGGCCGAATATTGACTGAACTGCGGGGGAAAGGGAGAAAGGGAGAAGGGGGAATGGGGGGCGCCGCCGACCCCTTTCTCCCGCTTCATCGCTGTCCCCGCTTCCTCATCTCCTTCTGCACCGCCCTCGCCACTGAGTCGGCCCGCGCCGCGAGCGCGGTGTCTCCCTTCTGCCGCATCGCATCGGCGGTCCCCGCATAGACGATCGCGTACAACGAGAGAATCGAGGAGGACGGTGCGTCGACCCATCCGAACGGCCGGTCGCGCGCGGCCGCCCGCCAATGATAGACCTCCCACAGCAGGCGCCGGGTCCGCGGGAGATCGACGTAGCCCAGACCGGAGCTGAGCACGATGGAGTCACTGGCCACCACCGGCTTGGGCAGGAGCTTCCGAACCATGCCCTGGCCCACCAGATAGGCCGAGAGTCCGAGGGTCTGGTCGGGATAGCCGCCGTCGCTGAGGCTGAAGTAGATCGGACGCTTGCCGAGGTTCTGCTTGATCAGAAAGATGGTCGCGAGATCCTGCAGCAGCAGGTAGTCCTGCCCGAACGCGACCGTGACGCTGTCGATCTGAATGCCGCCCTTTTCCGGCACCCGCATCGCTTCGGGCAAGCTGTCCAGCTCGTTCAGACTCAAGCCCAACACCGGATCGGGTGGCTTGGGCCAGGCGGCGACGGGACCTCGGGCGGAGTCGCCGTTCGCCGCGGGCGGGGTGCGCCAGAGCGCCGCGGCCCTGGCCGGATCGAAGGTGGGGGTCTTGCGGCGCCGCAGCTGGCGCAAGTGCCAGCGCGTGTTCATGAGCGAGAGGTTCGCCAGGGTCACGTCTCGGCGCACCCCCTCCACCTCCTGGGCGTACCAGAGCGGGAAAGTGTCGTTGTCGCCGGCGGTAATCAGAATCCCGTAGGGCTCGACTGATTCCAGCAGATCGACCGCGAAATCCCGGGCGAGGGTCTCGTGGGCCCGGCTGGCGGTGAGCCGGTTGCCCACCAGCGGGACCAAGGCGACCACCAGCGCAGGGGTTCCCAGCGCCCAACGCGGGTGGTGATCCCGGGCCCCGAGCTCAGCCAGCGCCTGGAGGACCGCGCCCAACCCCAGCGCCACAAAGACCCCGTAGGCGGAGAAGGAGCCCAGGAAGAAGTAGTCGCGCTCGCGAACCTCCCGGGCCAGGTCGGGCTTGTCGAGGTACTGCGAGAACCCGTACTTGAAGTTCATGTAGAGGACGAGGGCCACGGTCAGCGTGCCCAGCAGGAGAATCGCGGCCCAGCCCGCCCGGCGATCGTTCTTCCAGAGGTTGTAAAGCCCGACCAGGCCAAGGCCGGTGAAGAGCGCCGTGGCGACTCCTGCCCAGGCGCCCCAGTCGCGGGCGAATTGCCAGTTGAAGTACTGCCAGAAGTTGGCGAGCTGCGCGAAGAAACCCGCCTGTCGGTCCGTCAGAAACGGCTTGCCGTACTGCACCCGGTTGAGCACGTCGTTGAGCGCCTGGCATTTCTGAGTCAGAGCCTGAAGCAGGCTGGCGCAGATCGGCTCCCCTTCGTTGATCGCGGGGAGCTGGGCCGCGCGCAGCGGCAGATAGATGTAGTTGAGCGAGATCCCCACGGCGATCGCGACCACCACGGCGATCAGCACCCAGGGCCGGGTGAGCACCCGCCAATCGGTGAAGAAGACGTAGACCGCGAGGGCGGGTATCGCGAGCAGCGCCATGAGATGGTTGGTCGAGCTCAATGCCATGACGTAGGCAATGAGCACCAGCCAGCGGTCGCGGTGGGGCCCCGGCTCGTCGTCGCCCCAGTGGACCACCAGCCACATGCAGAGCGCCATCGACAGGAGCGAGACGGTATAGACCTTCTCGTTCACCGTGGACTGGTTCCACACGGTCCACGAGGTGGCGCCCACCAGCACACCGGCGAAGGCCGCCGCCCATCGGGCCCAGCGTGCGGTGACGGTGGACTGGAGCCACCGGTCGGCCACCAGGAACCAGAGGCCAGCCGCCAGCGCGCTGGTCAGCGCCGCGAACAGGTTGATCCGGACCCCATAGGACGCGGCCAGCGGCAGCAGCCCGAAGGTGTGGGCCAGCAGGGTGAAGAGCGGGTTTCCCGGGGGATGGGGGATGCCTAGCACCCGCGCGGCGGCGATGTACTCCGAGGTGTCCCAGAACGCCGTGGTGGGCGCCAGGGTGGCGAGGTAGATCCCAAAGATCACAACCGCCGTCGCCGCGGCCCAGAGATACGGCGGCGACTCCCGGGGCCGGCTTGGTAAGTCGGTCATAGCTCCTGGACTGATTCACCACAGAGGCACAGAGGACGCAGAGAGCCACATTCAAGCTGTTGTTCTCTGCGCTCTCTGCGCCTCTGCGGTGAAAAAACTAGTGGCGAAATTGCCGTTTGCCGGTGAACACCATCGCGATGTCGTGTTTGTCCGCCGCAGCGATGATCTCCGGGTCGCGCACCGAGCCGCCCGGTTGAATGATCGCGGTCACCCCGGCCGCGCCGGCTTCCTCCACTCCGTCGGCGAAAGGAAAGAAGGCGTCGGAGGCGAGCACGGAGCCACGCGGATCGTGCCCCTGCTGCCGGGCCTTGTGCACGGCGACGAACGCGGCGTCCACCCGGCTCATCTGCCCGGCGCCGATGCCGATCGCCATCTCCCCTTTGGCGAGCAGGATCGCGTTCGACTTCACGGCGGCGACCGCCGCCCACGCGAAATGGAGGTCGACCCACTCGGCCTCAGTGGGCCGCCGTTGGGTCGGCACCGCCCAGCCCTGGTCGTTGGGGTCGAACACGAAACGATCCTGCACCAGGAAGCCGCCCCGCACCCGCTTGAAGTCGAGCGATGCCACCCCCCGGCTCACCGGCAGCTCCACCACCCTGAGCGCCTTTTTGGCCCCGAAGACCGCCAGGGCCTCCTCGTGAAAGGAAGGAGCGACCACCGCCTCGACGAACAGGTCGCTCATCGCCTGGGCGGTCAGCTCGTCGACCACAGTGTTGAATGCGACCACCGAGCCGAACGCCGAAAGTGGATCGGTGGCCCGGGCCCGCTGAAACGCTTCGGTTGCCGTCCCCGCGACGGCGACGCCGCTGGGCGTAGTGTGCTTGACGATGCAGCAGGCGGGGCGGTTGGCCCAGCAGGCGACCGCCCAGGCGCCGGCATCGATGTCGAGCAGGTTGTTGAACGAAAGCTCCTTGCCGTGACGCTGTCGCAGGTCCCGCATGCCCCGCGGCTCGTCGGTCACGTAGAGCGCGCCGCGCTGGTCGGGGTTTTCCCCGTAGCGCAGCAGCTGAAGCCGCTCCATCCCGAGACTGATCCGGCCCGGCAGCGAATCCTCCCTGGGCGTGAGATAGCCGGCGATCGCGGCGTCGTAGTCAGCCGTGTGGGCGAAGACCTTGGCAGCCAGCTTGCGACGGGTTTCGTCGGGAACCCGGCCCTGGCGGAGCAGCTCTAACACCGGCGCGTAGTCGGTCGGGTCGACTACGGCAATGACGAACGGGTGGTTCTTGGCCGCGGAGCGGAGCATGGACGGCCCGCCCACGTCGATGTTCTCCACCGCGTCCTCGAACGGCACGTCCGGCTTCGCAATCGTCATCTGAAACGGATACAGGTTGACGGCGACCAGATCGATCGGCACGATCCCGTGCTGGTTGAGGGCGGCAACGTGCTGAGGCTGATCCCGCCGGGCGAGGAGGCCGCCGTGGATCAAGGGATGCAGCGTCTTGACCCGCCCGTCGAGCAGCTCGGGAAAACCGGTGACCGCATCGACCGGAGTGACCGGAAGGCGAGCGTTGCGAAGCGCGGTGGCGGTCCCCCCGGTGGACACGATCTCCCAGCCCAGCTCGATTAGGCCCTGGGCAAACGGGATGATTCCCCGCTTGTCGCTGACCGAGATCAGCGCGCGGGGCATTCCAGGCGGCTCACGAGGGGAGCCCTACCGGCTCCGGCAACGGCACCGGCCGGCCCGCCGCGGCGGCTGCCAGCACGACCGCCGGAAGCAGCCGGTGCTCCAGCTCCAGCACCCGCTCGGCGAGCGTTTCCGGCGTGTCGTCCGGCAGCACCGGAACCCGTGCCTGCGCCAGAATGGGGCCGCGGTCGTACACCTCATCCACCAGGTGGACGGTGGCGCCGCTCACAGTCGCGCCCAGCGCGAGGACGGCCTCGTGCACTCGGTGTCCGTACATACCCGGACCACCGAACGACGGCAGCAGCGCCGGGTGGATGTTGATCATACGGCCCCGATAGCGGTGCACTACCGCCGGCGGCACCAGCTTGAGGTAGCCGGCAAGAACGACCAGATCGATCCGGTGCTCCGCGAGGGCATCGAGCCAGGCAGCGGCATCGGCGGGGTCGCCGAGGACGAGGGTTGGGATGGCGTGCTGCCGCGCAACCTGGAGCCCGCCCGCGGTAGGGCGGTTGCTCAGGACGAGCGCGACCTCTGCGGGAGAGCCCGCCGGCAAAGCGGCGAGCAGCGCAGCGAGGTTGCTGCCGCGGCCGGAGATCGCGACGGCGAGGCGCATGGTCATGGCGGGGGGAAGGTAATTGGGGGGCGGACAGGCGGACAGGCGGACAGGAAAGCGGCGCCCAAGGAGCATCGGAAACCACTGCCCGCCCGTCCGCCCGTAGCTCGATGAGTTACAGCTCGAGGGCGCGCCGCAGGGCGGTCCCGATCGCGGGGTAGGCGGCCAGCGGCAGGGTGCGGGGGTCGAGCAGCACGCGCCCCTCGCTCACCCGGGAGACAATTGGCGGGTCGCCGAGTCGGAGGCGGAGCGCCAGGCCATCGGCGCCCAGCGGGCCGGCGTCGAGCGCGACCAGACTAGTGGGAAGCACTGCACCGGGAAACGAGCCGCCGCCCACAGCCGACTCGCCGGGCCGAATCCGCGGCGCCAGCTCCGGGGGACACAAGCCTGCCAGCCGCTCGGCCCGCGTGGCGAGCTCGGCGGCACTTGCCGTGAGCATGGCGAGCACCGGAATCTCGGCGATCGCCGTCGCCCGGTCGCGATAGAGCCCGAGCGTCGCCTCCAGCGCGGCGAGCGTCAGCTTGTCGGCCCGAAGCGCGCGGGCCAGCGGGTTGGCGCGGCAGCGGGCGACAATGTCCCGGCCACCCACCAGGCAGCCCGCCTGGGGTCCTCCCAGCAGCTTGTCGCCGCTGAAGAGAACCAGCGCCGCACCCGCCGCAACCGCCTCCGAGACCCGAGGCTCGCCGGCGAGTCCCCACGGGGCAAGGTCGAGGAGCAGACCGCTTCCGACGTCGTACAACCAGGGCACGTCCGCC
>JBIOTT010000233.1:0-2425 GCA_044866195.1 Gemmatimonadales bacterium
GTGCCCGCCGGCGTCATCACCGCCGCGGCCATGTCCCTCCTCGGTACCGCCACGGCGATCTGGATGCCACGCGCGGTCTCCGACTCCGCCAGCCGCTTCGGGCTCATCGGCATCGCCTTCGCGCTGCTGAGCTGGCTGATCGCAGCCGGCTTTGCGCTGGTCGGCTCGGCCACCGCCGGCGCGGTCATCGCCGAACGACGCTGGCGGCCCCCGTGAGCAGTGGGCCATCGCTCCCGGATTCGTCGAAGACCAGCACTCCGAGGGGTGCGCTCCTGATCGTCGTCGAGGAAGGGCGTGGGGCCGAGCGATCGGCCGTTGCTCGTGGCCCATTTTCGAGGTCGAGCGCCGCTTTTCGGTCGGCTTGATGCTGCCCCATCAGCTTGCGCTGGAACTCGTTGCGCAGACCGGAAGGAGTTCTGAGCCGTCCCGAGGAGGTCCGGAACGGCCACGGCCTCGGCCCTCGAGGCGGTTTGATTACTGGAATCTCGGGAGCCTTGGCTTTGTCACTGGGGGCGGCGCTGTTCACCGGGCAGCCCGCCGAGAGGCCTGGCGGATGATCGTGGTTGGCGCCGCGCGTACCATCGCTCTTGTGCGTGCCGGGGCGATGGAGCACAGATTGAGCGAGGGTTTGCCTGGGATCCGATACGCGCTCGCGACCGCCCCCGGTGCGCCGGCTGTATCTAGCCGGGCTTCTCGGACGCTCGGTCTGGCCGAGCGCGCTGCGCTTTTGGCTGGGTGGGGCCAACCCGACCGCCGGGCGCGGGGCGGCCGGCGGTGAAGGGCGTATCCGCAGCGGCCGGCGGCACCCGTCGTGCGGCGGCGCGCGATCGGCGCTCCTATACGCCCGACCGGCTGGCCGAGCGGATGCTGGCGGCGGGCCGCGCGCTGGAGGGGGAGCGCAAGCTGGTGACGGTGCTATTCGCGGACGTGGTCGGGTCGATGGAGCTGGCCGAGCGGCTCGACCCGGAGGACTGGCGGCGGCTGATGGATCGCTGCCTGGCGATCCTGTGCGAGGGGGTCCACCGCTTCGAGGGTATGGTGGACCAATTCACGGGCGATGGGCTGATGGCGCTGTTCGGCGCCCCGCTCGCCCAGGAGGACCACGCCGCACGCGCCTGCCATGCCGCCCTGCGGCTGCTGGAGCAGCTGGCCGGCTTCTCCGCCGAGCTGCGCCGCGGCCGCGGACTCGACTTCGCCGTCCGCATCGGGCTGAACTCCGGCGAGGTCGTGACCGGAGCGATCGGGGATGATCTGACGCTGCAGTACACGGCGACTGGCCACACCGTGGGTCTCGCCCAAAGGGTGGAGTCGCTGGCCGCCCCGAACGCCGCGTTTGTCTCGCAGGCCACGGCGGCGCTGGTGGAGGGCTACTTCGAGCTGCGCGATCGTGGCGTGCGCGAGCTCAAGGGCGTGCGCGAGCCGGTGCGCGTCTACGAGCTGGCCGGGTTGGGGCGCCTGCGAAGCCACCTGGATGTCTCGCGTGCCCGCGGCCTGTCCCGGTTCGTGGGGCGCGAGCGGGAGATGGCGGCGCTCGACTCGGCGCTCGACCGCGCCCGCGAGGGCGCCGGCAAGGTTGTGGGTGTCGTGGGCGAGGCGGGGATCGGAAAGAGCCGCCTCTGCTACGAGTTCAGCGAGCGCTGCCGCAAGAGCGGGATCGACGTCTGGGCGGCGCCGTGCACTGCCCGCGGCGCGCGCCAGCCGCTGCTGCTCCTGCGAGAGCTCGCGCGCTCCGTCTTCGGGGTCACCGACTGGGACACGGAGCGGGCCGTGCGCGACAAGGTGGCGGGCCGGGCGCTTCTGCTCGACCCACCGCTCGAGGGCGACCTGCCGCTCATCCTCGGGCTGCTCGGAATCCCGGGCGACGGTTTCTCCACCGGCCTGGGCCGTGCCCGCGGGCGGCTGTTCGCCACGCTCGAGCGGCTGCTGCTCGGCGGCCCCACCAGCGGCCCGAGCGTGGTCGTGATCGAGGAGCTGCGCTGGATCGACCCGCCGAGCGAAGCGTTCGTCAAGGCGCTCGTCGAGGCGCTGCCAGCCACGCCCACCCTGCTGGTCGCGAGTTTCCGGCCCGAGTACCGCGCTGCCTGGTTGAACAAGCCCTGCTACCGGCGATTGCCGCTCGAGCCTCTCGATCGGCGGTCGCTCGCCGCCCTGTTCCGCGATCAGCTGGGCACCGATCCCTCGCTCGCGCCGCTGGCCGAGCGCATCGCTGAGCGCGTGGGCGGCAATCCATTCTTTGTCGAGGAGCTGGTCCGCAACCTGGCCGAGAGCGGCGCCCTCGAGGGGAAGGGGGGCGCCTTCCGGGCCGCCGCTCCGCTCGACGAGACAGCGGTCCCGGCCACGGTCCAGTCGGTGCTGGCGGCACGTATCGACAGGCTCTCCGAGCGCGACAAGACGGTCCTCCAAACCGCGGCCGTGATCGGGCACC
>JBIOTT010000234.1:0-17913 GCA_044866195.1 Gemmatimonadales bacterium
GGGTTGGCGTGGGCATGGTCCGCTCCCCACTCCTCCCGTCTGCTCCCGCCCGCTCCCGTCTGCTCCCGCCCGCTCCGGTCCTAGGCCCCCAACAGCCGCCGGATGTCGTTCGAGAACGCCAGCACCATCAGCAGCACCACCACCACCAGCCCGAGCATGGTGAGCCGCTCGCGAAGGGCCACGGGCACCGGACGGCGGATGACCGCTTCGGCCAGGAGAATGACCAGCTGTCCGCCATCCAGGACCGGGACCGGCAGGAGATTGAGCACGGCCAGGTTGACCGAGATCAGGGCCATGAACTCGAGGAAGGGATCGAAGCCGAGTCGGGCGAACTCCCCCGCCTGCTGAGCAATGAGAATGGGGCCGCCGACGTTCGACGCCGCTACCCGTCGGGTGAGCAGGCCTTGAACGGTACGGACGATGAAGGTCATCGAGTTGAGGGTCGCCTCGGTGCCAGCGCCCATCGCCCCAATGAGGGTGTAGGGCTCGGTCCGCTCGGGGTCCTGGAACCGGACCCCGATGCGGCCAACCCGGCCGATCTTACCGTTCAGCCGGACTCCCTGCTCAGCCGAGGCTGTCATTGAGAGGTCGAGCCGGCGCCCGGCGCGAGCGACGGTCAGGGTCACCGGCTTCCCCGCGCTGGTGTCCATAATTCCGAGGACGTCGTACCGCTGAGTCACCGCTTGGCCGTTCACTGCCACGATGGAATCGCCCGGCTGGACACCAGCCCGCGCCGCGGGGCGACCGCTCACGGCCTGCTCTACTACCGACCCGCGATAGGGGAGCACCGCGCTGGCTGCGCGGGCCCGTTCCTCGATCGCCGCCGGATGGAGGTCGAGCTTGATCTGCCGGCCGTCCGCGAGCTCGATCGTCACGCCCGCATTGCCCCGGCCCGACAGCAGATGGCGAACCACCTCGTCCCACGAGTTGACCGGGTCGCCATCCACCCGCACGATGCGATCCCCGGGCTTGAGGGTGGCGAGCGGGGCCATCGGCCCGCGCAGGCTGTCGCTGAGTACCAAGCCCACCGTGGTGGTCGGGTCGATCGATCGCCCGTGCTTGGCAGCCACGTAGGTATACGCAGCCCAGGCGAAGACGAGGTTCATCGTGACTCCGGCAACGATCACGATCATGCGCTTCCAAACCGGCTTGGCCTCGAACACGCGATCCGGAGGGACCGGAGCCGCGGCGCCACCCTCGAGCATCGCACTGGCAGCGTCTTCTTCTCGGCTGGCCATCTTCACGTAGCCGCCGAGCGGGAGCCATGAGACCGAGTACTCGGTCTCGCCTCGGCGGAAGCTGAGCCGCCGGATCGGCGAGCCCAGGCCGAGCGAGAAGCGATGCACGTAGATGCCGGCCCACTTCGCGGCCAGAAAATGCCCGGCCTCATGCACGAAAATCAGCACGCCGAGCACGACGGCCAGAGCGAGCAGTGTGATTACCACATTCACCTCAACAATTCGTGAGCCTGCCGCCGCGCCCAGCGGTCGGCGGCCTGGACGGTCTCGACATCGAGAGCCGGCTCGTGCCGGTGAGCGTCGAGCACCCGATCGATCACTTGACTGATTCGCCCTAACTGGATGCACCCTTCGAGAAATGCGGCGACCGCCGCCTCGTTTGCGGCGTTGAAGACGGCGGGTGCGGTGCCACCCGCTCGCCCGGCGGCGACCCCTGAGCTGAAGGCCCGGAATACGTCGGTCCGCACCGGCTCGAACGTGAGCGGGCCGGCAGCGACCGGATCGAACGGGCGGACGCCCCGGTCCGGCAATCGGTCCGGATGGGTCAAGGCGTAGAGAATCGGCAGCTCCATGGAGGGGAACGCGAGCTGGGCGATCACGCTTCCATCGCAGAACTCCACGAAGGCATGGACAATGCTCTGGGGATGGATCACCACCTCGAGAGCATCGTAGGGCAGTCCGAAGAGATGGTGCGCCTCGATCACCTCGAGCGCTTTGTTGGCCAGAGTGGCGCTGTCCACCGTGATCTTCTTCCCCATACGCCAGGTGGGATGATTGAGCGCCTGGGAGACGGTGGCTGCAGCCACCTGCTCGGCAGCCCAGTCGCGGAACGGTCCGCCGGAGCCGGTCAGAATCAACCGGCCCACCGCCGCCGGATGGCCGGCGACGCACTGGAGTACCGCACTATGCTCCGAGTCTACCGGGACGATCTCGCCGCCGCCTGCCTTTGCGGCAGCGGAGACCAGATCGCCGGCCATCACCAGCGTCTCTTTGCTGGCCAGGGCGACCCGTTTGCCCGCGCGCAGAGCCGCCAAGGTGGCGTCGAGTCCGGCGACGCCGACGACCGCGTTGACCACGATCTCCACGTCCGGGTGCAGCGCCGCCTCGACCAGCACCGCGGGCCCGGTCGGGTAGCGCGCCGCGGGCTGCGGCTCAGCCAGGCCCACGAAGTCGGGTTTCCACTCGGTGGCCTGGGCCTCGAGCTCGACCCGATTGCACCCGGCAGTGAGGGCCACCAGCCGGAAATGCTCCCGTTGGCGCGCGAGCACGGCCAACGTGCTCCGCCCGACCGAGCCGGTCGACCCCAAGACTGCCACGCCCCGCATCAGCGGATCCCCAGCGCGCGGTAGAGCGCGGCTGCCGCGGGCAGCACGAAGTAGAGAGAGTCGAAGCGATCCAGCACACCACCGTGCCCCGGAATCAGGTGGCTCGAGTCTTTCACTCCCGCCTGGCGCTTGAAGAGGGACTCAGCCAGATCGCCAACCTGCCCCAGGACCGAGAGCGTGCCGGCGATGATCACCAGCGCCCCGAGCGGCGCCGTGACCCCGACTCTGGGGAAGATGACACTGTGAAACAAGGGAGCCACCAGCAGCCCGCCGATCACCCCCGCGATGCTGCCGGCCTGGGTCTTTCCCGGACTCACGGTGGGCGCGAGCTTAGGGCCGCCGATCGCCCGGCCGGCAAACATCGCGGCCGTGTCGCAGACCCAGGTCACCACCAGCGGAAAAAACACCAGCCACGCGCCGGCCCAGGAGCGGGTCTCGTGGGACCCGTGGCGGAGGTCGACCAGGAACGCCGGCAGGGCGGCGGCGTACGCCACCGCGAACACGGTGACGGCCACTGCCTCCAGCGGTCGGTCGCCCGGGGCGCGTCGCCAGAGCGCCAGCGTGAGCACCGCGCAGAGCCAGAGGGCCGCCAGATAGGGCCAGGCCAATCCAGCCGGGCCACCGGGATCGCGCAGCGTGAGATAGACTGCCGGTGGGAGCACCGCCGCGCCGACGAGGCCAGACGCTTCGAGCGCCGCGCCGCCGCTTTGCTGGAAGAGATGATAAAGCTCGCGAGTCCCCAGAACGCCTACCACGATCAGGAAGCCGACCAGCGGCCACCCTCCGTACCATACGATGGCCAGCACGAACGGGATGGCGGCAGCGGCGAACCCGATCCGCTGCGCCAGGTTCCGGTCCATCAGAGCAGGTCGCCGGCCATCAGTCAGACTTCCATGATCTCCGCTTCTTTGGCATGCAGCAACTGATCGATCTGCTTGATGTGCTCGTCGTGCGCCTTCTGCACTTCCTTCTCCGCCCGCTTTTCGTCGTCCTCGGAGGTGTGCTCCAGCTTCTTCAGCCGGCTGATGGCGTCGGTGCGAGCGTGCCGGATCGCGATGCGTCCCTCTTCGGCCAGCTTGTGGACCACCTTCACCAACTCCTTCCGGCGCTCCTGCGAGAGCGGCGGCAGCGGCACCCGCACCAGGTTGCCCTGGGTGGCCGGGTTGAGCCCCAGATCGGAGTCGCGGATGGCCTTTTCGATGGCCGGCGCAAGCGACTTGTCGAACGGCTGCACCGTGAGGAGCCGCGGCTCCGGCGCCGAAATCAGACCCACCTGGTTGAGGGGCACGGGGCTGCCGTACGCCTCGACCCGGATCAGATCGAGCAGGGCGGTGCTCGCCTTGCCGCTCCGGATGGTAGAGAGCTCGCGCTTGGTGCTCTCGATCGCCTTGTGCATCGCCTCGCGGGCGTGCTTGGTCAGCTCGGGTATGGTGCTCATCGGACGAGGGTACCGACCCGCTCACCCCGGAGAACCCGGGTGACCGCGCCGGGCTGGTTGATGTTGAAGACCACGATGGGCAGTTGATTGGACTTGCAGAGGCCGAAGGCGTTTGCATCCATCACCGCGTAGTTCTTGACGATCGCCTCCTGATAGCTCAGCTCGGGAATGAAGGCCGCGGTGGGGTCTTGCCTGGGATCGGCCGTGTAGATGCCGTCGACGTTGGTCGCTTTGAGAATCACCTGGGCATCCACTTCGAGCGCCCGGAGCACGCCGGCCGTGTCGGTCGAGAAGAAGGGGTTGCCGGTACCGGCGGCGAAGATGACGAGGCGCCCCTTCTCGAGATGCCGGATGGCACGGCGGCGGATGTACGGCTCGGCCACCGATTCCATCCGGATCGCGGTCATCACCCGGGTGTCCACGCCGATCTTCTCCAGGACATCCTGGAGCGCCAGGGCGTTGATCACGGTCGCCAGCATCCCCATGTAGTCGGCCGAGACCCGGTCGAGACCCTCCCGGCTGGCCGTCGCGCCGCGCACGATGTTGCCGCCTCCCACCACCAGACAGAGCTTCGCGCCCAGCGCGTGGACCGCCTTGATCTCCTCCGCGAAGGCCCCGATGACGCGAAAATCCAGCCCGATGCCCTTGTCGCCGGCCAGCGCCTCGCCCGACAGTTTGAGCAAGGCGCGGGAATAGGCGAGGGCCATCAGACCTCTCCGACCTTGAATCGGGCAAACCGGCGGACGCTCACCGCCTCGCCGACCGTGCCCGAGACCTCCTTGATGAGCTGCCCCACCGTCTTGGTGTCGTCCCGAACGTACGGCTGCTCCGTCAGCGTCCGCTCGGCGACGAACTTCTTGACCTTGCCTTCCACGATCTTGGCGCGGACGTTGTCCGGCTTCCCCTCTGCGGCGGCCTGTTCCTCGGCGATCCGGCGCTCCCGCTCCAGCAAATCGGCGGGGATGTCTTCCGGATTGACGCCGATCGGGTCCGCCGAGGCGATATGGAGCGCGATGTCCCGTGCCAGCTGCTGGAACCCTTCGGTCCGGGCCACGAAGTCGGTTTCGCAGTTGAGCTCGAGCAGCACACCGACCTGACCGTTGTGATGGATGTAGCTCGTGACCAGCCCCTGCGCCGCGCTGCGCCCAGCCCGCTTCTCGGCTTTGGCGATGCCCTTCTTGCGCAGGATTTCGGCGGCGCGATCCATGGCGCCGCCGGCCTCCTCGAGGGCCCGCTTGCAGTCCATCATGCCCGCGCCGGTCCGCGCGCGGAGCTCGCTCACCTGCTTCGGTGAAATCGTCACGCTGGTCATGGTGTGATTCGATCAACGGTGAATAGTAATACCGCCGCTCGGGGCCCGCACGGCCCAAGAGCGGCGGAAGGTGGCCAGTTCCGGTCGCCGCAGTTACGCGCCTGTGTCACCCGCCCCGCTCGGCGCGGGAGTCTCGGCGACCCCGTCGGCATCGGTCTTGAGCCGCGCGGCAATCGCCTCCGGCTTGGGCCGCCGCTTGCGCCGCGGCCGCCGACGGCGGCGATCGGCATCGGCGTCGCCCTCGGTCCCCGCATCGGTGCTGTAGGTCTCCGCTTCGAGGTCTTCCGAAACCTCCCGCAGCGGCATCTGCGCCCGCGCTTCCTTGATAACGTCGGCCAGCGCGGCGGTGATCAGCGAGACGGACCGGATCGCGTCGTCGTTGCCGGGGACCGGCACGGTGATCACGTCGGGATCGGCGTTGGTATCCACGATCGCCACGACCGGCACACCGAGCTTGTTGGCCTCGGCGATGGCGATCTTCTCCTTCTTCGCGTCCACCACGAAGAGCGCCCCGGGGATCCGGCCCATCTGCTTGATGCCCTCCAGATTCCGGCTCAGCTTCACCCGCTCACGCTCGAACATGAGCTTTTCTTTCTTGGTGTAGTTCTCGAACTCGCCGTCGACCGCGCCCTGCTCCAGCTCGCGGAGCCGCCGGATCTGCTTCTTGAGGGTCTGGAAGTTGGTCAGCGTGCCGCCCAGCCAGCGCTCGGTCACATAGAACGCCCCGGAGGTCTGCGCCTCCGCCTGAACGATCGCCTTGAGCTGCTTCTTGGTGCACACAAAGAGCACGCCCTCGCCCTTGAGCACCACGCTGCGCAGCAGTTCTTGCGCGGCCTGAATCTGCCGCAACGTCTTCTGGAGATCGATGATGTAGATGCCGGAGCGTTCCGCGAAGATGAACCGGCGCATCTTGGGATTCCACCGGCGGGTCTGGTGGCCGAAATGAACGCCGGCCTCGAGCAGGTCCTGCAGTTGCGGCTGTGCCATGCGAACGTGCGAATCCTTCCTCTGTTAGGGTTGTGCGTCCGCCGCCTTCGTCTCCCAGCTCGACCCTGAGGGCACCCCGAGCCGGAATCCAGCGACGTGCGAGATGTGCTGCCCTACCTCTTGCTAAACTGGAACCGCTTCCGGGCGCCCGGGCGTCCCGGCTTCTTGCGCTCGACCGCCCGCGGATCGCGGGTCAGCAGCCCGGCACTGCGAAGCTTGGTGCGGTGCTGGGTGTCGGCCGAGACCAGTGCGCGGGCTACTCCGAGCCGGAGCGCCCCAGCCTGTCCCGCCTGCCCGCCCCCGTCGACGTGCGCCCGCACGTCGAACGCGCCGAGGGTATCGGTGGCCGTGAACGGCTGCTGGATGTGCTGCACCAGCGAGGGCCGCGGGAAGTAGTCGCCCAGGGTCCGCCCGTTGATGTCCCACTTGCCGGTGCCGGGCGTGAGGTACACCCGGGCAACGCTGGTCTTGCGGCGGCCCACGGCCTGCCACCGGAACGTCGGGGTTGCGATGGCTGTCATGCGGTCACCTTGGCGGGGACGAGGGTATAGGGCCTGGGCTGCTGAGCCGCGTGCGGGTGGTCCGGCCCCGGGTATACCTTGAGCTTGCCCCGCAGTTTCTGTTTGGCCAGCGAGTTCTTGGGCAGCATGCCGAACACCGCCTTCTCGATCACGCGGTCGGGATGCTTGGCGAGCAGATTACGGGCCGGGGTGAACCGCTCATGGCCCATGTAGCCGGTGTGGCGGAAGTAGCGCTTCTGGTCGACCTTGCGTCCGGTCAAGCGGACCCGCGATGCGTTGATCACAATGACGAAATCGCCGCCGTCCATGTGAGGCGTGAAGGTCGGCTTGTGCTTCCCCCGGATGAGCTGCGCCACGGCGCTCGCGAGCCGGCCGAGCGGCACGTCGGCGGCATCGACCAGGTGCCAATCGTGCTGAAGGTCGGCTGGGGTGGCGGTGAAAGTCTTCATGAGCCGGAGCGAATCCTTAAGTGTCGAGCGGACGCCCAAAACAAGACAGACTCAAAACATAGCTGGCGCTTCGGGAGTGGGTCAAGAGTGCGCGGCCTCGAGCTCCACCAGCGCCTGACCCTTCTCCACCGCCTGCCCCGGCCCCACCAGCACCGCGCGAACCAGCCCACCGGCCACCGCCCGCAACTCGTTCTCCATCTTCATCGCTTCGAGCACCAGCACCGCGCCCCCCGGCGCGACCGTCTGACCGGGCTCGACCTGGATCCGGACCACGAGCCCGGGCATGGGGGCCTTGAGCACGCCGCTTCCCAGCGCCCGCCCGTGAGCCGAGGCCAGCGACCGGATGTGGCGGGTGCGTTCGTCCACCACCTCGACCTCCCGGCGCTCCCCGGCCAGGGCAAGACTCCACCGGCCTTGGCTCAGCTGGTGTATCGCCAGGGTACGGGGACGCCCGTCGACGGTGAGAACCCGGAGCGGGGTTCCGGTCTGACGCCGGAGCACCACCCGATAGGCGACCCCGTCCACCGTTGCGCACTCGCCCTCCATCTCGACCGCCACCTCCCGGCCGCCCAACTGGACGAAGTACTTCATAACCGCTCGAGCACGGCGACGGTCTCTACGTGCGCGGTCTGGGGGAACATGTCGAACGCCCTCACCTGCGTGAGCCGGAAAGCCGGGCCCAGCCGAGCGATGTCCCGCGCGAGCGTGGCTGGATCGCAGGAGACATATACGATGCGCTCGAACCGGCGGCCGGCCAGTGCCGCCGTGACCGCCGCGTCCATGCCGACACGAGGTGGATTGGTGATCACCAGCTCCGCCGCCCCGAGCTGACCGAGCAGCGCTTCGGCCTCGCCGGCGTGGCGCCGAGCCGCCGGCCCAGTCGCCTCGGCATGAGC
The DNA here is from genome assembly GCA_044866195.1 of Gemmatimonadales bacterium. Classification (GTDB taxonomy): domain Bacteria; phylum Gemmatimonadota; class Gemmatimonadetes; order Gemmatimonadales; family GWC2-71-9; genus DASQPE01. The sequence goes on from JBIOTT010000234.1 coordinate 8,167, forward strand.
CACCGCTCTGGAGTCGCGCTCCACGCTCTCGACCTGGGCGCCGGCGCGCGCCAGCGCCGCCGTGGTCTCCCCGATTCCCGCGTAGAGGTCCCACACCCGGCGGCCGGTCACTGGTCCGAGCTGCTCGATCGCATAGGCCCGGACCCGGTCTCCCATCGCCGGATGCACCTGCTCGAACACCGACCCGGGCAGACCGCTGCTGCGACCAGCGACCACCCGGGCGACGCCACCTTCGGGCTGCCACCACAGCACGACCGGCGCGCCCTGGCGGGCGAGCAGCTCGGCCAGCTCGCCCGCGCGGGTCCAGACCCTGGAGCCGTGGACCTTCGCGAGCAGGTGACGCTCGCCGGCCCGGTCGAGGCGAAGCACCAGCTGCTCGAGTCCGGCGGGGAGCAGAGCTCGAAACGGACGCAGGCTCTCCCACAGCTCCATCAGCGGCTCGGCCGTGATGTGGCAGCGTGCGAGGTCGAATACCGCCTGCGCCTGATCGATCGGATGGAGCCCGAGCCGGCGCCGGTCCGCCCCGGCGGCGAGCGTGAGCTTGGTGCGATAGCCGAACGGTTGCGGGGCCGGCTCGATCTCGGGGTCGGGGATCTCGAGCCGGGCCAGACGCCGGAGCGCGTCGCCTACGATGGCACTGCGGGCTCTGAGCTGGGCGGAGGGGGTGAGGTGTTGCAGCTGACAGCCCCCGCAATCGTCGAGCGTGTAGTGCGGGCAGCGGGGCTCGACTCGATCGCGGCCCGGCTCCAGCACCCGCTCGATGCGCGCGCGGGCGAATCGGCTCGACCGGCGGACATTGCGCAGGGTCACCAGGTCACCCGGCGCGCTGCGGGGGACGAACACCGCGCGGCCGTCTGCCAGCTTGCCGACGCCATCGCCCCCGGCGGCGAGCCGGAGAATTCGAACAGGCTCCATCATATCGGTTTTACCGCAGAGGCACAGAGGACGCAGAGGGCGATCAACATGTGTGTGCCTCTGCGCCCTCTGCGCCTCTGCGGTGAGAACGGGCTCACCGAAGCCCCTCGACGCGCGCTTGCCGGACCCAGGCCCCGGTCCTGGCACCCGGCGCCTCGCCCGCGACCGGCCGATGGGCCTGGCGAGCGTCGTGCTCGGCCAACGCCGCGGCGATGACGAGATCGAGCTCGAGCCCACGGTCGAGCCCCGCCTCCAGCAGGTCGGGGCGGCGCTCCAGAAACTGGATGTCGATCTCGCCGGCCCGGAAGGACGGGTCCGCCAGCAGCCGGCGATGAAACCCCTGGTTGGTGGATACGCCGACGAGTACCAGCTCGTCGAGCGCGCGCTCCATCCGCGTCAGCGCTTGCGCCCGGTCCGGAGCCCACACGATAAGCTTCGCCAGGAGCGAGTCGTAATACAGAGTGACCTCGTCGCCGGTCTCGACGCCCGCGTCCCAACGAACCCCCGGACCCGCCGGCACCCGGAGGTATTCGAGCCGGCCGGTCGACGGCAGGAAGCCATTGGCCGGATCTTCACTGGTCAGCCGACATTCGATGGCCCAGCCATTGGGCATCGGCGTCGTCGCCGGGACCCGCATCGGGCGTCCCTGCGCGATCCGGAGCTGCTCCCGCACCAGGTCGACGCCGTAGACCAGCTCGGTCACGGGATGCTCGACCTGGATGCGAGTGTTCATCTCGAGAAAGTAGAACGCCCCGTCGGGTGCCAACAGAAACTCGCAGGTGCCCGCGCCCCGGTAACCAACCGCCTGCGCGGCCGCGATCGCAGCGCCGCCCATGGCCTGGCGGAGGGCCGGCGTCACCGCGACCGAGGGCGCCTCCTCGACCAGTTTCTGATGCCGGCGCTGAATCGAGCATTCGCGCTCGCCCAGGTGCACCGTCCGATTGACGTCGGCCAGGACCTGGATCTCCACATGGCGCGGCGCCAGGATGAGCTTCTCGAGGTAGATGGCCGGATCGCCGAACGCCTTCTGGGCTTCCGACGCCGCAGTCGCGAGCGCGGGCGCCAGCTCGGACTCGGTGCGGACGACCCGCATCCCCTTGCCGCCGCCGCCGGCGACGGCCTTCACCATGACCGGGAAGCCGATCGCCCGCGCGAGCGCGGAGGCGGCTGACGCATCCGTGAGCGGTGCAGTGGCGCCGGGCACGATGGGCACCCCGGCCGCCGCCATCCGCCGGCGCGCCTCGGTCTTGTCGCCCATGGCGCGGATCGCGGCCGGCGGCGGGCCGATCCAGACGAGACCGGCCCGCTCCACTGCCTCAGCGAACACCGCGCGCTCGGCCAGAAATCCGTAGCCCGGATGCACCGCGTCGGCGCCGGTGGCCGCCGCCGCCTCGAGCAGGCGGTCGATGGCGAGGTAGCTCTCGGCGGCCGGTGGCGGCCCGATGGCGGCGGCTCGATCGGCGGCGCGCACGTAGGGCGCCGAGCGGTCGGCGGCGGAGTAAACCGCGATCGCCTCCAGCTCTTCTTCGTGGCAGGCGCGGACGATGCGAAGCGCGATCTCGCCGCGGTTCGCGATGAGGACCCGCTTCATGAGCGGGGCGGCGGGACGGACGCGTCGAGCCCGCCGGCGCGAGCCGGTGCGGTGGGTGCTCCGAAGGACGCGTCAGTGAGCCGAGGTCGAACGGAGCGGGGGGCGCGGGGTCCCCCGCTCCGCACGATCAGCGAACTGGAGCGTCCGAGGGAGCGCCTACCGCACCGGGAGCGCGCCCCACACGAGCGCGTCCCGCCGCCCCGCTCAAAGTGGAATGTTCCCATGCTTCTTCGCCGGGTTCCGGTCCCGCTTGGTCGCGAGCGTCCGGAGCGCGTCGATCAGGCGCGGCCGGGTGTCGCGCGGATCGATCACGTCGTCCACGTAGCCCCGGCTCGCGGCGGCGTAGGGGTTGGCGAACTTCGCCGTGTACTCCTCGCTGAATCGGCCGAGTGCCGCTTCGGGATCGGGGGCGTGGGCGATCTCCTCCTTGAAGAGAATCTCGACCGCGCCCTTGGGGCCCATGACCGCGATCTCCGCCGTGGGCCACGCGAGATTGAGATCGCCCCGCACGTGTTTGGAACTCATCACGTCGTACGCCCCGCCGTACGCCTTGCGGGTGATCACGGTAAGCTTGGGCACCGTCGCCTCGCAGTAGGCATAGAGCAGCTTGGCGCCGTGCTTGATGATGCCGCCGTGCTCCTGGCCCACGCCAGGCAGAAAGCCCGGCACGTCCACGAAGGTCACCACCGGAAGGTTGAAGCAGTCGCAGAACCGGATGAACCGAGCGGCCTTGCCGGAGGCGGCGATGTCCAGCACTCCGGCGAGCACCGCCGGCTGGTTGGCCACGATGCCTACCGGCCGGCCCCCCAGCCGGGCAAAGCCGACCACGATGTTGTCGGCATAGCCGCGGTGCACCTCGAGAAATCCGCCGTCGTCTACCACCCGCCGGATCACGTCGTGCATGTCGTAGGGCTTGGCCGAGCTCTCGGGCACGAGATCCAGCAGAGCCTCGTCGCGGCGGTCGTCGGGGTCGGCCGTCGGCCGGAGCGGCGGATCATCGAGGTTGTTGAGCGGGAGGAACCCGACCAGCTCGCGAACCGCCTGGAGGCACTCGGGCTCGGTGTCGCAGCTGAAGTGGGATACGCCCGACGTGGTCCCGTGCACTTCGGCGCCGCCCAGCTGCTCGAAGGTGACCTCCTCGTGGGTAACCGTCTTCACCACGTTGGGACCGGTCACGAACATGTAGCTCACGCCGCGAACCATGAAGGTGAAATCGGTGATGGCCGGACTGTAGACCGCGCCGCCCGCGCAGGGGCCCAGAATCACCGAGATCTGCGGGACCACGCCGGACGCCAGCGTGTTGCGCAGGAAGATGTCGGCGTAACCGCCGAGGGAGACGACCCCTTCCTGGATGCGAGCCCCGCCCGAGTCGTTGAGCCCGATCACCGGCGCGCCGTTGCGCACCGCGAGATCCATGATCTTGCAGACCTTCTCAGCGTGGGCTTCCGACAGCGAGCCGCCGAAGACGGTGAAGTCCTGGGAGAAGACGTAGACCAGCCGGCCATCGATGCGGCCGTAGCCGGTCACGACGCCGTCGCCGGGGTAGACCTGCTCGGCGAGACCGAAGTCGGTGGCCCGGTGGGTGACGAACCGGTCGAGCTCGACAAAGCTCTGTTCGTCGAGGAGCAGGTCGAGCCGCTCGCGGGCGGTGAGCTTTCCCTTCTTGTGCTGCTGGGCGATGCGGGTCGCGCCACCGCCCTGCTCGGCGAGCGCCTGGCGGCGGTGCAGTTCGTCAAGCAGCGCGCGGGGGTCGGGCATGGTGGGGTCAATATAACGTTGAACCGCAGAGGCGCAGAGGACGCAGAGAGGTAACCAGGAGGTGCGTTCTGGTGTACCCAGGCACGTCAAATTGGGTTCGGCCTGACCTGGCCTAGCGTCTATGGTAGCGGCACAGCCTGCGCGGAAGGCGCCCTTGGGCCAAACGACGGTAACCCTGCCGAGCGTCAATCTCATCAGTCGCGATATCATCGGCGCGGCCGTTGAGGTTCATCGACATCTCGGGCCCGGCTTGCTGGAATCGGCCTACCTGCAGTGCCTCTGCGACGAGCTCGGCCGGCGCGGCATCGTCTTCGACCACGAGGTGCCCGTACCCCTGCGATACAAGGACAGGCAGCTCGATTGCGGCTACCGCCTTGACCTCCTCGTCGCAGGCCGCGTCATCGTCGAGCTGAAGACAGTTGAGAAGATCATGGCCATTCATGAAGCTCAGCTTCTCTCGTACCTGAGGCTCTTGCACCTTCCGCTAGGGCTGCTGATCAACTTCAACGTCACCAGGTTAACCACCGGGGTCCGCAGGATTGCGAACGGCCTCTGATCGCCTCTGCGTTCTCTGCGCCTCTGCGGTTCAATGCCCAACAAAACGGGCCCCTTCCACCGGGGCCCGTCCATGTCTCCGCCGCCTGCTCGGTCACCCCTGCACCGGGACCTCTGCCGGCGCTTCCTCGTTGGGCCAGCTCACCGCCGCGAGCACGATCCGGTGATGAATCGGATCTACCTCGAGTACCCGGAGGTCCACCGGCTGACCCTCCTTCACTACGTCGGCCGGGTTCTCGACGTTGGGAATGCCGAGCTGCGACATGGGCACGAACCCTTCGATGTCGTTGCCCACGTCGACCACGACGCCCTTGTCCATCAGCCGGAGCACCTTGCCCGAGAGCTCCATCCCGATCGGGTAGATCTCGCCGATCCGGAGCCAGGGATCTTCCTGGGCCTGCTTGAGCCCGAGTGAGATCCGCTTGTTCTCGGCATCGATGTTGAGGATCACCACGTCCACCGCGTCGCCCTTCTTCACCACCTCCGACGGATGCTGCACCCGCTTGGTCCAGCTCATGTCGGAGATGTGAATCAGCCCGTCGATTCCCGGCTCGATCTCCACGAAGGCCCCGAAGCTGGTCAAGTTCCGCACCTTCCCGCTGATCCGGGTGCCCACCGGATACTTGAGGGGCAGCACCATCCACGGATCCTGCTCGGTCTGCTTCATGCCGAGCGAGATCTTTTCTTCGGCCTCGTCCACCTTGAGCACGACCGCTTCGATGGTCTCCCCAATGGAGACGATCTTGGAGGGGTGGCGCACGTTGCGGGTCCAGCTCATCTCGGAGATGTGCACCAGGCCCTCGATGCCAGGCTCGATCTCCACGAACGCGCCGTAGTTGGTGATCGAGACCACCTTGCCCTGGACCCGGGTGCCGACCGGGAACTTTGCCGCGACGTCCTTCCAGGGATAGGTCTGGAGCTGCTTCATGCCCAGGCTGATGCGCTCCCGCTGCCAGTCGATGTCGAGGATCTTCACCTCGACCTCCGCCCCGATCTGCACCATTTCGGTCGGATGCGAGACCCGGCCGTACGACATGTCGGTGATGTGGAGCAGGCCGTCCACTCCTCCCAGATCGATGAAGGCGCCAAAGTCGGTGATGTTCTTGACCACGCCTTTGCGCACCTGTCCCACGGCGAGCTCCTTCATCAGGTGCTCGCGCTTGTGGGCCCGCTCGTTCTCCAGGATCACCCGCCGGCTGACGACGATATTCCGGCGCCGCTTGTTGAGCTTGATGATCTTGAACTCGTAGGTGTGGCCCAGCAGCTCGTCGATGTTGGGCACCCGCCGCAGCGCGATCTGGCTGCCCGGGAGGAATGCGTCCACCCCCATCAGGTTCACCACCACGCCGCCCTTGATCTTCTTGACCAGGGTGCCTTCGACCGGCTGGTCGGTCTCGTAGGCCACGCGGATCTTTTCCCAGACCCGCATGAAGTCGGCCTTCTTCTTCGAGAGGACGACCGCGCCCTCCTGGTCCTCGAGGTGCTCGAGGAAGACCTCGACCTCCTCGCCTTCCTTGGGAGGATCCTTGAACTCGTCCAGCGGAACCGAGCCTTCGGACTTGAACCCCACATCGAGGATGACGGCGTTCTCGGTGATGCGGAGGACCTTCGATTTGACGATCTCGCCCTCGGCGATCTGCGACATGGTGCCCTCGTACATCGAGAGCATCTGCTCGTAGTCTTGCTCGGAGTAATCCTCGTCATAGAGGTCAGGGCGGACGCGGAGGCCGGTCGGCAGTGCGATCTGGGCTGGGGTGGAGCGGGAAGTATCGAGCGTGGGCACAGCTGGGATTCCTTTGCACGACCGCGCCGGACTGGCCGCGGGCTCGGGTTTGACTGCGAATGCCGCGCGCGAAGCGGCGCGGCAGAAGCCCGTAAGCCTAACGGCCGAGCCGGCTTCGCGCAAGACCGACGATCCGCGCAACCTGCTCCTGAAACGCCAGATTGGTGGTGTCCAGATCGATGGCGTCGTCCGGCCGGCGGAGCGGCGCCACCGCCCGGCTCGAGTCTGCCCGATCGCGGGCGGCCAGCAGGGTCGCTTCCTCCGCCACGGTACCGGCATCGGTCCGATCGCCCCGCTGAACCAGGCGGCGCCCCGCCCGGGCCTCGGGCGTCGCCGTCAAAAAGATCTTGAGATCGGCATCCGGGAACACCACGGTGCCGATATCCCGGCCATCGACGACCACGTCCATGCCGGCCCGGACCATTCCCCGCAGGTGGGTGTTGACCCATTCGCGCACGACCGGCACGGCCGACACCGCCGAGACCTTGGCCGTGACCTCGGGGGTCCGGATCGCGTCGTCCACCGGCTCGCCCTGGAGATAGGCGCTGAAGCCGTGCCCGTCCGGCAGCAGCTTGAGCCCCCAGTCTTCCGCCGACCGCAAGATCGTTTCGGCATCCACCAAGGCGAGGGGATCCCCGCCGGCCGACCCCCGGCTGGCCGCCTCACGCAAAGCCACCAGCGTGACCCCCCGATAGAGGGCGCCCGAGTCCAGATGAGCGAACCCGAGGGCCTCCGCGACCGCGCGGGCCGTCGTCGACTTGCCCGCGGCCGAAGGCCCGTCGATGGAGATGACGCTGCCGCTCACTGCCGCCCCTTCCGGATCGAGCGGAGGGTCTCCGGGAATCCCGGAAAGCTGACCGCAGCGCAGGCCTGGTCGTCCACCCTGATCCGGGCACCCGGGAGGGTCCCCAGCACCGCAAAGGCCATCGCCAGCCGATGGTCGCCGGCGGTCCGGACCGGGCCGCGGGGTGGCGCCGAACCGCCTTCGACGTGGAGGTCGTCTCCCACCACCTCGGCCCGCGCCCCCACGGCGCGCAGGTTGTCGGCCACCAGACCCAAGCGGTCGCTTTCCTTCACCCGCAGCTCCCCCACGTCGCGGAAGATGGTGATTCCCTGCGCTCGCGAGGCCAGGGCGGCGAGCAACGGGATCTCGTCGATGAGCCCGGGAATCTCCGGAGCCGTGACCTCCGTACTCCGGAGCGACGCCGGCCTCACCACCAGATCTCCCACCGGCTCGTCGAACCGGGTCTCCACGTTCTCGCTACGAACCTGGACGCCCATGCGACCAAGCACGTCGAGAAATCCGACCCGGGTCGGATTGAGGCCGACGCCCGCAATCCGCAGCTCGCCCGACTCCGCCAGCACGGCTGCTCCGACCAGAAAGGCCGCGGAGGAGGGGTCCCCCGGGACCTGCATGGCGAACGGCTCGAGCCGCCCGGTAGGCGCGAACTCGATCCAGCCATCCCGCTCGTCCACCCGGTACCCGAACGCCCGCAGCAGGCGCTCGGTGTGGTCGCGCGAGCGCCCATGCGGCTCGTGAACCGCCACTTCGACTCCCCCGGCGAGGCCGGCGAGGAGCAAGGCGCTCTTGATCTGGGCGCTGGAGACCGGCAGCTCATGGCGGAGGGAGCCGAGCCGGCCGCCCTGGACGCGGAGGGGAAGGCCATCACGGTCTGCCAGCTCGGTGAAGCGCGCCCCCATGCGGCCGAGCGGCGCGGTCACCCGGCGCATCGGGCGGCGCCGGAGCGAGGCATCGCCGGTGAGCACCGCGGGAAAGCGGTGTGCCGCCAGCAGTCCCAACAGGAGCCGGGTGGTGGTGCCGGAGTTGCCGCAGTTGAGCCATGCCTTGGGACGCCGAAACCGGCCGCGGCCCCCGATCGTGACAGTCGCATCCGGCCGCAGCGGGCTCACCGCCACACCCAGCTGGCGCAGCACCCGCGCGGTCGATCGGGCGTCGAGAGACGTGAGCGCCCCACCCACATAACTGGTGCCCCGGGCCAGCGATCCGAGCAGCAGCGCCCGATGGGTGAGGCTCTTGTCGCCCGGTACGCGGCCGGTACCGCCGACGATCACGGCTCGAGCCCCCGCCGAAAGTGCGCGGCCCGCGCGAGGTAGGCCCGGAGGCCGGGTTCATCACCCAGTGCCACCAGCTCCCGGAAGCGGGCCAGCGAGTCGCCGGCGCCGTCGAGCGCCGCAAGCAGGGCATCTCGGTTCTGCTGGAAGATCTCGAGCCACAGCTCGGGATTGCTGGCCGCGAGCCGCATGGTGTCACGGGCTCCGGAGCCGAAGGAACAGGCATCCAGTCCCAGGTCCGCGAGCGAGCTCGCGAGCGCGTATGCGACCGCCTGTGGCAGATGGCTGGTCCACGCCAGTTGGCGGTCGTGCGCTGCTGCATCGATCAGGACCGGAGACGCTCCCATCGTGTGCTCCCAGAATCCACTGACCGCCCGGGCCGGACGCTCGCCGCTCCGGCCGGTGGCGCAGACATAGACCACGCACCCCGCAAGCAGGTCGGGCCGGGCAAAACCGAACCCCGAACCGTGAGTGCCGGCGAGGGGGTGAGCCCCCGCGAAGCGCTGAGCCAGGCCGGCGGCAATGGCCCCCTCGATGACGGGCACCTTCACGCTCGCCACATCGCTCAGGACCGCCCCCGGCTCAAGCTTGGGCCCAAGGCGGCCGATAAGTTGAAGCGTGATATGGGGTGGTGTGGCCAGCACGACCAGATCGGCCCCTTGGACCGCCGAAGCTGAAGAATCGGCGATCTGGGTGACCGCGCCGGCAGCCATCGCTGCGGCTCCCTCTGCCGGCTCGGGCGAGAAGCCCACGACTCGGGACACTCCGGACCGCCGGGCCTGCCAAGCCACAGACCCGCCTATGGCCCCGAGGCCGACAACAGCCAGGACGTCTGGACGCACCGTCAGGGACGAGAAGCAAGCATGCGAGGACTCGAGGACAAGAACCGAGGGCGGCCGTGGTTGCCTGGAGCAGGCGGGAATCGTAGCTCTATGACGGTTCAATCTCAACGGACGGACGCGGTGCTCAACCAGCCGAAAGGCGGTTCACCGAACAGGGCGGACGCGTGGCTCGCGCCCGTTCTCGTCCGCCGTGGCGTGCTCACCCCCGACCAGGGGGAGGAGGTCGAGCG
>JBIOTT010000235.1:0-8446 GCA_044866195.1 Gemmatimonadales bacterium
CGGCCCTTCCTAGCTTCATCGCCAGCCAGGCAGCGTGCCTCTCGCACAACACGTGTTCCCTCCCAGGTGCGTCCGCCGTTGCCTGCATTACTACCACGGCGCGCTGGTCACAACCTGGGACGTCACAGAGCGGAATCGTGGGTCTGGTATTCATGCGACCCCGTTGGGAAAAACCGGGCGCGGCTGGCTACTGTTCCCCGCAGCGCCGGTCGTCGTCAGGTCGACATCTCGTGACTATAGTGGACGGGCAGGGACACCGGATTTCCGCTGGCACGGTAACCCGGAGGAGCACCAATGCCGCGACGTCACCTGGTTCTGATCCATGGCTATTCCGACAGAGGCCAGAGCTTCGATACCTGGAAGGCGCTGCTGGGAAGGCGTGGCTACGACGCGATCACCGAGATCTCGGTCGCCAGCTACGAGACGCTGACCAACGAGGTCGGCATCAAGGACATTGCCGAGGGGCTCGACCGGGCGTTGGCCCTCAAGGCGGGGCTGAGCCAGGGTGAGCCGTTCGACGCCATCGTCCACTCGACCGGGATGCTCGTTATTCGCTCGTGGCTGGCGGCCTATTCCACTGCCGATCCCCGGCTCGCCCGGCTGAAGCACCTGGTGGCCCTGGCACCCGCGACGTGGGGCTCGCCGCTGGCGCACAAAGGCCGCAGCTGGATCGGTGCCATCTTCAAGGGTCGCAAGGAACTTGGCCCGGACTTCATGGAAGCGGGCGACCTGGTGCTCGACGGCCTCGAGCTTGGCAGCCGGTTCACCTGGGATCTTGCCCACCGGGACCTTCTCAGCCCCACTCCGTTCTACGGCCCCACCCGAGCCACCCCATACGTCTTCGTGTTCTGCGGCAATCGCGCGTATCGGGGACTGCGCCAGCTGATCCACGAGGACGGAAGCGACGGGACTGTGCGCTGGGCCGGCTGTTCGCTCGACAGCCGAAAAATCACCCTCGATCTGACCGGCACCGGGAGGCGCCAAGGCGCCCCGGAGTTCGAGGCGCCGACGCCGGCAAACATCGACGTGCCGGTGGTATTCGTCGACGATACCGACCACGGGCGCATCATCCATGACCCACCCGCGGGACTGGTGGACCGGGTGGTCACCGCTCTCGAGGTCAGTAGCACGGATTCCTATGCCCAATGGCAAGCCGAGGCGCTCCGATGGTCCCGGCCCGCCCGGGAGAGTATCGATCAGTGGCAGCAGTTCGTGGTCCGCGTGGTCGATGAGCGGGGCGATCCCGTCACCGACTACAACTTTCAATTGCTCACCAAGGACGCTGAGAAGCTCAAGGCATTCGACACCGACGTGCATGCCTACGGCGGCGATGCGAGCCTGCGATGCTTCCACGTCAACCTCACCAAACTGAACCCGCGCAAGCACCAGGAGATGCAGGTTCGGCTCATGGCTTCCTCCGGGACGGCGCGGATCGGGTACTATGGGGTGGGGACCGAAAAGCTGAGGGCAGTTCCCGACGGGACCGCGTACGACCAGAGCGGTAAATGGGATGCCAAGTTCGTTCTGCCGGCGCAAGTAGACAAGGATGTAGCGTTCTTCTATCCGTTTACCACGACCATGGTAGAGGTTCGCATCAACCGGGAGCCGATGCCGTTGGTCGGCGCCAACCAGGTGCTCTGGTTCATCCCCGGATAGGTATGCCGTGGCTGCCGTGCCGATGGGACTGGCCGAGGCCCTGCGAGACCGCTACGTGCTCGAGCGCGAGCTGGGCCGCGGAGGCATGGCGACCGTGTTTCTGGCGCGCGACCTCCGGCACCAGCGACCGGTCGCGCTCAAGGTACTGGAGGCTGGGCTGGCTCCGGCGCTCGGCGCCGAGCGGTTCCAGCGCGAGATCCAGGTCGCCGCCCGGCTGCAGCATCCCAACATCCTCACGGTGCTCGATTCGGGCGAAGCCGCCGGCCGCCTGTGGTTCACCATGCCGTTCGTGGAAGGCGAGACCCTGCGCGAGCGGCTGCGCCGTGAGGGGGCGCAGCCGGTGGACGAGTCCCTCCGGCTCGCGCGCGAGGTCGCCGAGGGGCTCGAGTACGCCCACCGGAACGGCGTGATCCACCGCGACATCAAACCGGAAAACATTCTGCTCTCGGCGGGTCACGCCCTCATCGCCGACTTCGGCATCGCCCGGGCGGTCGGGGAGTCGGCCAACGCCACCGGTGAGGGCACCGACCACCTGACGAAGACCGGCCTCGTTGTCGGCACGCCGGCCTATATGAGCCCCGAGCAGGCCAGCGGCGAACGCACGCTTGGCCCGACCGCGGACGTGTACTCCCTCGCCGTCATGCTCTACGAGATGTTGGCCGGCACCCAGCCCTTCACCGGCCCGACGGCACACGCCGCCATGGCGAAGCGCTTCTCGGGCGAGATACCCAGCCTGCGCGAGGCCCGCCCTGCGGTGTCCGCGGCGATCGAGGCCGCCATCCGCAAGGCGCTGGCACCGGACCCGGCCGATCGGTTCGGCAGCGCGGCCCGGTTCGCGGAGGCTCTGGAGGGCGACGAGCGGCGGACCGGTGACCGCTCGAGGCTCGCGGCGCAGGTCGCGGCCGCACTGGGCGTTCTGGTCGCACTGAGTGTGGGGCTGGGCTTGTGGTGGAGCCGGCGAGGCGGTGAGGCCGGCACTACGGCGACAGCTCGGCTGGCCGTGCTTCCGTTCGAGAATGTGGGGGATGCGGACGACGAATACTTCGCCGACGGCGTCGCCGACGGGGTACGCGGCAAGCTGTCCTCGCTTCCGGGCCTCCAGGTCATCGCGTCGAGCAGCTCCGATCAATACAAGCGGACCGGCAAGAGTCCCCAGCAGATCGGCCGGGAGCTCGGCGCGCGATATCTCCTGGTGGGCAAGGTGCGCTGGCAGAAGGCTGGCGGCGGCGTGAGCCGAGTCCAGGTGAGCTCCGAGCTGATCGAGGCCGCCAGCGCGACCACCCGGTGGCAGGAGCCGTTCGACACGCCGGTGGCGGACGTGTTTCGGGTCCAGGGGGACATTGCCAGCGGGGTGGCCCAGGCCCTCGATGTCGGGCTCAGCGCTGGTACGCGGGAGCAGCTGACCGGGCGGCCGACCCGAAACCTCACGGCCTACGACGCCTTCCTCCGGGGCGAGCGGCTCTCCAATCGGGTAGGGCTGACCGACGCCAGCGCCCTGCGGCGCGCGGTGGTGGCCTACGAGGAAGCGGTAGCGCTCGATTCCAGCTTCGCCCTCGCCTGGGCCCAGCTCTCGCGGGCGCATTCCACCATCTACGTCAACAGCCCCCGCTCACCGGACGACGCCGAGCGGGCCCGCGTCGCGGCGGAGCGGGCGCTGGCACTCGGCCCGGGCATGCCCCAAGCGCATTTCGCCCAGGCTCTGTATCTCAGCGCTTTGCGTCACGAGCACGCCCGCGCCCTCCAGGAGGTGAGCCGGGCGCGCCGGCTCATGCCGGACGACGCCGAGCTGCTGTCGATGGCCGGCCTGGCGGAGCAGCAGTTGGGCCGCTGGGAGGACGCGGTGGCGCACTTTCGTGAGGCCCAGTCGATGGATCCGCGTTCGCTTGCGACCGCGCGGCGGCTGGCGCGAGTGCTGCTCTGGCTCCGGCAGTATCCCGAGGCGCGTCAGGCCTGTGACTACGCTCTACGGATCAGCGGCGCCTCCCCCGACGTGGTCGATCTCAAGCTGGCCACGTTTCTGGGCCAGGGTGATCTCGCGGGCGCGCGGGCGGCGCTGCGAAGCGCGCCGCGGGAGCTCGAGCCCAGCCGGCTCGTTGCCCATGTGGGCTGGTACATCGGTCTGTTCTGGATGCTGGACGACGAGCAGCAGCGGCTGCTCTTGCGGCTCACTCCTCGGGCGTTCGACGACAGCCGAGCTGCCTGGGGCATGACACTGGCGCAGACCCACGCCCTGCGGGGCAACCTGGCCGCCGCCCGAGCCTACGCCGACTCGGCCCGGATCGCGCTGGAGCAGGAGACCGCCACCAACCCGGAGGATGGGGTGACCCGGGGCTACTATGGGCTTTCGCTCGCGATGGTGGGGCGCCGAGCGGAGGCGGTGCGGGAAGCTGAGCAGGCGGTGAAGCTGGAGCCGACCGCAACCAACGGCATCACCGGCCCGCTGGTCCAATTCATCGTGGTGCTTACCTACGTCGCTCTGGGCGACGAAGAGGCGGCGCTCGACCGGCTCGAGCCGCTGCTCCGGATTCCCTTCTATGTGTCGCCCGCCTGGCTCAGGATCGACCCGGAGTTGGCGCCGCTCCGGGACAACCCGCGGTTCCAGCGACTGATTGCGGGCAAGTAGCCTCCGCGTGCTGGCGCGGCCACCCGTCGCCAAGGTGACGCGGGGGGCTCGCAGCCCGAGCGCGTGGCGGAGGGCCCCAGGATCGGCTGTAGCCGCTCTTGAAGATTCCGCACCTTCTCTGCCGGTAAATAAGGCAGCCCCTGGCGAGGATCGATGCCGAGCTCGCGTCCGCGCTTGACCTGTGCCGGGCCGCGGGAAATGGATGGCGCTGGCGCGGGCATCAGTGGCCACAGTGGGAATGGCGGCCAGGCCCGGAGTATCACAGGGCTCTGATGGCTCCGGGGCAGGAAGGTCTGCTATCGCATACACAAAGTCCGATAACGGCCAGGATACGAGACAGCCGTGAGCAAGGCCCGATTACCGGTCCCACCCCGCGTCGCCCAAGCACTCGCGAAGCTCGGCGCGGACCTCAAGAACGCGCGCCGGCGCCGGAGGATGCCGATGGCGTATGCCGCCGATCGCGCCCTGATCTCCCGCTCGACCCTGCACAAGGTGGAGCGCGGTAACCCGGGCGTCAGCCTCGGCATCTATGCCACCGTGCTCCTCGGCTACGGCATGATCGAGCGACTCGAGCACGTGGTGGACGTGAAGTGCGACTGGATTGGGCTCGCGCAAGACGAGGATCGGCTGGCTCGGCGGGTCCGGCGCGCCACCTACACGTAGGCCACGAGTGCCAGCCGCTCCCTACCGCCGACCCGCGGTCGCCTCCTCTCTGGGCCGGGCCGTCGCGGCGGCCATGGAATGCACGGCAAACGCAGCGCCCTGGGGGTCGACGCACATCACGATCAGCCCTCCACCGGGAACCTCCATGGGCCCGTTGAGAACTTTCCCACCCGCCGCGGGCACCGCCTCCGCGATTCTCCGCGAGTCGGGCACGACGGCGTATCCGAGCCAGTGGGGCGAAGCTGGCATGTCCTTCGGCTTGTTATAGATCCCGCCCACGCTCTTGCCGGCCCAGCCGAACATCTGATAGATCCCCATCGGCCCCATGTCCATCGCCTCGGTCTTTTCCCACCCGAAGAGCTGCTGATAGAAGCCGAGTGCCGCGACCTGATCGGTTGTTGCGAGCTCGTGCCAGGAGAACTCGCCCAACAGCGGCGGGTCGTTGATCTGGCTGGGTGATTGGGGAGTGATGGTGGCGAAGACCGCCCCTTGCGGGTCCGCCAGCACCGCGAACCGGCCGACGTCGGGAATCTGGGTGACCTGCTTGTAAACCTTGGCGCCGAGCCGCACGGCGGCATCGACGGTGGCGCTCACGTCGGGCGTGTCGAGATAGTGCAGCCAGGAAGGTGGCGCCCCGGCCGACTTGGCCTCCGGGGGCGGCGCCATGACGCCACCGATCGGGCCACTCTCGGCCAGCAAGAGGGTATACGCCGGGTCTTTGTCCCAGGCCTGTGCCTTCCAGCCGATCAATCGGGTGTAGAAGTCGATCGCTGCTTTCGGGTCGTTCGTCAGCAGTTCATGCCAGACGAACCGCCCCCGCGTGGTCTGTTGTGCCATGTGGTTCTCCTCTGAAACGGTAGACTCGCCCGCGCCAGGGGAACCCGGCCGCGGCGCCGCCAGCCAACGTAGCGCCGGCGCGGTGAGGACGCTGTGACCGTCCCGCCAATCCCACTGGCGAGCGTGGTCTGGCCCAGGTTGTAGTCCATCGAGCAGCTTATACTCCAGCATCTGTCTCTGCTTGAAGAGGCCTGGGATGAACGCTGCGGCCGCGCCTCGCCCTCGCGCCCGGTCGTCCTGATCTAATGCCAACTCAGCTCCGCATCGCCGTGTTCGGCGGCGCCGCCGGCGAGATCGGCGGCAACCGCATCCTGCTCTCGTGGGACGATGCTGCCTGGCTGCTCGATTTCGGCACCCGGTTCGCCGCCACTTCCCGCTACTTCGAGGAGTTCGTGAAGCCGAGGGTGTCGGCCCTCGGCCTCCGCGACTACCTGCGGATGGGGCTGCTGCCGCCGCTCGAGGGCCTCTACCGCGACGACCTCTGGTGCCACGAGCCCGATCTGTGGGAGCGTTATCGAAGCCGGCCGGATTGGCGCAGGGTCCCGGAGCTCCGTGGCGTGCTGCTCTCCCATGCCCACGTCGACCACAGCGGCTGCCTGGGCTTTCTCGAGCCGGAGATTCCGGTCTACACCGGGCTCATGAGCGCGGTGATCGGCAAGTGCCTGCAGGATCCCAGGCCGACCGGCCCGGATGGCGAGTTCTGCTACCTCGTGCCGCGCTGCCCCAACGGCGACGTGCTGGCAGCAGCGAAGGGTGAGCCGAGGATCCAACGCCGTCATCTCGTATGCGAGGGCGGGCCCGAGATCGAGCGCGCGATGTGTGAGCTCGAAACCTTCTGGGGATCGGTCCCCGGGACCAGGTCAGAGCTCAAGTCCGCCAGACTCGAGCTGGTGGATCCCGCCGCGCAGGGACTCCGCTTCTGGCGGGTCGATCACTCGATACCGGGATCAGGCGCGTTTGCGATCGACACGCCGATCGGTTGGGTGGTCTACAGCGGCGACCTCCGGCGCCACGGCCACTCGGGCTGGCGCACCGAGAAGTTCGCGGAGGCCGCGGCAGCGTTGAAGCCGGCGCTTCTCATAGTGGAAGGCACCCGGGTGGACGTGGACCAGCCGATCACCGAGCCCCAGGTGCACCAGGCAGCCGACGACGTGGTGGCCCGCGAGCCCGGGCTCGTGATCGCCGACTTCACGGCGCGGAACATCGAGCGGCTCCGGACCTTCCGCGACATCGCCAAGGCGCGAGGCCGGCGGCTGGTCGTGACCACAAAGGATGCCTATCTGCTCGAGCGGCTCCATGTCATCGACCCGCACATCCCGACCCCGGAGGACGACGGGCTCGCCGTGCTCAAGGAGCCACAGGGCACCGTTCAGCTCTGGGAGCGGGAGGTGCACAACCGGTTCGCGGCCAACCTGATCGATGCCCGCGCGGTCCGGCGCGAGCCCGGGGGGTACATCCTGTGTCTCTCCTACTGGGACATCGGCAACCTGGTCGACCTCGATCCCCAAGGCGGGACCTATCTCTACTCGTCGTCGGAGGCGTACAACGAGGACCAGAAGATCGATCAACAGCGACTGGAGAACTGGCTGGACAACTTCGGGCTCAAGAAGATCGGCGGGCTGCCCAACGCCGAGCAGGGGCCGTTCCACGCGTCGGGACACATCGGGGGTCCGGCGTTGGAGGAGCTGATCGAGCGGATCGCGCCGGAGCGGATCCTGCCGGTGCACACGGAGAAGCCGGAGTGGTTCGAGCAGCGGTGGGGCGGGAAGATCGTACGCGCCCCATACGGAGTGGACGTGCTGGTCGGCTGAGCGCCCATAGCGCTACCGCGATGCCTGGTCCAGCCGGGCCACCGCCGCGAGCACCACAGCCGGCTGCTCCTCCTGGATGTACTGGCCCGACCCAGCCACGCTGTCCGCCTTGAAGTTGGGGAGCTTGGCACTGAGCAGAGCCCGCTGATCGCGGGGCACTTCGGCCGGGTGTGGCACCATGCCGACCAGCAGCCGGACCGGGGCCGCGCAGTCGTGCAGTCGGTCTGCCAGCCTCCCGGGCTCTGTCGATTTTGCCATTTGCCCGAACGCGTCGATCGCGCCGTGCATGTCGGCGGTCTGCCCCGCGGTGTACTGATGGATCACGGCATCGGTCACCCAGGTGGTGTCCCCCGAATTGCGCACGATCTCCTGGCGCACGTGCTGGCGGAGCATCGTCTCGTCGAACGCGAGCTTCGCCAGAAAGCCGCCGTAGCGAAACGCCTTGCGCAGGCCGGGCGTAGCGGCGCTTTCGGCCGGACCTCCGTCGATGGAAAGGAGTCCGCGGACCAAACCGGGTCGCGCGATGGCGAGCCGGAACGCGATGGCGGCGCCATTGGACTGGGCCACGAACAATGCCCGGGTAACACCGAGCTGGTCCAGCGCGCGACCGACCCGCTCGGTCTGGGCCGCGAACGAGTAGTCGGCGTGCTTGGGATGGGACGACCAGCCATAGCCGAGTGGCTCGACGATGATGCACTGATAACCGCGAGCGGCCAGCGGGCCGGTGATGGTGCGAAAGCCGAAGGCGGAGCCAAAAATGCCGGGGATGAGCACCACCGGGTGGCCGGCACCCAGCGTGGTAACGCGAAGAGTCTCGCCGGGGGCGACCTCGATGTCGCGGACAACGGCGCTGTCC
>JBIOTT010000236.1:0-6939 GCA_044866195.1 Gemmatimonadales bacterium
CGACCGCGCCTGCTGGGCGTTGGCGACGGCTGCGAACGCGAGGCCCGCAGCGGCGCCGGACAACACCTTCCGGGTAAAGCGGTTCATAACTGACCTCAGGATGAAGGGTGATTCTACTGCGACCTACCTTCCGTGACGGTACCGTCGATGCCCTGAGGTGGGGCGGGCAACCGGGTTGGGCCACTCACCCCGCCGGGTGCGACTTAGGCAGCCATGGCCGGCGGACCGCGCTCGATCGCGGTCGCTGGCCGGAGACCCCTCGCGTGGGGACCGCCCATTGGGGTACGCGACAACTGGATGCTTTGGATGTACGCTGCAAATCGTCGCGGCGCCAGATGTGCCTGGCGGGCGGCGTGCGTCGGGATGGACTCATCGAATCTGTGGGCGGAAAGGCGGGGAGCCGGGCAGCGCGAGCGCGAATGCGATTCGCGGCCCCGCCACCACCCCGGCCGAGCCCAGTTGGGGCTCGTCCTGTCTCCCATCGTGGCAGCGAGCGGGAATACTCCCATTAGACCCTCGGCAAGACCGCCGCCCAACGATTGTCTCTAGATGAGAATGGAGCACGAATTGCACGCCCGGTACAGCGTTCCGCGCCCCTGGCGATCCCACGACCTTCGACGAACGTACTGGGCTTCCAGTGCCCGCGTGCCCCGGTTGGCTCGCCCAACACTGGCGGGCGCTATCGAGTGAATTGGAACGTGGGGCTAGACTATACCGCCCACCTGGCCAACTGTCAATCAGCCAACGCGTTTGTCGACCCCCGCCAGAGCCGGGCCCCTCGGTTGAGGAAAGCGCCCTCGAACACCGCCCCCCGATCTCCCAGCCATCCCTCTGCCAAACGGGCTAGCTCCCGCCCCCGCTCGGCCCCATCCACGATCGCGTAAACGGTTGGGCCCCAAGAGCTTTGCCCGACGCCTGCGGCCCCGGCATCGGCCAGTCGCCCAATAATGGCTGCGGTCGGTCCGGGGACGAAGACTCCCCCCTGCGCCGCCGCAAACCAGGCCCCGGTGATGCGCTGGATCTCCGACAGCGCGCTCCCGAATGCCTCGAGGTCCCGCTCGACCAGGCCCGGCAGGAGCCGCATCAACACAAGGTGCGCGACCCGCTCGACATCCCGGAGGTCCGGCGCCGGGAGCCGGCGAAAGGCGTCGGCCTCGGCGTCGCCGCTCAACCCGGGTGCCACCGGCGGAATGACCACGATATAGCGCCAGGTCGGCGGGATTTCGTAGCGGGCGAGCAGCGGGGCCAGATCGTCGCTGCCGGGCCGGCGGCCGCCCTCCAGAATGAACCCGCCGGACTCGAACGCCCAGGTGCCGATCGCCGACCGGCGCCCGCGCTCGACCGTCCGAGCCAGCTCGCGGGTAATGGTCGGCAGCTCGTAAAGCTCGGCCACTGCCCGGGCGACCGCGAGGCCGAGCTGCGTCCCCGAGCCGAGGCCGACGTGCGACGGGATGGCTCGATGGATGCGAAGGTGAACCCCACCCCGCTGACCATGCTGCGCGAGCAGCCTCCGTGCGAACGCCGCTGCCCGCTCGGCGTCGGGTCCGTCGCCCTCGACCTCCGAGGCGCGTGCCGCCTCCAGCAGCAGGGACGGGGTTGGAATGGCAGCGCCCATCCCGCCAAAGCGGCGCCCCAGCCCGCCATGAAGGTCCAGGACTCCGAAATGGAGCCGCGCGGGGGCCTCGACGAACACACTGGATTCCGGCCTACCGGCCGGGCTCACGTCGTCGCTCCGGTACCCACCTTGGAGTCCACGTAGGCTTCCACCAGCGCCCAGGCCTCGCGCTCGCGCGGCCCAGCCGTCTTATCCACCGGCACCTGGAGCCGGGCCAGTTCCTCGCGAATCTGACCGGCAGGCAACAGGTGTACCCGGGTAGCGAGGATAGCGGCCTCGAGCACCGCGTGGCGGGCGCGGTTGAATCCGATGAAGTCGCGACGGACGCCACGGTGTCGGACCTGCATCTCGATACGCGAGCGCGGCGGCGTCGGATCCAGGACCGTCACCTCGAGCTCACGCCAGGAGCACGCTGCCTCGAGCACAACCCCGCGGATAACGGTGGCTGCAAAGGCGGGGAAGGTCGGGTTGCCGATCGCGCTCTGCGCGAACAGAAGCACGTCATCCGTCAAGTTGACGACCGCCGCCCCGGTTGCCCGGACGTTGCGGAAGGTGGTCGTTTCCAGGAACGGTTTGAGCACGATGGTGTCTTCGCCCCACTCCACCCCCATCGGAGCGAAGTTGGGACGACCCTCGGCGTCGAGGGTGGTCACGATCGATTCGATGATCAGCGGCATCGGCGCATCTCAGTCACTCTTCCAGCACAGGCATTGTGACATGCGAAGGGTATCCGGCTGATCGGTATATCCGTTGGGTGGCCGGGCGGAAGTCCTGCGGCCGTGCCGCAAAGATGTTGGCGACGAAGGTCTGCGGATTCCGGTCGTAGACCGGGAACCAGGTGCTCTGCACCTGAACCATGATCCGGTGGCCGGCCAGGAAGCGATAGCTCTGCTGGTGCAGGTCCACCCGGTAGGGCTGGATCCGGCCAGGCCGGATCGGTGTGGGCCGGTCGAACCCGGTCCGGTAGCGCCCCCTCAGGATCTCGCTCGCCACCATCAGCTCGTAGCCGCCCATCTTGGGATCGCTGTCGACGCTGTCGGGATACACGTCGATGAGCTTCACGATCCAGTCGGCGTCGGTCCCCGTGGTTGCGGCGAATAAGTGGGCCGCGATACTTCCCGCGATGGTAACGTCCCGCGTCAGCGGCTCGGTCCGCCAGGTCAGGACGTCCGGGCGGTTATCGACGAACCGCTGGTCCTCGGTGAGCCAGGCGTACCAGCCGGAGCCCCTGGGATCGTAGGTTCGCTGCACCGGGCGTCGGCGGTAAGGGACAGGGTGTCGAGGATCGGAAAGGTAGCTGTCGAAGGCGCCATCGCCCGCGGTCGGCGCATCGAAGGACAACTGCCCTCCCTCCCGGAAGTAGAGGTTGCGGCTGCGACTGGGCGGCGGCCAGCGATCGAACCGACGCCAGCGATTCGAGCCGCCCTCGAATACCAGCGCTTCGCGAACCGGCAGCGTGTCACGGCCCTTGAGCCAGTACGCGAACCATGGTGCCTGCACCTGTTCCCGAAACCAGCGGCTGGTCGCGCTGCCGAAGTCGATGTCGCCCAGCTTTTGCCCGTCTCCCCGTGACCAGCCGCCATGGTTCCAGGGGCCCACCACCAGCGCGTTGACGTGGCCCGTGTCCAGCGGCTCCAGTGTCGCATAGGTGGTGAGGGGACCGTAGAAGTCCTCCTGATCCCACCAGCCGCCCACGGTCAACGTCGGGACGGCAAGCCGCCGGAGATCGGTCGGCAAAGCCCGCGCCCGCCAGAAGGCGTCGTATGCTGGGTGCGCCGCGAAGTTGGCCCAGCTGGGCGAGCGACCCGCCAGCACTCGGGTGAGATTCGTCAGCGGCCCTTGGCCGAGATACCAGTCGTAGGTGTCGTAGCCACGGACCGGAGGCGGCACCGACCCGTCCTTCGAGAGCTCCATCTCGGAGGCGTACTCGAACCCGTAGCTCAGGCGGAATGCGCCATAATGAAAGAAGTCGTCGCCCATCCAGGTGTCCGTCATGGGGGCCTGTGGCGAAATGGCCTTGACGGCCGGGTGGGGATTCACACCTGCCATGGCCGCGAGCCAGCCCGGGTACGAGATGCCGAGCACCCCGACCTTGTTGGTCGACCTTGGCGTGTGGTGCACCAACCACTCGACCGTGTCGTAGGTGTCGGTGGCCTCGTCCACGCCAGCCGAATCGCTGGGATCGTGAAGCGGTCGGTTCATCCGGAACTCGCCTTCGGACCCATACCGGCCCCGGATGTCCTGGAACACGAAGATGTAGCCGTCGTGAGCAAGCTCGGCGTAGCTGGTCTCGAGCCGCTGGGCCGAGCCGCTGATGCCGTACGGGGTTCGGGTGAGGAGCATCGGCAGCGAATCGGAGCCGGCCGAGGGCGTGAACACCAGCGTGTGGAGCCGAACGCCATCCCGCATCGGAACCATCGCTTCGGCGCAGTCGAATGCGGGGTGCGGGGTAGCGCTCTGCGCGCCGGCGCCGGCCGGCAGGGCAAATCCGGCTAGAGCCAGCAGAAAGGGAAGGCGAAGGCGCATGGCGTGGTCGCGGCCCCCAGCTCAGGACGGTCTGGTGACGTACCACGGGGCCTCATGGGCCCGCGGTATCCTGCGCCGATCCAGCCCCTCAGCAGGACGCTGGTAGCCGATGGCCGACAGGCCGAGCCCGCCGTCAGCACTGAGCGGCAGACTCTCCAGCTCGGGCTGGGAGGCGCCCAGAAACCCTGCCAGCATCCGGTAGCCGTATTCGGTCAGGACCGACTCCGGGTGGAACTGCACTCCGATCACCGGATGCTCGCGATGCTGAACGGCCATGATCTCTCCGTCCTCCGAGGTCGCGGTGACCCGCAGCTCCGGCGGGAGCGACCCCGGAGCGATGACGAGGGAGTGATAGCGGGTTGCGAGGAATGGATTGGGAACCCCGCTGAAGATTCCTGCCGCGTCATGATGAATATGCGAGGTCTTACCATGCATGGGCCGGGCGGCTCGCACGATCTCGCCGCCGTAGGCCGCCCCGATGCACTGATGCCCCAGGCAGACGCCGAGGATCGGCACGGCGGGTCCGAACCGCCGCACGATGTCGCAGGAGATGCCCGCTTCTTTGGGCGAGCAGGGGCCGGGCGAGATGATGATGTGGCTAGGCGCCAGGGCTTCGATTTCGGCGAGGGTCAGGGCGTCGTGCCGGCGCACCAGCGGCGTCTGCCCGAGCTCGCGGACGTAGCGGGCAAGATTGTAGACGAAGGAGTCGTAGTTGTCGATCAGGAGGATCATTGGACGCTGTCCGCTATCCGCTATCCGCTATCCGCTATTCGCTATTCGCTCGGCCAACGTGCGGATGATCCCGCGGGCCTTGTCGAGGGTCTCCCGGTATTCCGCTTCGGGCTCCGAATCCGCGACGATACCGCCCCCGGCCTGAAAGTACACCGCGCCGTTTCGCACCACGGCCGTACGAATCGCGATACTGGTGTCCATGTCTCCGGTTGTGCTGAGGTAACCCACCGACCCGCAGTAAACGCCTCGCCGGGTGGGCTCCAGCTCGGCGATAATCTCCATCGCCCGCACCTTCGGCGCGCCGGTGATCGATCCTCCCGGGAAGGTGGCTCGCAGAAGGTCCACCACATCCGCCTCCGGCTCGAGCTCTCCCACGACGGTGGAGACGAGGTGATGCACCGTCGGATGCTGCTCGAGCGCGAACAGCTCGGGCACCCGCACCGTCCCCGGCACGCAGACCCGCGAGAGATCGTTGCGCAGCAGGTCCACAATCATGACGTTCTCGGCCCGGTCTTTGTCGCTCTCGGCGAGCACGCGGCCAAGCAGGGCGTCGTGCATCGGGGCCAGGCCCCGGGGCCGCGTGCCCTTGATCGGCCGGGTCTCGACCCTCTTTCCCGAGAGCTTGAGAAACCGCTCCGGCGAGGCGCTGAGGAGTTGCACATCGCCGAAGTCCAGATACGCACCGAACGCTGAGGGGTTGATCCGGCGCAAGCGCCGATACAGGGCGAATGGCGGCTCGATCAGGGGCGCCTGGAACCGCTGGGACAGGTTCGCCTGGAAAATGTCCCCGGCCAGGATGTACTCCCGGACCCGGGAGACTGCGTTGAGATAACCGCGGTGGGTGAAGGTCGACCTGAGGCCGATCTGCTCCGCGTCCTCGACTCCCAATACGGGATACGTCGGCGCCGGCGCTGTCGCCGGTGCTCCCAGGTTGCTCGGGCCCGCCTGCCCGCCTGCCCGTCCGCGGGCCAGGCGCGCCCTCACCATGGCTGCGCGCTCTTCGGCGCGACGCACCCGGCTGGCGCCATTCTCGGGCATGCCAGTCGATACGACCCACGCCGCCCGCTCACAGTGGTCCCAGGCGACGACCCAGTCGTAGAGGCCCAGCATCACGTCCGGCAGCCCCAGGTCGTCATGGCGAGGGCTGGGCAGCCGCTCGAGGGTGGCGCCCCAGTCGTAACCGATGTAGCCCGCCGCGCCACCCTGGAAGGGTGGAAGGCCGGGCACCGGCTCCGCCCGAAATGGTGCCAAAGCCTGGTGCGCTGCGGTCAGGGCGTCTCCTGGAATCGGGGTCCAGCCCTCTCGCGCCTGCTCCAGTTGCTCCGCCCGCTCGCCGCGGCTCCGGATGAGCCGGTGCGGATCGGCAGCGAGGAAGGAGTAGCGTCCGGTTCGCTCCGCGTCGGCAGTGCTGTCGAGCAGAAGCAGATAGGGCAGCTCGGCAAAGCACGCGGCCGCCTCGGCTGGATCCGGCACCACTGCGAGGGGTTCTACCAGCGGGGCGCCACTCATTCCGGTTCCTTCGACCCCGCGGGCCGGCGGCGTGAGCGTTGGGTGAGCTTCACGTGCTCCGACCGCTGATCGTCCGGCGGCGTGAGGTAGCCCCAGTTGAGGGCGCCCTCTTGCCGGTACGTCTTGCCCAACGTGATCGCGAGCTTCGCTTTCATCAGCTCGCGGCCAAGATAAAACGCGTGGGTCGCTTCATCGACGCCGAGTTGGGCGAAGATCTCCTGAATGTCGGTGCCGCGGACGAAGATCTCGTGGTTGAAAACCGTAATCGCGTCGCGGTCGGCGAAGATCCGGAAGTTGGGATCCTTGACCGCCCCGTGTAGTTCCCGCAGTTCGGCCTCCGAGTAGGTCAGGATCGCAGGGTCTTTCACGGTCACCAGCCGGTCGTCCACGCCTTTGGGGGCCCGCTTCTGGCTTACGGCGTAATGCATCAGCCGGCGGGCGATGTCGATCTCGCGCACGGCGCCCCGGGCCCACGGAATGACCTCGGTAGTGAGCACTGCGCGCACCCCGACCTCTTCCGCAATCGCCATGAGCAGCGCGTTGACCCCGGTGGAGTC
>JBIOTT010000237.1:0-14046 GCA_044866195.1 Gemmatimonadales bacterium
CGACGACTCCGCGAAGGGCATCGAGACCGTGCACACCGGACTGGGCCGGGTCCGGCTGTCCCTGGCTCCCCCGGGCGAACTCGGCCTCGACCGCGGGCAGCCCGCGAAGCCCAGCGACCCGGAACACCGTCTCGACGGCGGCCGACTCGAGCCCCGCGGCAGCCAACTGGGCGAGGACCTCTTCCCGCGGCATTCGCTCCAGCTTGTCGACCGCCTGGTATGCCTCGGGTAGCCGGGCCTCGAGCACACCGCCGGCCTGCAGCAACGCCCCCAGCACTCTCCGATCGGACAGGCGGACCCGAACGTCTCGCGCCGTGAGTCCCAGCGCCCGCATCACGTCGATCGCGAGCGCGATGATCTCGGCGTCGCCCAGCGGGCCAGGCTCGCCGATGAGGTCGCAGTTGAGCTGGAAGTGTTCCCGCAGCCGGCCCCGCTGCTGCCGCTCGTAGCGGAACAGCTGGGGAATCGAGAACCACCGGATGGGCTTGCGCAGCCCGTTGGCGCGCGCCGCGACCATGCGCGCGAGGGTGGGCGTCATCTCGGGTCGGAGCGCGACCTTGCGCCCGCCCTTGTCCTCGAACGTGTAGAGCTGTTGCACGATTTCTGCGCCGCTCTTGCTGGTGTAGAGCTCGAGCGGCTCCAGCGGTGGCCCATCGTACTCCTCGAAGCCGTAACGCCCCGCCACCGCGCGCCAGGTAGCGAAGAGGTAGTTTCGAAGGGCCAGATCGTCAGGATAGAAGTCGCGAAACCCCGGCAGGGCGGCCGATTTCATGGCGGGAAGATAAGGGGGGAACAGCGTGAACGGTGAACAGTGAACGGTGAACAGGGGGTGCCCACGCTTTTCAAGTTGGCGCCATGCCCAGCGCCGCCATCACGTCTCCGACGGTGTGGAACGAGCCGGTCACCAGGATGGTAGCCGCGTCCTGGCTGGCCGTGCTCAGGGCTTCATCGAAATCCGGCACCAGGGTCCACGCTGCGCGGGCCGGTGGGCGCGAGGTGTTTCGCAGCCACCGGCGGAGCCAGGCCATGTCCCAACCTCGGCTGGCCGCCGTGGGCGCCCGGGTGAGAATGCCCCGGTCGATGACGCCGTCGAGCAGCACCAGCATCTCGGGCCAGGCCTTGTCGCCCAGAATCGACACCATCGCATGCAGCGGCCGCGGCGGATCGAGCTCTCGAATCGCTCCGACCAGCGCGCGCATCCCGTCCGGGTTGTGGGCCACGTCGAACAGCCAGCGGCCTCGCCAGTCAAGCCGGCCCGGAACGCAGGCGGCGGCGAATCCAGCTGCGATCTGGTCCCCCGACGGCCGGTACCGCTCGGGCAGGGCCATGAGGACCCCGTGCGCCACCCCGGCATTCCGCCGCTGGTGGGATCCGAGCAGCCGCAGTGGGCCCGTCCATTCGTAGTCCGCCGGCACCACTCGAATGTCGGGGGCGGCGCATCGATCCAGCCGGGTAATGAAGCAGCGGGCCTCCTGCCGGAGCGTTTCGACCAGGTCGGGCCGGGTCTCTCCGATCACAAAAGGAGCGCCGGGCTTTGCGATCCCGGCTTTTTCCGCCGCGATCTGCTCGAGGGTGTCACCCAGGTACTTCATGTGGTCCAGCTCGATCTTGGTCACGGCGCTCACGACCGGGCGGATCACGTTGGTACTGTCGAGCCGCCCTCCGAGACCCACCTCGACCACCCCGATCTCGGCCCCCCGCGCGGCGAAGTCCGCCAGGGCGATAGCGGTGGTGGCCTCGAAGAAGGTTGCCGCCCGTTTCCGGATCAATGGCTCCAGGCGACCGGTCCACATCGCGACCGCCTCCTCGCTGATCGGCTCGCCGTCCACCGTGATCCGTTCCCGGAACGACACGAGGTGAGGCGAGGTGTACAGGCCAACCCGCCATCCAGCCTCGCGCAACGCGGCCGCCACCAGGGTGCATACGCTGCCCTTGCCGTTGGTGCCGCCGACGTGCACCAGGGGAACGACTTCGTGCGGATTGCCCAGCTCCGCCAGCAGGGCACGGCTCGTCGCCAGCCCGAACTTGATCGTAGTCGTTCGGGGAAAGAGGAAGTCGATGGCCTGCGAGTAGGTGAGCGTCATTGGGCAACCAAAAAGCTTCGCCCCACCGGCCTCTCGACCTGGTGGGGCGTCGGCACATCCGGTGGCTGAGAGACCTACGCCAGCTCCAGCTCCTCGACCGGCTGCCGCTGCCCCTGCAAATGCCGCAGAAGTCGGGCGGTCGTTTCCCGAAGCGAGGCGCGGGGAACCACGTCATCGATCTGGCCGTGCTCCAGCAGAAACTCTGCGGTCTGGAAGCCCTCAGGCAGGTCCTGCCCGATCGTCTGCTTGATCACCCGCTGCCCGGCGAAGCCGATCACGGCGCCCGGCTCGGCCAACACCACGTCTCCCTGCATGGCGAACGAGGCGGACACACCCCCCGTCGTCGGGTCAGTCAGAATGGAGATGTAGGGGATGCGGGCCCGGGAAAGCTGAGCCAGCGCCGCCGAGGTCTTGGCCATCTGCATGAGGCTCAGCACGCCCTCTTGCATGCGGGCGCCGCCGGAGGTGGAGACAATGGTGAGCGGGATCTTCTTCTCGAGGGAACGACGAGCCAGCCGGTAGATCTTTTCGCCCACTACGGAGCCCATGGAGCCGCCCATGAAGGCGAAATTCATGACGCCAAGATTGTAAGGGATGCCTTCGAGTTTGGCGGAACCGGCATACAGGGCGTCGGCGTGCCCGGCCTTCTTGCGGGCGGCGGTGAGCCGCTCGGGGTAGTGCTCGAAACGCAGTGGGTCGACCGAACGGATGTTTCCGTAGAGCTCGCGCCAGGTCCCGGCGTCGGTCAGGAGCTCGATGTACTCCTCGGCCGTGAATCGTCGGTGCCGGCCGCACTCCGGGCAGACGTTGAGTGCCTTCTCGAACTTCTCCTTGATGTCGATGTGACCGCAGGCATCGCACTTCTCCCAGGCGTCCGCCGGGATCTCGAGGCGGTTTCGTTGGGACGCGCGCGGCTTACGCTCTTTCTTGAACCATGCCATCACAGCCATAGGGTCGACGATGTCCGAGGAGAGGGCGACAACCGGAAAAGACAGACCACTAATCTGTGTAGTCAGGTCCCCAGACGCCAGGCCCTGACTCCTAAGTCATTGTCATACATCAGCATAGCCTGCCAGCCGGGAGTCCCAGGCGACCCGCCCGACCAGCCCCAGGCAGACACAGCAGATGATGAAGAACGAGCCGCCATATGAAAAAAACGGCAGCGGAATGCCAGTAATCGGCATGATGTTCACGGTCATCCCTACGTTCTCGAAGACGTGGGAGAAGAACATCCCCAGGATCCCGAACACCAGCAGGCTGCTGAAGGAGTCGGTCGCCCGGCGGGCAATCCGGATCAGGGTCATGAAGAGGATGCAGAACAGCCCCAGCGCCAGCGCCACCCCGACGAACCCGAGCTCCTCCCCCACCACCGAGAAGACGAAATCGGTGTGCTGTTCCGGGAGGAAGGCGAGCCGCTTCTGCGGACCCTCGGTATAGCCGGTTCCGAACCACCCCCCGGAGCCGATCGCCACCCGCGACTGGATCGCGTGATAGCCTGCTGCCCGCGGGTCGACCTCGGGGTTGAGGAAGGTGAGCAGCCGGTTCTGCTGGTAGGGGGCCAGCCGATGCCAGAGGGGCATGGCCACGAAGCCGCTGACCACGTTGAACAGCCAGACGGTGAGGCCGTCCCAGACGTAGGGACGCCAGACGAACAGCAGGACGGTGAACCCCACGATCCAGAAGCCCCAGGTCACATTGCTGAACGCCAGCAGCAGACTGATCCCGGGCGATGCCACCAGGAACAGGAGCCGAGGCCGGACTCCGGCCCAGAACAGCATGGCGAAGAAGATCCCGATGAACACGATCGCGCTGCCCAGGTCCGGCTGCTTCATGACCAGCAGAAACGGGATCCCGACAATGAGGCCGGGTCCGAGCAGATCCCGGAGCGAGCGGGGCGGCTCCCGCCGGCCCGAGAGATAGCGAGCCAGCATGAGGACGGTAGAGACCTTGGCCAGTTCCGACGGCTGCCCGATCTGATGGCCGCCGATGGCCAGCCAGGAGTGGCTGCTCGCCGCGGTCCCTGCCCCGGTACCGACCACCAGCACCACCAGCAGCAAAAACAGGCTGAACCCGTAGATCGCCGGCGTGAGCCACTCGAGCAGCCGGGGTGAGAACTGGAAGGTGCCCCACGCCGCTACCAGGCCCACGCCGAACCAGATGAACTGACGGTGCCACACGCCGTACCCCTGGGTGGGTACGTCGGTCTGGCCGGCCGAATAGAGGACCAGAAGCCCGTAGAGCATCAGCAGGAGCGCCGTCCCGGCCAGCTGGCGGTCGACTGCGGCGAGTCTCATGGCCTGGGTTTCCCGCCCGCGGCCCGGAGCGACTCCGCTGCTGCCTGCGCAGCGGCAGAGTCGGGGTCGAGCTCCAGCGTGCGCGGGGCGCTGTCCTCGGGGGCGATGACCCGGAGCTTGACCACCGCCTTGGCGGTAGTGTCGGGGCCCAGGATGTACCGCCGGAGAACCTGCACTACATAGGGCGCGACGACCGTGCCGTGCTCCGCGAATTCCATGATCCCGCCGACCACGAGCTGAGGTTTATCGGCCGGGGCGAATCCGATGAACCAGCCGTGGTCTTTTCCGTGAGGGTTCTGGGCGGTGCCGGTCTTGCCGGCGACCTGGAGGTCCACCCGCCGGGAGGCTGCCGCCGTCCCTCGCTCCACCACGGCGATCAAGGCGTGCCGCAGCCCCTCCAGCTGCTCGGACGCGAGCCCCAGTGGCCGCTCTCTGGTCCCGTCTCTCGGCCGCACCAGGAAGGGTGCGGTCTCCGAGCCGGTGCCCGCCAATCCAGCGTAGAAGTGGACCATGTTGATCAGGGTCTGGGTGTTTTCACCCTGGCCGATGGCGAAGTTCAGCGTAGTCGCGGCCGGACTCCAGCGCCGTGCCCCGTAGAGCCGGTCAAAATACGCGGTGGAGGAGGGGTAGATCGGATTGACTTCGTTGTGCAGATCGATCCCGGCTTTGTCCTTGAAACCCATCAGCACGCCGTCCTCGATGATCGCATCGAGACCCAGGCGGAGCCCTACCTGGTAGAAATAGACGTCGCAGCTTGCCGCCACCGCTCCGATGAGGTCGAGCGAGCCATGACCTTCTTTCTTCCAGCACCGGAAGACCCGGTTGCCCATCCTGAGCCCGCCCCGGCAGGGTACGGGCATGTGAGTGTCGAGGCCGATCAGCCCGCGTTTGAGCGCCATCGCTGCGATGGCCAGCTTGAACGGGGAGGCCGGGGGGTAGCGGGCCTGGAGGGCCCGATTGAGCAGGGGCCGAGCCTCGTCCGTGTTGAGCGCCCGCCAGAGCTGGGGTGCGATCCCCCCGGTGAAAGCGTTGGGGTCGTACGAGGGCGCCGAGTAGAGCGCTCGAACCTCTCCCGCAGGAGTCATGGCGATCATGCCGCCGCGCACGCCGGCAGGCCAGATGCTGTCGATGAACCGCTGGAGGTCGAGATCGATGGTAGTCGCGATGGGGCGGCCCGGCGTCGGCGGGAGGGAGGCAGAGCTGGCCTCTTCGCGAACCAGCCGTCCCCGGGCATTGACCTCGATATACCGGACCCCGGCCGTGCCGCGGAGCGTGTCGTCGTACTCCTGCTCGAGGCCCGCCTTGCCCACGATCGCGCCCGGATCGAGCCCCTCGTACCGTTCGCTGGCCAGGTCTGCGTCGGTCACCTCGCCCACGTATCCCACCAGGTGTGCGATCACCTTTCGGGCCGGGTACAGCCGCTTGGGCTCGGCCTGAATGACGAGACCGGGGAGGGCGACCCGGTGCTCCTCCAGCTTCGATACGATCTCGAATGTGGCGTCGCCGAAGACGACCACCGGCTGGTACCGCGCAGTCTGGAATCGCCGCAGCACCTCGGCCATTGCACTGCTGTCGAGCGGAACGACCTCGCCCACCCGGGCCAGCACTGCCCGGAGCGAATCCACCGAGGGCGCGAGCAGCTTGACCGAGTAGCCGGGGACGTTCTCCGCGATGATCTCGCCCCGGCGATCGTAAATCGTGCCGCGCGGGGCGGTGAGCGGTATGGGCCGGAGCCGGTTGGTCTCCGCCTTGAGCTGGAACTTCTCGTGCTGGATGATCTGGGTCCGGAAGAAGGCGCCCAGCAGAACCAGAAAGGCCCCGGCGACGACCCACCGCGCGACCCGCGCCCGCTCTCCCAGCCGATACGAGTCGGAGCCGGTCATCCATCGAGCCTCACGGCAAACCACTGACGGAATGCCAGCAGCACCAGCGCCCCCGCCGCCGCCGTGATGATCGCCTGCAGTGGACTGTAGACGCCCAGCTCGACCAGGAGTTGCCCCTGGGAGGTTCCGCTCGCTATCAGCAGGATCAGGTCGCGCAGCCAGAGGCCCACGGCCACGAAGCCGGCGTTGACCAGGACGTTGTCCGCGAAGAAGACTGCCCGGCCCCAGGCCGCCGCGTAACCCACGATGGTGTCCGCCAAGGTGGCGGCGCCGAACCGGGCAGGTGAGAGCGCGTCTGTTGTGAGGCCCACCAGGAACCCGGCCACTGCTCCGGCTCCGGGGCCGCTCCGCATCGCGAAAACGATCAGCCCGAACAGGAGAAAGTCAGGCGCCAACCGGGTATCGAACAGGCGCGGGCGCACATAGAAATGCAGCAGCACGAGGGTCACGAATACGATGCCCAAGTGAAGCCGGCTGGTTCGGGGCCCGTTCATGGCGTCGAATCCCGGCCGGCGGCCGGCGGAGTCGGGAGTGTAGCCGGGGGACGCGGCGGCGCGGCCGGAACCGCCGTCGGGGGGCGGGTCGAGTCCACGACTGGCCGTTTGGGCTTGGGCTTCGGCTTGGGGGCCGAGTCCGGTTTGGCCCGCGCTGCCGCGCCCGCGGCTGCGCCCCGCTCTGCCGGAGGGCCGGGCGGCGGCGCCGGTTTTTTGGGCTCCGACAGCGAATCGGGCCGCGCCGCCGGCTCCAGCGTGTCGGGCGGGAATGCCTCCGAAACCGAGACGACCCGCCTGCCGGTAAGCACCAGGACGTGCGCGGTGGAGCCCGGATTCGCCGCCGGCCGAACCCGATAGACCCGGGCCCAGCCTGCCTCTTCCCGGATCACCCCAACGACGATCCCGATCGGGATCCCCTTGGGATAAACCCCGCCCAGGCCCGAGGAGAGCACCACGGTACCGGGAACCACCGAATCGCGGTAGGGAACTCCGCGGAACTCGAGGTAGGACTCGCTGCCGGTCCCGTTGGCCGAGGCAGCGACGATGCCGAATGCGCTCCCATTGGCGGTGAACGCGCTGACCCGGAACTCCGGGTGGGCCCACGTCATGGCGACGCTGGTGTTGCGGCTCGTGTTCCAGATCACCCCGATCAGACCCTCCGGCGCGACGATCGGGTCGAAACCGGCGACGCCTTGTGCACTTCCCACGTTGAGCAGCAGCATGCGAGCATCGGTCAGCTGCGCCTGGTGCAGCACCTCGGCCGCGACGTAGGGGGTGCGCAGGCGGTGGCTCAGGCGCAGCAGCGCCCGAAGCCGCTCGTTCTCCGCTGTGAGCGATGGGAGCCCTTGGGCCGCATAGGCCGCCGAGTCACGCTCGGCGAGCAGCGTCCGCAGGCGGGCGCGGCCGCTCCGTCCCAGCTCCGCCTCGCCCTGCAGCCACACTACCGGCGCCAGGACCGTCTCCCGGAGACCGTTGGCCACGCTCCCGGTGATCCGCTCGGGAGAGAACAGCGCGGCCACCGCGAGCACCATGCAGCCCACAAAGAGCGCGGTGTCCCGCTGGCTGAAGCCTCGGTCCGACGCGGGGAACATCCCTAGAAGGAGAGCACGCTACGGTATTTCTCGAAGTCGTCGAGGATGCGGCCGGTGCCGCGCACCACGCAAGTGAGCGGGTCTTCGTCCACGTGGACGGGGAGGCCGGTCTCCTGGGCAAGCAGGATATCGAGTCCGCGGATCAGAGCCCCGCCACCGGTCATCACGATGCCGCGATCCACGATGTCGCTGGCCAGCTCGGGCGGGGTGATCTCGAGCGCGCGACGGACCGCGTCGACGATTTGCTGGATCGGCTCCTGGACCGCCTCCCGGATCTCGGAGGAATGCACCCGGACGGTCTTGGGGATGCCGGAGACGAGGTCACGCCCTTTCACCTCCATCTCCCGCTCCTCCCCAACCGGCGCGGCCGAGCCGATCTTGATCTTGATGGCTTCGGCGGTGGGCTCGCCGACCAGCAGGTTGTAGTTCTTGCGCATGAACTGAACGATCGCCTGGTCCAGCTCATCGCCTCCGGTGCGGATGGAGGTATCGGAGACGATACCGGACAACGCGATCACCGCGATCTCCGTGGTCCCGCCGCCGATATCGATCACCATATTGCCGGTCGGCGTCTCCACCGGGAGCCCCACCCCGATGGCCGCCGCCATCGGCTCGGCCACCATCATGACCTGCTTCGCGCCGGCGGTCTGGGCCGAATCGCGCACCGCCCGCCGCTCGACCTCGGTGATGCCCGACGGCACGCACACGATCACCTTGGGCTTCACCCGAAACACGTGCTTGTCGATGATGGTCTTGAGGAAGTACCGCAGCATCTTCTCGGTCACGTCGAAGTCGGCGATCACGCCGTCCTTGAGTGGCCGCACCGCGAGAATGCCGTCGGGAGTTCGCCCCAGCATTCGCTTGGCCTCGAGTCCGATGCCCTTGATTTTGCCGGTTGCCCGCTCGAGCGCGACCACCGAGGGCTCGTTGAGGACGATGCCCTCGCCCTTGACGTAGACCAGGGTGTTGGCCGTGCCGAGGTCGACTGCGATCTCGTTCGCGGGAAGAAAGGACGCCAGATTAAGCGACGGGAGCTTCATCGAATGGCCGTAAGGCGCATGGGCCGAAAAGTAAGAGACACGCGGGTTTGCCGGGAGTGGGCGGGAGCGGAGGGGAGCAGACGGGAGCCGGGGCCGCGGTTCAACTCCCGCCCGCTCCCGACTGCTCCCGACTGCTCCCGCCCGCCCGCTCCCGTCCGCTCCCGTCTCCGCCGGTGCTCCCGAAGCCACCCGCACCACGCTCCGTCTGCGGCAGCTCGGCCACCTCGGTGAATTCGGCCCGCTCGACCCGCGCGATGACCATCTGCGCGATCCGCATGCCGCGAGCGACCGTGAACGGCTCGGTGCCGAGGTTCACCAGCGCCACCATCAGCTCGCCGCGATAGTCGCTGTCGATCGTGGCCGGCGTATTGGGAAGCGTGACTCCGTGTCGCAACGCGAGCCCCGACCGGGGCCGGATCTGGCACTCGTAGCCGTCGGGCACTGCAATCCTCAATCCGGTGCGGAAGAGCCGGCGCTCGAGCGGGGCGAGGGAGCCCTCTTCCGCGCTCATCAGGTCGTACCCCGCGGCCCCGGGCGTGGCCCTGGCCGGCAGCGGGAGGCCGTCGCCGTGCGGCAGGCGTGCGAGCAACACCGATACCGGGCCCCGGGCAGGCCCACGGCCATCAGAGGACGGCCGCGACATCGACCAGCGGCAGTTTGAATGCTTCCGCCACTCCCGGATACACCACCTTGCCGCCGACCACGTTGAGCCCCTTTCGAAGGGCCTCATCCCGGCGGCAGGCCTCCTGCCATCCATGCTTGGCCAGCCGGAGGGCGCCCTGCAGCGTGGCATTGGTGAGCGCCAGGGTGGAGGTTCGAGGCACGCCGCCCGGCATGTTGGCGACCCCGTAGTGCAGGATGCCGTCCACGAAGTAGGTGGGGTTCTCGTGCGTGGTCGGCCTGATCGTCTCGACACAGCCGCCCTGATCCACCGCGACGTCGACGATCACGGAACCCTGCTTCATGCGCTTGAGGTCTTCCCGGCGCAGCAGATGCGGCGCCCGCGCGCCGGGCAGCAGCACGGCGCCCACCACCAGGTCGGCCCGCGACACTGCCTCGAGGATGTTGTGGCGATTGGAGAACCAGGTATCACAGTTGGCGGGGAGAACGTCGTCCAGATAGCGCAGCCGATCGAGGGAGATGTCGAGGATGGTGACGTGGGCCCCCAGCCCGGCCGCCATCTTGGCCGCATTGATGCCTACCGTCCCGCCGCCGAGAATCACCACCTCGGCTGGAGCCACGCCGGGCACCCCGCCCAGGAGAATGCCCCGGCCGCCGTAGACCTTTTCGAGATACTTGGCGCCGGCCTGTACCGCCATGCGCCCGGCGACCTCCGACATCGGGGTGAGCAACGGCAACTCGCCGCTGGGGAGCTGCACCGTCTCGTAGGCCACGGCGATCGCGCCCGAGGCGATCACTGCCCGGGTCAGCCGCTCGTCGGCCGCAAAATGGAAGTAAGTGTACAGCACCTGGCCCTGGCGCATCCGCGGCCACTCGACCTCGATCGGCTCTTTCACCTTCATGATGAGCTCGGACCGGCCCCAGACGTCATCCGCCGTCGGCAGGATCGTGGCCCCGGCTGCCGCATAGGCGGCGTCCTCGAAGCCGCTGCCCTCACCCGCGCTCCGCTCGAGACAGACGGTGTGCCCCTGCGCCACCAGGGCCTCGACCCCGGCCGGCACCAGGGCGACCCGGTTCTCGCTGATCTTGATCTCCTTCGGGACGCCGATCCGCATAGGGTCCTCGGATGAGGTGTCTTGTCGAACAGCGTTCAGGCTGTTCCCTCTGGTCCCAGCCGAACCACGGTCTGCCGTTCGGCCGGGAAGAACTCGGCCGCGACCGCGGCGACTTGATCCTGGGTTACCGCCTCGATCTCCGCGAGGAGCTCGCCCAGGGAGCGGTAGCGGTCGTCATGCAGCACGAAGCCGGCGAGCCGGTGCATCCGGGCCCCTGGGCTCTCCAGCGAAAGCACCACCTGCCCCTTGAGCTGCTGCTTGCCGTCCGCCAGCTCGGCCCCAGACAGACTCTCTCGCGCCAGCCGGTCGTATTCGGCCCGGATCGCCTCGATCGCCTGGTCCGCCGTGGCCGGCTGGGTGCCGACGTAGACGCCGAGTTGCCCTGTGCTCTGATAGAACTGCTTGAACGCGAAGATCGCGTAGGCCAGTCCCAGCTCTTCCCGGACCCGCTGAAACAGCCGGCTCGACATTCCTCCGCCGAACGCGTTCACCAGGATGCCCAGCGCGAACCGTCGCGGATCGCGCACCGGAAAGGTGTCGGTCCCGAATACGACGTGAGTCTGGGTGGAGTCGCGGACTTCGGCTCGGGTGGCGCCGCGCACGGCCGGCTCGGGCGTCACTGGCGGCCGCCGTGGCGCCGGGGGCGCGCCGTCGAGCCACCCCTCCCGTGCCAACGCCTCGAGTAATTGGTCGTGATCGAGGTTGCCCGCGGCCGCCACGACACAGTTGGCCGGATAGTAGCCCCGATGCGCTTCGCGCAGGTCGCCGGTGCCCAGCGCCTTCACGGTCGCGGGTGTGCCCAGGATGGAATAGCCGTACGGGTGGGCGGGCCAGAGGGCCGCGGCGTGCAGCTCGTGCACCAGATCGTCGGGCGTGTCGAGCACGCCGTTGATCTCTTCCAGGATGACGTTCCGTTCCGGGACCAGGTCCCGCTCCTCGAGCAGCGGCCGCCGCACCAGGTCCGTGAGGATGTCGACTCCGAGCGGCAGATCCTCGTCGAGCACGTGCGCCTGATAGCTGGTGTAGTCGCGCCCGGTGAAGGCGTCGAGCGCCCCGCCCCGCACTTCCAGCTCCAGCGCCAGCTGCCGGGCCGTGCGGCGCTCGGTACCCTTGAAGACCATATGCTCGAGCAGATGGGACACGCCCATCTTGGCCCGCGGCTCGTGGGCGCTCGCGGTACGCACGAAGATGCCAGTCGCAACCGACCGCACTCCGGGCATCGCTTCGGACAGGATCACGAGCCCCGACGCTGCATCGGTGCGCCGGAGCCCCCGGTCCAGGAGAACCGTTCCCACGGAGCGCTAATCCTTGGGGATGAGGGCCTTCCGAGAGAGCTTCATGCGGCCCCGCTCATCCACCTCGAGCAGCTTGACCTGCACGATGTCGCCCTTCTTGACGACGTCCTCGGTCTTTTCGGTGCGCCCGTGTTGCAGCTCGCTGATGTGGAGCAGACCTTCCACCCCGGGGATGATCTCTACGAATGCGCCGAAGGGCGTCGTGCTCTTCACCGGCCCTTCGTAGACCTTTCCCACCTCCGGCTCGGCCACGATGGCGGCCACCATCTCCCGCGCCTTCTCGCCCGCATCGCCGCCCACCGCGGCGATGGTGATGAGTCCGGTGTCGTCGACGTTGATCTTGGCGCCGGTCGCGTCCTGGATGCCCCGGATCGTCTTGCCCTTGGGCCCGATCACGTCGCCGATCTTCTCCGGCTTGATCTGGATCGTGATGATCCGCGGCGCATACTTCGAGAGCTGCGGCCGCGGCTTCGGCAGCACCTTCTCCATCTCCTTGAGAATGTGCAGCCGGCCCCTCCGGGCCCGCTCGAGCGCCTCCTTCATGATGTCCAGCGTGAGGCCCTCGATCTTGATGTCCATCTGGATGGAGGTGATCCCCCGGGTGGTGCCCGCAACCTTGAAGTCCATGTCTCCCAGGGCGTCTTCCGATCCGAGAATGTCGGTGAGCACCGCCACCCGGTCGCCTTCTTTCACCAGGCCCATGGCGACCCCGGCACAAGGCGCCTTCATCGGCACGCCCGCATCCATCAATGCAAGCGAGCCGGAGCAGACCGTGGCCATGGACGAGGAGCCGTTCGACTCGAGCACTTCCGAGACCACGCGGAGGGTGTAGGGGAAGTCCTCGTAATGCGGCAGCAGCGGCTGCAGCGCCCGCTCGGCCAGTGCGCCGTGGCCCACCTCGCGGCGACTGGTGCCTCGGATCATCTTCACTTCGCCGGTCGAGTAAGGCGGAAAATTGTAGTGCAGCATGAACGACTTGGTGGTCTCGCCCAGCACGTCGATGCTGTCGATCCGTTGCTCGTCGTCGGCCGTACCGAGCGTGACCGACGCGAGCGCCTGGGTCTCGCCCCGCTGAAACAGCGCCGAGCCGTGGGCCCGAGGCAACAGGCCCGCCTCGATGACGATTGGCCGGATGGTGTCCAGGTCGCGGCCATCGACCCGCTCGCCCTTGTCCAGCACCTGGACTCGCATCACCCGGTACTCGATATCGTCCAGCTCAGCGGCGATGTCCTTCGCGTTGTCAGGAAACTCCGCGGCCAACTGCAGCAGCACGGCCTGGCGCAGCTCCTTCACATTGGTTGCCCGGCCGGCCTTGGCTGACGCGTTGATCGCCGTGGCCATCGGCACCTCCGCAACCTCCCGGACCCGGGCGATCAGCGCGGCCGGCGGCACCGGGCGCTCCCAGGTGAGCTTGGGCCGAGGCTCGGCATCGATCACCTTGCGCTCGAGCGCGATGAGATCCCTGATGCCCTTCTGCGCCACCTTGAGCGCCTCCAGCATCTCGGACTCGGACATCTCGAGCGAGCCCCCCTCCACCATGTAAACCGCCTCGGCCGAGCCGCTCACGACCAGGTCCAGGCTGGAGAACTCGAGCTGCTGGAACGTGGGGTTCAGCACCCACTTGCCTTCGATGCGGCCCACCCGCACGGCCGCCAGCGGGCCGTTCCACGGCACCGTGGAGCTGGCGAGCGCCACCGAGGCGGCCACCGCGCCGAGAATGTCCGCGTCGTTTTCCTGATCGGCGGACAGCACGGTGACGAACACCTGGACTTCGTTCTTGAACCCCTCCGGAAACAGCGGGCGAATCCCCCGGTCGATCAGCCGGCTCGCGAGAATCTCCTTATCCGACGGCCGTCCCTCGCGCTTCAAGAACCCGCCCGGAATCTTGCCGGCGGCGTAGGTCTTTTCGCGATACTCGACGGTGAGAGGAAAGAACGGCAGGGAGGAGACGGTGGGTGAGACGGTGACGGCGGCAAGCACCATGGTATCGCCGAACTGTACGACCGCGGAGCCGGCGGCCTGCTTCGCCAGCCGACCGGTCTCGATGATGAGCCGGCGCCCGGCGAAATCCTGTTCGATCCGTTGTACGGTCACGTGTCATTCCGTTTTCAGAGCACACCAATGCAGCG
>JBIOTT010000238.1:0-2423 GCA_044866195.1 Gemmatimonadales bacterium
GGTGATGTCGCATCGGGCGAGGCCGATATCACAGACCAGCCAGACCGTGGTCTCTGTAAGTCGTGCGACAGCTCGGGGATCCTCAGCGTATTGGGCCTCGACCGCACGCACACCGGTCGCTCCGAGCGCCTGTTCAACGGCCAAGGTGGCTTCGTTATGGACGCCGGCGACACCATCCGGGAGCAGTCCTTCGCTGTTCATGCCATCACCTCACCGACGGGACGCGCATAACTCCAAGGTTCTCGCATTGGGTCCCGAGCGTGGGGCACAACGCATGGGCCGGATGGCTCCTAAAGCTGGCGCGTCTGCCGTTCCGCCACTCGCCCGGGTCAGGGTCCTCGGCGGCCCGCGGAGTCTAGCAAACCGGCTGCGGGTCTCGACCCGAACCGATCAGGACGGTCGCCGGGCCGGTGTCTCCGACTTCTTGGCCGGGCCGGCCACGTCTCCACGCTGGCCCGACCAGCCGGCGTAGCGGCCCGCGGTCGTTGCCCTGCCGGTTGTGGCTCCTCGAGTCGCGCCTCCTGACGCGGTGGCTGATGAGACTTTCTGCGTTGAAGACCCGCGCGGCGCGGGTTCCGAGGTCGAGTCAGGCTGGTCGCGGCGAGCCGCCGGCGCATCGCGCAGGGGGTCCCCCGTCAGCCAGCGGGTGATGGCCCGACGCGCCAGGATGCCGGCGGCCGTAACGCCGGCGATCTCCACCACCGCCCAGAGGGCTCGCCCAGGCCCCGGCGGCGACAGGGCCTCACCGGCCAGCCGCGCGGCCCTGCGCCGATTCTTCGGATCCTCGCGCCAGGCGTGGAACGCCAGCGCCAGCTGCCGCCGCGCCTCGTCGCGAGACTCTCCGCGCCCAGGCGCCGTCGAATCGACGAGCGCGCGCAGCGAGCCGGGCAGCGCCGCATAGGCTCGGTCGGCGTCGGACCCTCGCACCGCCTTCCCTATC
Source organism: Gemmatimonadales bacterium (assembly GCA_044866195.1). Lineage (GTDB taxonomy): Bacteria > Gemmatimonadota > Gemmatimonadetes > Gemmatimonadales > GWC2-71-9 > DASQPE01. The sequence continues at coordinate 941 of JBIOTT010000238.1, forward strand.
TGCCGCGCCACGCGCCGGGGACCGCCTAAAACGAAGAAGGCGATGCCCCCCGCGATCGCCGCGGTCTGGAGCGGGTGCTCACGGATCCGGGCCGGCAGGTCCACCGCATGCCGGGTCGCGGCCTCCAGCCGTTCGGCGGTGGCCCGGACCCGCGCGCGCTGCGCCTCGAGCTCTACCCGCGTTTCGTCCAATGTTGCGCCCACTCGAGATCCTCTCTGGCGGCGGCGATCGTCGCCTCCGGCATCAGCTTGGCACCCCGGATGCGCCGATAGGCAAGCCAACCGAACAGCGCCGCCACGGCCACGAGCGCCAGGAAAACGATGACCGAGGTGGCCCACAGCGGAAGGCCTGTGGCGGCGCTCAGGGCGGAGACCAGGAACACGACCAGGACCAGGGCCGCGAGCACAACGAGTCCCAAGACGATACCGACCAGGACGGCCGCCGTCCTGAGCTGGTTGAGCCCCTCCCCGACTTCCTGGCGCGCGGCGGCCACGTACAGCCGGGCCAGCTCGGAAACCTGGCCGAAGAGCAGGCTGAGCAAGCCCCGGATGCCGCTGGGTTCTGGCTTCTGGGCGGCCACGGCCCGCCGATTCTAACAACGCGCTCCGAGCGGCCCTCCGAACCGCCGGAGCGGGCTCGGCTATCCTGACCCGCCGTATGACCCGCCGTCGGACCTCCGCACCCCAGCGTCGCGCGCGCGCCAGCGAAGCCGCGCTGGGTCGTCGAGTCTCGGCGGGGGGCGCCAGTCGGCTGGGCGGGACGACGCTGGCCATCATCGGAATCGGTCTTCTTATTGTGATCGGGCTGACCGCGATCCTCGTCTTCGCGCTGCTGTCACCGGGGCCGTCGGACACCATTGGGGAGCCGCAGGCCATGGATGGTCGGACGCACATCGCGACCGGCACCCAGGGTGGCCCCTACTCGTCGACGCCGGCTGCATCGGGACCCCACTGGGACACGCCGATGAACTGGGGGGTGTATGACACGCCGCAGCTCCAGGAGCCGACTATCCACAATCTCGAGCACGGCGGGATCGTGATCTGGTACCAGGCCGACCAGGTCACGCCGGAGCAGATCGACGCCCTGGAGACGTACACCCGCTCGTGGAACGGAACCGAGCGCTACAAGGTGCTCGTCGCACCCTGGTCGGGGTCGGATTTCGGCCATCCGATCGCCGTCGTGGCATGGACCTGGCTGCTCTACCTCGACGAGGTGGATACCGACCTGATGGACCAGTTCGTGGACCAGCACTACGGGGACGCGCCAGAGCCGGCGGGCGGCCCCGGGCCACCGCCCCAGTAGTTGCCGGCGCGCTCCCGGTCGGGCATCATCCGGCGGGCGCCTAGCTCAACGGCAGAGCAAGTGACTCTTAATCACTAGGTTCAGGGTTCGAATCCCTGGGCGCTCACCAAACCGTACCCATGGCGTCGCGACGAGGGCCGCAGCAAGGTTCGTCCGCACGCCGCTGAACGCACGCGAGGCA
>JBIOTT010000239.1:0-8278 GCA_044866195.1 Gemmatimonadales bacterium
AGGGACTGGGTGGGCCGCCGCGCCTGGTCAAGGCCGACGAATTGGATGTGGAAGTGTACTGGCAGGCCCCGAACCGGAGCAAGCAGATCATCCACGGCTGGCGCGATGGATCGTTTCTCCCGACCGACATAGCCTATCACCGCGATCATCTGGGCATCGTCACCAACAACTTCGGGAATCTGATCCGGATCGGCGAAGGAGACGAAGTACGGGACGCGGTCCATCCGCTCTCCCCCGAAGGTCTCGACGCCTACGACTTTTCCCTGGGCGATTCGCTCACGATCCGCGGGCCCCGCGGGAACGTCCGGGTGCGCGAGGTGCTGGTGCGGCCCCGGGCATACGACCGCCCGCTGGTGGTGGGGCGGCTCTACCTGGACGCGGCGTCGGCCGACCTGGTACGGTTTCGCTTCAGCTTCACGCCTGCCTCCTATCTACAGCGGAACCTCGAGGACATCAGCGTGGTGCTGGAGAACTCGCTTCGGGAGGGCCGCTTCTGGCTGCCGTATCGCCAGGAAATCGAGATCCGGCGGCGCGCCAGCTGGCTCGACTTTCCGGTTCGTGGAATCATTCGCGGCCGCTGGGAGATCGGCGACTACGAGCTCGACGTCGCAGTCCCGCCCACGGTGCTCGCCGGCCCTGAAATCGGCGGGCTCATGCAGCCCAAGCCCACCGACAGCAGCTGGTCGACGCCGCTGCGCGACGCGATCGCTCAGGAAGCTGCCCCGATCGAGCGGCAGGACATGGACGCGCTCCGGGTCGAAATCTCGCGCATTGCCACCGCCCACGGCCTGAGCGGGCTTCCGGCCGCGCGCCTGGCCACGGGCTCGGCCAGCGATCTGGTCCACGTGAACCGGGTCCAGGGCCTGACCCTCGGATTGGGTGGGACAGTTCGCCTGGGGCAGGGCCGGCTCCGATCCCGGCCGACGGCCGCGTTCGGCACGTCGGACCATCGCCTCACCGGCGGAATCGACATCACCGCTGGACTTGGCGCCACAGAGCTCGAGCTGTTCGGTCAGCGGCGGGTCCGCGATCTGAGCGATGTCGCCGTGATTTCGCCGGTTCTCAACTCGCTGCTCTCCCAGGAGAACGGGGACGACTACGGGGACTACGTGCTGGTCGACGCGGCCGGCGGGCGGCTCCGGCATCGGGTGGGCGGCCGGGTGTCGGTTGGCCTGGAGCTCGCGGTCGAGCGGAGTCGGTCGCTGGATGTTGCGGCCACCCCTGCGCATGGAGCCTACCGGCCCAACCCTGCGTTGGGCGCGGGCAGCTACCGCCTGGCTCGGGCGCGCCTGGAGCGGGCGGGAGGCGGCCTCCCGACCGGCGCGGATCTGGCGGGGAGTCTGGCTCTCGAGGTAGGTGATGGCCCGACCAGCTTCATCCGCGGAGCGGCCGATGGGTCCTGGCGGGTGCCCTTCGGCCCTGGCACCCTCGCCGGCCGAGTCCATGGCGGAATCGGGAGCGATGGGCTGCCGGCGTACCGGAGCTTCGTGCTGGGTGGGCGAGGCACCCTGGTGGGCGAGCCGTTCCGGGCGTTCGGCGGCCGGGCCTATGCCCTGGCCGAGCTGGAGTGGCGGGTGGAACTGCCCGCCCCAGGCCTGACGCTGGGGTCGTTCGCTTCCACCGGGCGCAGCATGATCCTGGCGCCGTTCGTCGCCGCGGGGTGGGCCGAGCGTCCCTATGCGGGGCTGCCGTGGGCGGCCACCGGCGGGGTCAGGCCGGTCGCAGGGGGTGCCCTGGAGCTGTTCATGCGGCTGCTTCGGGTCGAAGCCGGGATCGGTCTTCGCGACGGCGATGTCGGCCTCACGCTCGATGTGCATCCCGACTGGTGGGGGCTGCTCTAGGCACCTACCCGGCCGCTGTCGCTCGGCTTTATGTTTTGATTCCGGGTTCGCCGCGCCCGCCTGGTCCATTCTGGTCACCTCCTCACAAGCCGAGCCGCGCCATGCAGTTCACCGACGAATGGTTGGTCCCCACGCTGGAGACGCTGCTGCCGGAGGACGCGATGAAAGCGCTCCGGGGGGCGGAAGGCGGCCCAGCATCGCTTTGGGACACGCTGGTGCAGCGCAAGCTCGCGACCGATGCCCAGATCGTTGGCGCAATTGCGACCCGCTTCCGGCTCCCGGTCGCCGATTTTGGCGGACTCGATCCCAGGGTCAAGGACACCATCCCGGAGCAGCTGGTTCGCAAGTTCAACGTTCTGCCGCTCCGGGCTACTGACGCCTACCTCGAAGTGGCCACCGCCAATCCGTTCGACCTCGACGCCGAGAAGACGCTCGCCTTTGCCACCGGGCGCGAGGTGCGCCTGTTCCTCGGCTCGCCCGCGCGGATCCGCGAGAAGCTGGACGATCTTTACCGCAACGACGAAGTCGTATCCAAGCTGCTGGAGGGCATCGGGGGCGACTTCGACGTGAAGGAGGTCACCGAGGAGGACGACGCGGCGGCCAGCGCCGAGCAGGCCAGTCAGCGTCCCATTGTCCGGCTGGTGGACATGATGCTCGCCGACGCGGTGAGCACCCGGGCAAGCGACATCCACGTCGAGCCCTCCGAAGGCGGGGTCATCATCCGCTATCGGATCGACGGCGTACTGCGCCAGGTGATGAAGATTCCCCGCTCTGCCGGGATTCCGCTGATCTCCCGGGTGAAGATCATGTCGGGGCTGGATATCGCGGATCGCTTGCGGCCCCAGGACGGGCGGGCCCGCATAACCGTGAACGGGGAGCCGATCGATCTGCGGATCTCGACCCTGCCGGCGTCGCTGGGCGAGAAGGTCGTGATCCGGATCCTGAGCAGCAAGGGCACCATCCTGGCGCTCGATGGCCTGGGCCTGTTCGAAGACGAGGCCGAGCTGATCCGGCGTCTGCTGAATGCCAAGGAGGGCATTCTCCTGGTGACCGGCCCGACCGGCTCGGGCAAGACCACGACGCTCTATTCCGCAATCCGCCTGATCCAGGGAGAGGGCGTGAACATCGTGACGGTCGAGGATCCGGTCGAGTATCGGCTGGGGGCGAACATCGTGCAGGTGCAGGTGCACGAGAAGGCCAACCTCACCTTTGCGTCGGCGCTCCGCTCGATTCTGCGACAGGACCCGGACGTCGTCCTGATCGGCGAAATCCGGGATCAGGAGACGGCTCAGATCGCCGTGCAGGCCTCGCTCACCGGACACCTCGTGCTTTCGACCCTGCACACCAACGATGCCCCGAATGCTGTCACCCGGCTGCTGGACATGGGCATGGAAGCCTACAAGATCGGCTCCGCGCTCCGCGGGATCGTCGCCCAGCGGCTCATGCGCCGGCTGTGCCACGTGTGCAAGGAGGTCAGCACCGACCCGGTGCCGGAGCGAATGGCTCGATTGGTGCCGGGCGGCACGATACTCTATCGGGCGGTCGGCTGTCCCGAATGCGCGAGCACCGGGTATCGCGGCCGATTCAGCATCGTCGAGGTCCTGACCATGAATCCCGAGCTCGAGCGGCTGATCGGCTCCGGCGCCACCGCGGACCGAATTGCCGAAGCGGCGCGGCGGCACGGCATGCGCTCGCTCTGGGACAGCGGTTTGAGGCACGTGCTCAAAGGCGAAACGACGGTAGACGAGCTGCTCAGGGTGACCGACGTGCCCTCTGCTCCGGCTCTGGGCTCCCCGGTGGCCGCGCCCCCGGCCCGCCCGGGCCGCCACGGCTACCGCGCCGCCGGGCCCACGGCACCACCTCCGGCCGCGAGCGCGGCTCCCGCGGCGCCGCCGCCGGCGCTCGACTTCAGCATGGACCTCGAGCTCCTCGACGAGGCGCCGCCCAGCGATGGCAAGGTGGCCGGCGAGCGAGGGATCTGCGTGCTGCTAGTGGACGACGAGGACGACCTCCGGCGGGTCATGCGCGACTTGCTCGAGCGAGAGGGCTTCACCGTACAGGAAGCTCGGGATGGGGTCCAGGCCCTCGATGAAGTCGATCGCCACGCACCCGACATCATCGTGCTCGACCTCAACCTTCCCGGGCTCGACGGCTATGGCGTGCTGTCGCAGCTCCGGTCGCGCCCCATCACGCGGGACATTCCCGTCATCGTGCTCACCGCCAAGGGCGACGAGGACAACGAGGTCAAGGTCTTCGAGCTCGGGGCCGACGACTTTCTCAGCAAGCCATTCCGGGCCCGCGCCCTCGCGGCACGGCTCGAAGCCGTCCTGGGTCGCCGCGGCCGATGAAGTCGCAGCTCGCCGATCCCGCGGCCGGGCTCGATTTGATCAAGCCGGCGGTGCGGGGCCAGCCCGCGTATGCGCTCAAGGCGCGCGCGGCGCAGCGCAAGCTCAACCAGAACGAGAGTCCCTACGACGTGCCGCCGGAGCTCAAGCGGGAGATCCTGGCGCGCATGGCGGCGGCGCCCTGGCACCGTTACCCGGAGTTCGTGCCGTCCCGTCTGCTGGAACAGCTCTCGGCCCGGTTCAACTGGCCGGCGGAGGGCATCCTCGTCGGCAACGGGTCGAACGAGCTGATCCAGGCGACTCTGGCCGTGGCGCTCGACTCCGGCGACCCGGTGGTTGCGCCGGCCCCGACCTTTTCGCTCTACCGGCTGCTCACCAACGTCTTCGGCGGTTGCTACGTGCCGGTGGGGCTCGGCGCGGAGTTCCGCTACAACGTCGAGGCTCTGAGCGAGGTGGCGGCCCGGGAACGGGCGCGGGTGGTCGTCCTCAACTCGCCCAACAACCCGACCGGCTCCGCCCTCCCGCCGGAGGGGGTAGAGCGCCTGCTCGAGACGACCGATGCCCTGGTGCTGTGCGACGAGGCCTATCAGGACTTCGGAGGCCCCACGGCACTGGGCCTGCTTGCATCCTCGCCCAGGGTCGTGGTCCTGCGGACCTTCTCCAAGGCGTTCGGGCTGGCCGGACTTCGGTTAGGCGTGGCGCTGGCGCACCCCGCCATTGCCCGCGAGATCGCCAAGGCCAAGCTCCCCTACAATGTCAACGTCCTCTCGCTCACCGCGGCCGAAGTGATGCTGGCGCATCCGGAAGCCGCCGCGGCTCACGTTCCGGAGATCATCGCCAGCCGCGACCGGGCCCTGGAACGGCTCGGCGCCTTGGAGGGCCTCACCGTCTTTCCCTCAGCCGCGAACTTCATCCTGATCCGCTGCCTGGCGCTGCCGGCCGCCGAGGTCTTTCGCCGGTTGCTCGAGGAGCACGGGATTCTGGTGCGCGACGTGTCGGCGGCGCCGGAGCTCAGCGAGTGTCTGCGGATCTCGGTCGGGACGCCGGAGGATATGGAGGCGGTGGTGGGGGCGCTGGGGCACATACTAGAGGCGTGAACGGTAAACGGTGAACGGGGGTGCCCCAACAAGGACGCCCCCCGTTTACCGTTTACCGTTCACCGTTTACGCTTTCCCCATGGCCCGAGTCGCCGAGGTCCATCGAAAAACCAAGGAAACCGACCTCCACATCCGGGTGGCCCTCGACGGCACCGGAGAGGCCCGGGTTCACAGCGGGATCGGGTTTTTCGACCACATGCTCGAGGCCTTGGCTCGGCATGCCCTTCTCGATCTCACCGTCGAGGCGAGCGGTGACCTTCATGTCGACGGGCACCACACGGTCGAGGATACCGGGATCGCGCTGGGGCAGGCCATCGCCAAGGCCCTGGGGGACCGGGCCGGCATCCGCCGCTACGCCGATGCCCTGGTTCCGCTCGACGAGGCCCTGGTGCGCGCGGTGGTGGATGTGTCGGGGCGGCCCTATCTCTCGTATCACATCGAGATCGCCAAGTGGCAGATGCTGGGCGATTACGACGTGTTTCTCACCCCCGAGTTCTTCCGCGCCCTGGTGCTCAACGCCGGCCTGACCGCGCATCTCGATCTGGTCCGCGGGGACAATCCGCATCATATCGTCGAGGCCACGTTCAAGGCGTTCGCGCGCGCGCTCGACGCCGCCACGGCTCTGGACCCGCGGGTGCAGGGCGTTCCCTCGACCAAGGGCGTGCTATGATCGCCGTGGTGGACTACGGCGTCAATAACCTCAGGAGCGTGGTGCGCGCGCTCGCTGCGGGCGGGCACGACGCTGTGCTCACGGCAGATCCCGAAGTCGTGGGCCGGGCTGACCGGGTGTTGATGCCCGGGGTCGGGCATTTCGGCCAGGCGGCGGCGAATCTCGGCCAGAGTGGTCTCGGGTCCGCAGTTCGCGATGTTGGCCGGGCCGGCCGTCCCGTCATGGGGATCTGCCTCGGACTCCAGCTCTTCTTCGAGAGCAGCGAGGAGGCACCCGGGGTGGCCGGGCTCGGATTGCTGCCGGGGATGGTGCGACGATTCGCGGTGGACCTTCCGATCCCGCACGTCGGCTGGGCCCGGGTCGAGCCTACGACGACCGGGCGCTCGCACCCGGTGTTGCGCGAGGTGCTGAAGGAGCCCGAGTTCTTCTATCACGTGCACAGCTATCATCCCTCCGGCCTCGCCAACGGCGCCGTGCTCGCCACCGGCGAGTACGGCTATGTCTTTCCGACGATCGTGGGCCAGGGCAATGTGATCGGGGCCCAGTTTCACCCCGAGAAGTCTCAGCGGGCCGGGCTCGAACTGCTCGCGGCATTCGCCCGCTGGCGGCCGTGACCGGCCTCCTCACCAAGTTCGTGGACGTGTACGTCCTGCGCGGTACCGGGCCGGCGCTCGAGGTCCTGGTGCTCCGGCGCGGGCCGGGTGGTCGCTGCCCCGGTTCCTGGGAGGCCGTGCACGGCCATATCGAGCCAGATGAGTCGCCCGCCGATGCGGCTCGGCGCGAGCTCGCGGAAGAGACGGGGCTCGTGCCGGAGCGCCTGTACAACCTGAGCCGGGTTGAGCTGTTCTATCAGCACCGCCTGGACCAGGTCGCCCTGGTTCCGGTGTTTGCCGCGTTTGTCGCGTCCGGCGGGGAAGCGCGGCCCGGGCCGGAGCACGACCGGCTGGAATGGCTCGGCCCGAACCAGGCCCGCGCACGATTCGCCTGGCCCCGGGAGCGGCGGGCCCTGGACGACATCCGCGTGCTGTTTGCCGAAGGAGACGCGGGGCCGTTGGACGACGTGCTGCAGGTATGCTAGCCCGCCGGATCATCCCCTGTCTGGATGTGGCGGGCGGGCGGGTCGTGAAAGGGGTTCACTTCGAGGCACTGCGCGATGCAGGCGACCCGGTCGCTCAGGCGGCGCGGTACGACGCCGAAGGCGCCGACGAGCTGGTCTTCCTCGACATCTCCGCCACGTACGACGACCGGCGCACGACGCTCGACATGGTGAGCCGGGTGGCGGACACCGTCTTCATCCCCTTCACCGTGGGCGGCGGCATTCGAACCGTGGCCGACGCCGGAGAGGCACTGCGCGCAGGGGCCGACAAGATCGCCGTGAACACGGCGGCGGTGCGCGATCCCGCACTGGTCGAGCGGCTCGCGAGCAGCTTCGGCGCCCAGTGCGTGGTCGCCGCGGTGGACGTCAAGCGGATTGACGAGCGCTACACGGTGATGGTGACGGGAGGACGGGAACGGACCTCGCTCGAGGCCATCGAGTGGATCCGGCGGCTCGAGGCGCTCGGTGCCGGGGAGATCCTGCTCACCTCGATGGACCGGGACGGCACCCAATCAGGCTACGACCTGCCGCTGCTCCGGGCCGCCGCGGACGCGGTACGAATTCCGGTGATTGCCTCGGGCGGGGCCGGCAAGCTCGAGCACCTGGCCGAGGCGATCGAGGCCGGCGCGCACGGGGTGCTCGCGGCCTCGATTTTCCACTTTCAGGGCTGCTCGATTCCGGAAGCCCGAGCCTTTCTTCGGGAGAGGGGCTTCCCCGTACGAACCGAGCGATGAGAAGGCTGGCTTGGTTGCTGCTCACGTGCACAAGGCTTCGAGGTACCGACTGACTCCTTGGAGGTCCCGGCCGGCACATCGGAACCCGATGTAACCATCGGGCCGCACGAGGTACTGGGCCGCGTCGGAGGGGCCTCGGACGCCGAGCCTTGCGAGCACGTCCCCGGTGTCAATCATCGCGCCCGGGCTTGCGCTCGCGGCGAGGTAGTGCGCCAGGAGGAGGCCGGCGCATCGCGTCGTCAGGTTCGCAACCCGATAGCCATCCCACGCCTCCGGCGGCCCACATAACAGCAGTTGCAGGTGCGGTCCGGCGAGCTCCTGTTGGAGATATGTGTCCCGCCCGTCGCGCATGAGCGGCGCATCGGGGAGGCGGTCCCCCGCCTTCGGCCCCGCCTGCAGTCGAGGCGCGCCCTCCGTAACGGCTGGGCTCGTCCGGTAATGGATGCCGAGTTGGGAGATGAAATGGAACGCGAACGCGCGGAGGCGCGTCGAGGC
>JBIOTT010000240.1:0-11049 GCA_044866195.1 Gemmatimonadales bacterium
GTATCAGCGGCGTGGCGGTTGGGCGCTAGCTGGAACGGGCCCCGGGGTGCCTTCCTGCCATCATGAGGCCAGCATCGGTATAATAGAGGCACGTTTCCCACCCAATTGAGGCGGTAGTTTGAGCGGCGCCCTGGTTAGCGACACCCTGGAACGGCTCCGTGTGGTGCTAGCGGACCGTTACGTCATGGAGCGTGAGCTCGGGCGGGGCGGGATGGCGACAGTCTTCCTCGCTCAAGACGTGCGGCACGATCGCCGCGTGGCCATCAAGGTCCTCCGTCCCGAGCTCTCCGCCTCGCTGGGGGCGGATCGCTTCCATCGCGAGATCAAGGTCGCCGCAGGCCTGCAACATCCCCACGTCCTCGGCTTGTATGACTCCGGCGCGGCCGACGGCCTGCTCTACTATGTGATGCCCTTCGTGGAGGGCGAGAGCCTCCGCGGCAAGCTGGACCGGGAGAAGCAGCTCGCAGTCGAGGAGGCGATCCGGCTGGTCTGCGAGGCTGCCGACGCGCTGCAATACGCTCACGGCCGCGGCGTCATCCATCGCGACATCAAGCCCGAGAACATCATGCTGTCGGAGGGCCACGCCCTGGTGGCCGACTTCGGGATCGCCAAGGCCTTCAGCGAGGCGGGCGGCGAGAAGTTGACCGAGACCGGCATGGCAGTCGGCACGCCGTACTACATGAGTCCCGAGCAGGCGATGGGTAGCGACATCGACGGTCGGGCCGACCAGTACAGCCTGGGCTGCGTGCTGTACGAGCTGCTGGCGGGCCAGCCGCCCTTCACCGGTCCCACCCCGATGGCGATTCTGGCTCGGCACTCGCTCGAGCGGGTGCCCAGCCTGACCATCGTGCGCCACTCCATCCCCGAGGCGGTCGAGGCCATCGTCTTGCGGGCGCTGGAGAAGGTGCCGGCCGACCGGTTCGCCAGCATAGGAGCCCTCGCCGCGGCGCTGCGAGAGGCCGACATGTCACGTCAGGCTGCGCGGACCGGGGCGCGACCGGTTTCCACCCGCGCGGTTCCGGCGCTGGCAGCGCCGAGGCCGGCGTGGCGCCGGGCCCTGCCGTGGGTGGCAGGTGGCGCAGCCCTGGCCCTGGTCGCGGTCGGAGCGTGGGTGGCGTGGCGGAAATGGGGCTCTGGCGAGAAGGCGTCGAGCGCATCAGTGGCCGAGGGCGCCGATCCCAATCGGCTGGCCGTCCTCTATTTCCAGCGTCGCGGCGGCTCGGATTCCCTCCAGTATCTGGCGGACGGTGTCACAGAGGCTTTGATTCACGAGTTGAGTCAGGTCAAGGCGCTGCATGTCATCTCCCAGAATGGCGTAAGCCCCTACAAGAAGGGCAGCGCGTCGCCGGACAGCATCGGCCGGGCCCTGAAGGTGGGCACGCTCGTGTCGGGCACGCTGGAACAGTCGGGCGATCGCCTGCGCGTCAACGTGGCCCTGGTCAACGCGACTACGGGGGCGGAGATCGGCAGCAAGACCATCGAGCGCCCCCGGACCGAATTGTTCGCGCTTCAAGATGATCTCGCCAAGGAAGTATCGTTTTTCCTGCGCCAGCGTATCGGGGAGGAGATCCAGGTCCAGGAGACCCGGTCCGGCACCCGCAATGTGGCCGCCTGGGAGGCGATGCAGCAGGCCCAGCAGGCCGCACGGGACGCCGAGGCGCTCGCCGCAGCGGGTGACTCGGCCGGGACCATGGCGAAGATCGCCGCGGCGGACTCGATGCTGGCGCGGGTGGAGGCCCAAGATCCGCAGTGGATCGCACCGGTAGTGGCGCGGGGATGGCTTGACTACCAACGAACCCGGCTGAGCGGCTCCTTCAACAAGGCCTACTACGGAACCTGGTTGGCCGAGGGACTGAAGCAGGCCGAGCGCGCGCTCAAACTCAACCCGACAGATCCCGATGCGCTCGAGCTGCGGGGGACGCTGCGCTACTGGCGCTGGCTCCTCAATCTCTCTCCCGATGCCAGGCAGGCATCAAAGCTGTTCGCAGACGCAGAGGCGGATTTCCGGGCTTCGGTCGCGGCCAATCCGAGCCAGGCCACGGCCTGGACGTCGCTCACCCACCTCCTAAACGCGAAGTCGGCGACCGGCGAGGCGAAGCTGGCGGGTCTTCGAGCGTATGAAGCAGATCCCTACCTCAAGACGGCTAATGTCACAGTCTGGCGGCTATTTCAGAGCTCGCTGGACCTCGAGGATGGAGTGGAGGCTAAGCATTGGTGCGAGGAGGGCCAGCGGCGCTTTGCTTCCGACCCTCGATTCGCCGAGTGCCAGCTCTGGCTCAACATCCTCAAGGACCAGAAGCCGGACATCCCCAAAGCATGGAAGCTGCTGGAAGACTATCAGCGCCTTAGCCCGCCGAATCTGAGGGCATATCGAAAGCTCTATGGGCAGATGATTCTGGCCATGGGCTTGGCGAGGGCAGGTCTGACAGATAGCGCCCGGTCAGTGGCGGAGCGGTCGCGGGCCGATGCCGAGCTCGACCCGGCACACGAGCTTGCCTACTACGAGGCCATCGTCCGGAACTTGATCGGGGACCGGAAAGAGGCCCTTCGACAGCTAGGGATCTATCTCGCCACCAACCCGCAGTTGCGCGAGTCGGAGGCCAGGGACCAGAGCTGGTACTTCCGAAATCTCAAGGACGACCCCGAGTACAAGGCGCTGGTCGGGACCCCGTAAACTGTCCGCGGCTCACTCTGGCGCTCCAGCTACAAGAGTGCCATCTTAAGGGCCTCCCCGCCCCGAAGGAAAAGTGTATGCCTCGTCGTTCCCTGGCTTGGGGACTGGTCGTCCTCGGCCTTGCCGCGTGCGGCGGCGCGGACAAGTCCGATCCCACCGAGCCCAGCTTCAGACCATCACCGCCGCCCGCGAACACCTGCAACTTCAAGACGCTGCAGAGTCTTGCTGGCGATGAGTTCTTCACCGCTGAGAAGCTCAAGGCAGCCGACCTGATCAAGCTGGCGCAGGACCAGGGCGCGAACCAACCGGGCGCCGAGCCGTACCTCTACGACCTGATCGTACTCGAGGCGACCACCATCGATGCCGGCAAGCAGCGCGGGACAGCTCAGGTCGGAGCCGATTTCGCCAATAACGTGATCTTCTGCCTTACGGCGGCCTCGAAGACCGGCGTACAGTTGCCGATCGGACCGGACCCCTTCGATCGGACAAAGGACGGCGCCGTTGCGGTGCGCGGCGGGGTCTCGACCACCGGTGTCGCAGATACCGAAGATCCCATCGTCACTCGCCTGGGCGGCTCCGCGATCGGCGTCAAGCCGGAGACCGGCACATGGGCGGACGCGCTGGGCGGTCGGACCATCATCATCGCGGCGAAGAACACGACCGGTTCTGTCGGCGGCCAGATTGGGGCGGCCTACAGTTGGAACACGGTCCCCAAGCGCACCACCCTGGTGAACCGCTTGTTGGTGCTTGGGATTTGCGTAGAGAACCCGAAGGGGCTCATCCAGGAGGATGCAGCAATCGTCCAGCTGGAGCCGGTTGCGTTTCTCGAGCGGTTCGCTGCCGGCAACCCCGGCGGTCAGACAACGGGCAAGAGGGCCCTTTGTGACAACGACCTGGCATCGGCGTTTGACGATGGACTCGGTCCCTTTGCATGGCTAAAGCGTCTGCTCATACCAAGGCCCGCGTACGCCGCGGCAGTCAACCCCGGCGGTACCGGGGGCAAGATTGGCGGGTACAGCACGTTCTCCGTGGTGGATGCAGGGGGCATTGTCCTGACGATCCCCGCGGGTGGGCAACCGACCAATGGCTTCACCAACCAGGACATTACGATCAACGTAAAGGTCAATGCGAACGTGGTCGACCAGACTGGCGCCGTCATCAATAACGCGCCGATCGAGGGGGTAATCGTCACGGCCACGGTGGTGGGCAACTCGGGGAGTTTCAACGTCACGCCCACAGTGCCTACCGCTACCACCAATACCTCGGGCGAGGCAACCCTCACCTTCCAGATCGACAAGGCGGGCGGCTACACGGTCCAGCTCACGACCGAAGACCTGGTCAACTCCACGTCGGACTTGCAGAGCTACGAGCCCGTCTCGGTGACCACGAACCTGTTCAACCTGCAGCAACGCCGCTGATCGGCTGCTCCGACTTCAGTAACTGGTTGGACGGAGGGCGGCTCTCCCGAGCCGCCCTCGCTCATTTCCCCCGCAGGGCCCGGATGGTCCGGACCACCCGTCGCTGCGCCCCTTGGTCCTTCAATGCGATGAAGATCGTGTCATCGCCCGCGATGGTCCCCACCACCTCGGGCCAGGCCAACCGGTCCATCGCGACGGCCACGCGGTTGGCCTCTCCCGGCGCGGTGTGGACCACCACCAGGGTCTCGCCCGCGGTGTCCCAGGACAACACGCCTTCCGCGATGCGCCGCTCGTCCGGGTCCGCCACGGCGCGAAGACTCGGCGGCGGACGCCGGTACGCGCCGTCCACCTTCACCAACCCCAGCGCTGCAATATCCCGGCTCACCGATGACTGGGTGACCTCCCAACCATCGGCCACGAGCATCTCGGCGAGCTCCTCCTGAGTGCGAACGGCGCGGGTGCTGATGAGCTCGAGAATCCGCAGATGCCGCTTCTTTCGTTCCGCCGTCATCGCCTGGGGCGCTTCCGTCCGGCCAGCCGAGCCATTGCCCGCTCGAAGCGGCGCCGCTCGCGACCGGCCCAGCGCCGGGCGCGCCGCAGCCGCGTGCGGACCTCCGACAACCCGAGGTTCCCGAGATTGCCTGTCGCCCGCCGCCGGGCAACGACCTGCGCCGGGGTGGGTTCCGCCACGGGTGCGGCAGCCGCGACTTCCGCAGCAACCTCCCGGTAGGCCAGCCGGAACGCCCGGCCCCGCTCCACCCGCCGCATGACTTCGTCGGTTGCCAGGGTGCCCCCGCGCAGCGCCGCCGCCGCGCGGGTTCGGTCGACTGCGAGCTGGGGGACGGCGTGCGCCATCATGGCGAGCATTTCGGCACTGCGGTCGAGCCCGCGGAACAACGGCTCCTTGAGCAGCTGGAAGTCCCGATGGTAGCCGCTGGGCAGCTTCGCTTTGAGATGCAACACCGCCGCGAGATCGCCGTCGACGGCCGCCGCCCTGGCCCGAGTGAGCTCGAACAGATCGGGATTCCGCTTGTGGGGCATGATGCTCGAGCCGGTGGCGAGCGCTGCCGGGATGACCAGGAAGCCGAACTCTTCAGTGCTGAGCAGCATCACGTCCTGGGCCAGCTTTCCGATCTCGTGGCCCAGCTGAGTGCACCAGAAGAGCACCGCGGCCTCGAGCTTCCCGCGACCGTTCTGTACCGCGCTCACGGCATGCTCGGGAGCCCGGAAGCCGAGGGCCCGCGCGACCAGCTCGCGCCGAAGGGGCAGCGGAGCACCGTAACCGGCCGCGCTTCCGAGCGGTGAGCGATCCAGCGTCGCCCAGAGCGCGGGCAGGGTTTCGGCCGTATCGAGCAGCCCTTCGGCAAAGGCCAGCGCCCAGAGACCCGCCGACGATGGCATCGCGCGGCGCTGGTGGGTGTAGCCGGGCCAGAGCGCACCGCGGTAGCGCGCCGCAAAGCCAAGCAGCGCGCCGGCCAGATCGAGCGAAGAGCCGTGCAGCTCGAGCAGCGTGGCCTTGAGATAGAGGCGAAGGTCGCAGGCGATCTGGTCATTGCGGGAGCGGCCCGCGTGGAGCCGCTCGCCCACACCCGGCACCCGCCGGGTGAGCCAATCTTCCACCGCCGAATGCACATCTTCGTGCGCCGGTCCGATCCGGAGCCGTCCCCGTTCGATCGCGGCCAGCGCCGCTTGCAGACCGGCCCGAAGCCGGGCGTGCTCCCGGCTCGAGAGGAGTCGGGCCGCGCGCAGGCCTTCGATGTGACCCAGGCTGCCCAGCACGTCCCACCGAAGCAGCCGCGCGTCCCACACCGGATCGTCCGCGATGGTGTAGGCGAGCATGCGCCGGTCGAGCACGGGGCCTGTCGCCCAGAGGGTGCGGGGCCGAGTTGCGCCCGGGGTCATCCGCCGCCCAGATAGACTCGGGCGAGCTCAGCGTAAAAGCCCCGCGCCGCCGTGACCTCGGGAAGATCTACGAACTCGTCCGCCGTATGGGAGCGGCGGCTGGTGCCAGGCCCGCATTTGATAACGTCCCGGTCGCGCAGGAACACCCAGTCCGAGCAGGTGGGGCTGCCGAACTCCTTGGCCTCGGGCCGGAGCTTTCGGGCGGCCGCGAGCAGCCGGGAACCGGGTGGCGTCTCACAGGGCACCAGCCGACGGGAGGTGACCAGCACCTGCGAGCCGAGGGAGGCCCTCATGCGGGTCGTGAGCTCCTCGTGGGTCCACGCGGGGGTGCTCCGGACGTCGAGCACTGCCTTGGCAACCGGTGGCGTGACATTCCGGCTCACCCCAGCCTCCAGCATCGTGGGGGTGGCAGTGGCCAGACCCAGCAGCGGGTGAGGCCGGTCGTCGAACAGTGCCGGCAGCCTCAGGAGATCGCGTGCGAGCACCGTGGCCGCGTTGGTGAACTCGCCGTCGCTGGCGGCGTAACCTGCATGGCGCTGGTCGCCCTCGGCGATGAGATCCACCATCATGAGACCGCGCTGCGCGATGGCGATATCGAGGTTGGTGGGCTCGCCGATGACGGCGGCGTCGACCGGTCCCAAACGGGCGACCGCCTCTTCCATCGAAGTGTCATTGGTCTCCTCGCTATAGCCGAGCACGACCAGGAGCCGACCCGCATCCATCCGGCCACTCTCGGCAAGGTCCCGTACGGCCCAGAGCATCGCGGCCACCGATGCCTTGGCGTCGGTCGAGCCCCGGCCATAAAGCCGAGTGCCTTCGACCGCCGGCGTGAAGGGGTCACGGGTCCACCCGGCGCCGGGCGGCACGGTATCAAGGTGGGAGACCAGCGCGAACGTCTGACCCGGATTGAACCCCCGCAGCTCGACCCGGACGGAGGTCTCGTCGCGGACGACATCGAGTCCCCATCCCCGGGCGGTCTGCTCGACGAACTCGGCGATGCTCCGCTCACTGCCGCTGACCGATGGAATCGCGACCAGTGCCTGCAGCAGGTCGAGCTCAGCCGGCAAGATCTACTCCGAGGTAGGTAGCCTTTTCCTTCCGGCCCACGATCATCGTCCCGCAGCCGGCGCCGGTGAACACTTCGAGCAACAGGGCGTCGGGGGCGCGGCCGTCGATGATGTGGGTACGCTCGACTCCGTTGGTGGCCGCTCGAATGCAGGCCTCGACCTTGGGGCGCATGCCGCCGGCCAGCGCGCCGCTCGCCATGAGCCCCACCAGATCGTCGGGATCGGCGAAAGTGACCAGCGTGGCGGGGTCGTTGCGATCCCGGAGCACGCCCGGTGCGCCGGTGAGGAAGATGAGCTTCTGCGCGTGCAATGCCACAGCCAGCGATTCGGCGACCGTGTCGGCATTCACGTTGTACACTCCGCCGTCTTCATCGCCCGCGAGGCTGGCCACGACCGGCACGAAGCGCGCTTCCATCAGCGTCAGCAGGATACGCGGGTCGACCCGATCGATGTCGCCGACATGCCCGTAGTCCACCTGCTGGGTGCGACCATCGTCGTCCACCACCGACACCGGAGGGCGCCGGTGGGCAGTCAGCAGGTCCGCGTCGATACCCGAGAGCCCGGCAGCCTGCACCTTGTGCTCGCGCAGCGCCGCGAGGAGATCCACGTTCAGCTGGCCGGCGTACACCATCTTGGCGACCTCCAGCGCGGCTTCGTCCGTCACCCGCCGCCCCGCCACCATTCTCGGCTCCTGGCCGAGCCGGCGGCTCAGGGTGGTGGCCTGAGGGCCGCCGCCATGCACCACGACCAACCTGATGCTGAGCGAGGAGAGCAGCGCCAGCTGGCCGGCGACCTGGTCCCGCACGTCCGGATCGCTCAGCACATCGCCGCCCAGCTTTACCACGAAGACGTGGTCGCGGTAGGCCCGGACGTAGCGGAGGGCCCCTTTCAAACCAGCGATGCCCTTGGTGGTATCAATCGACATCACGTCTCCAAAAGCGTAAACAGTGAACGGTGAACGGTGAACGGGGGCTCCGGCGATCATAGGAGCTCCCGTTTACCGTTTACCGTTCACGCAGTTCTCCTATCAGATCGAGCAGCAGCGCCCTCTGGACATGCAGCCGGTTCTCTGCCTGATCTACCACCACCGAGTTCGGCCCGTCCAGCACCCCGTCATCGATCTCCACGTTCCGCCGCACCGGGAGGCAGTGCATCACGATCCCTTTGCCGCCGCGGGTCGAGCGTACCCGCTGTTCGGTGACCCGCCAGTCCCGGAGCGACGCCCGAAGCTCGCGCTCCTGATCCGGCTTGCCGAACAAGCGGACCGAGCCCCACGACTTGGCGTAGACCGCGTCCGCGCCGACGAGCGCTTCATCGGGATCGTTGATGATGTGTACGAACTCGCCGCCGCGCTCCTGGGTGATCCGGCGGATGAGAGCCGTGTCTTCGGGATCCAGCTCGTAGCCGTCCGGCCGGGCGATCACGACCTCCATGCCCAGCGAAGCCGCCGCAAGCGCAGCGCTGGCCGGGACGGCGGTCGGGAGGGCGCGCGGGTGCCAGGCCCAGGTGAGCACGAACCGCTTGCCTTCGGTCTCGCCCAGCTTCTCCCGGAGCGTCAGCGCGTCGGCCAGGCCCTGGCAGGGATGCCGTCGAGTGGACTCGAGATTTATCACGGGCTTCTCGGAGTAACGCGCGAAATTGCGGACCACGTCGTCGCGCCGCGCCACCTCCCATTCGTCTCCTCGGGGGAACGCACGTACCGCGATCGCATCGGCGTACCGCGCCAGCACCCGGGCGGCCTCGATGATGTGCTCGACGGTGGAGCCATCCATGATCGCGCCGGGCTCCGTCTCGAGGCTCCAGCTCCCCTTCCCCGGCTCGAGCACAACGGCGTGACCCCCGTGGAGGAACATCGCGGTCTCGAAGCTGGTCCGGGTCCGCAGGCTCGGGTCCATGAAAACCATTGCGAGCACTTTGCGCTCGAGCCCGCCGCCGATCTCTCCCCGTTTGACCCGCCCGGCCAGGGCGAACAGGCCATCGATCGCCTCCGCGCTCCAGTCCTCCATCGCCAGGAAGTCGCGTTTGGTCACTCCAGCACCTCGCGGAGCGCGCCCAGCAGCAGGTCGGCCTCGCGCCGGTCGAACGAGAGCGGAGGCATCAGCCGGAGCACCTCCGGGTCGCCCGCCGTGCCAGTGAGGACTCGGCGCTCGAATAGAGCCCGCTGCACCGGGACCGCCACTCGGCCGAGCCGAAGGCCGATCAGGAGCCCGCGCCCGGTCGCGCCGGGGATTCCCAGGGCGAGCGCACCGGCCCTGAGATAGTCACCCACCTCTACGGCGTTGGCGATGAGGCCCTCCTCCTCGATCACGTCCAGCGTCGCGAGCGCCGCGGCGCAGGGTACGGGCCCGCCGCCGAAGGTACTGCCGAGATCCCCGATCTGGAGGCGGCCCCCAATGGAAGGCGTGGTGATCATGGCTCCGATCGGAAGCCCGGACGCGAGCCCCTTGGCAAGGGTCAGGAGATCGGGGGTGACGCCGTAGGCCTCGGCCGCAGTGAATCCCCCGCAGCGGCCGACGCCGCACTGGATCTCATCGAAGATGAGCAGCGCGCCGTGCCGGTCACAGATCCGGCGGGCGGCGCGCACGAACTCGACGCTCAGGTCCCGCGCGCCGGCCAGGCCCTGCACTGGCTCCATGATCACTGCGGCCACGGAGTCGTCCACCGCTGCCTCGAGCTCGGCCACGTCGTCCACCGCAACCTTGCGGGAGAGCGGAACCCCGGCGCGGGTGGCAGCCTCCTCGTACTTGGCTCCATCGGTGACGGCGAGCGTCGCCGCCGTACGACCGTGCCACCCACCCCGAAGAGAGACGATCGCGCGGCGGCCGGTATGCCGCCGGGCCAGGCCCAACGCATTCTCGTTCGCTTCCGCGCCCGAGTTGCAGAAGAATACCTGTCCGAGCGGCGCGGGACAGAGCGCCGTGAGCCGCTCGGCCAGCCGCTCCCGGTTGGGATGGGGAACCGCTGTCGAATAGAAGAGCAGGCTGGCGGCCTGGTCGGCGATGGCGCGGACCACCCGCGGATGGCTGTGCCCGGTCGCGGCGACCGCGTGACCCCCATAGGCATCGAGCCATTCCTGGCCGTCCGCGTCGGTGAGCCACGAGCCGCGGCCGGACACCGGACGCACTGGCATCTGCGCGTAGACCGGCAGCAACGATGGCGGGCGGTCCGTCAGCATGGATATATCCCTCCACCCAGGAGCCCCTCGCTCTCGGGCAACCCCAGCGCGAGATTCATCGCCTGGATCGCCTGACCGCCGGCCCCCTTCACCAGGTTGTCGATCACGATCATCACCTGCACTTCGTTACGGTCGGCGGTCTCGGCCGGATGCATGAGCGCGTAGTTCGTGCCGACGACGTGGGTGAGCTCGGGTGGCTGGTTGAGAACTCGGACGAACGGGCGGCCAGCATAGGCGCGACGGAACCGCTCCACCAGGCTCCCGTCTGCTCCCGTCTGCTCCCGCCCGCTCCCGCCCGCTCCCGCCCGCTCCCGTCCAGCCATGCATGCAAGGTCAGATGAATCCCTCGCACGAACGGACCCGAGTGCACCATGAGCCGTGCGGCCGCGTCGCTTCGTCCGGTCCACTCCCGCCAGCGTAGCAGGACCTCGGCTTCGTGGCGGTGTCCCAGCACCGAGTAGGCGAACAGGTTGTGGGCCCGCATCGGATGGTGGGTCGTGGGCTTGGGCTGCACTCCCGCGCCGCTCGAGCCGGTGACCGCGAAGAGCGCCGGTGGCGCCGCCAGCGGCAAATGCGCGAGGGGATAGAGCGCGAGCGCCGCCGCGGTCGCGAAGCAGCCGGGCGCCGCGATGGCACGGGCTCCCCGGAGCCGCTCGCCCAGGACGTCCGCCAGCCCGTACATAAAGCGGGGCACCAGCTCGGGCGCTGGGTGGCTGCCGTAGTAGCGCTCGTAGAGACGGAGGTCGGCGGATGTCCTGGGCGAAGGGCTTCGGGGAGCCCGCGCCATCGCGGCGCCCGGCTGCTTCGCGACCG
>JBIOTT010000241.1:0-2422 GCA_044866195.1 Gemmatimonadales bacterium
CGCGCTTACATCTTGGTGCCTGCTGGCGAACGGGCGAGGGGGCCAGCAATCGGGACAGCCGGCCGCCGGCGAGGCCTCGAACCGCTCGATCTGGCGCGCGCCGTTTTTTGTCCGGGTGGTTCCGAAAACCCCGGAATCCGTTCCGAAAACCGCCCCGCCAGTTCCAAAAATCGCCCGGTCCGGCCGCATTTAGGGAACCGGGGGAGGGCGCTTTTTCGCTCTAGCAAGCGGTTCGCGGGCCCCGGCGGCGCGGTGAGAGTACCTAGCTGCGGGCGTTCCTTAATTCCCGGGGTGCGTGTGGGGCTGCTACGGTGGCGCCCTCTCGTTTGCGCTGTTTGCGCCTCCCCGGCTGGGGTTCTGTTCTTCTCGCCGTGTCCGTTGTGCGTCTCGCCCGGACGGGCTCCTTGTGGGGCTTGTGGGATGCGTCCTGTTGCGCGCGGCCGTCGGAGTCGATGGTCGTTGCGGCCCTGACCTTTGGGTGCGGTGAGCTTTCCGGCTGGCTGCTGGTGCGCAAGGGGCGTGTGCTGGTGGGGTAGCGATGTGTGAGCGGGATGAGAGCGGTCGGACGGGCGCAGCCCGGGTCGGCGGCTGTTGAGTGCGCGGACGGTGCGGACGGTCGTGAGCTGCCGGGCTGGGGACGGACGATCGTGGGCGAGTTCGGCTCGAGGTTCCTGCCGGGGTGTTGACCGGCGGGCCTGTGGCCGATCGCGAGCGGGCTGGCGGGGACGGCCGACCGGGAGCGCCGGCCGCGCTCTGGACGACCGGCTTGCCGGCACCCGGGTCGTCTGGCAGCGCCAGCCCGAGCGGGCCGGGCCGGGGCGCGTGGCGCCCAGCTCGGGCGGCTGACAAGGCCGCGGCCGGGTAGGGCGACCATCTTTCCGCGCCCGGGGAGGCCGAGCGGGACGCAAACCGCGCCCGCTCGAGGAGCGGCGGGGCGGGTGGTCGACACGGGACGCCTGCCCCCGCTGCGAGAATGACCAACAATGGAGGAGCCCGTGACTACCAAGATCAAGGACGGGGCGATCCCTGTGCCGAAGGAGGTGCTCGCCAAGGCGGGTCTTCGCAACGGGGACGAGCTCTACGTGGGCGTGGACGGGCACGGAGCGCTGATCGTGGAGCGCACGCGGGTGTTCGACTCGGGGCAGGCGTTCCTCGAGCATCTGCGGCAAGAGCACGAAGAGCTGGCGGCCGAGGGCCGCTAGCTCCGCGTGCCGACATACGAGCGCCTCGAGCGCTTCCTGCGGGAGTACCGGCGGCTGTCGCCGGAGATGCGGGAGGCGTTCCTCGAGGCGCTTCAGGACTTCATCGCCGATGCCGACTCGGGGCAATTCCGCCCCAGCCTGCGGGTGAAGCGTGTCCGTTCGGCGCGAGCCCGGTTGTGGGAAATGACGTTCGCCCGCGACGGGCGCGCCACCTTCGAGATGGTGCCAAGCGGCAGGCGAAAGGGCCTGACGCGCATCCGCTGGCACCGGATCGGCGACCATTCGATCCTCAAGCAACCCCGCTGACGAGTTCGACGAGCTGGGCGGCCCGGCTGCCTCCGACGGCGAGGGCTGAGCCGGGTCGATGTCCGTCCGGGAGCGTCGAACTGAAGCAACCAGAGGCCTGGCGGCGGCGAGCCGCTGGCCCGATCTGACGGACACCGCGCCCGGCCGAACGCCGGGCGCCTTCTCGTAAGACGGCCGCCCCTTTGCGGGACGGCCGTGAAACCCGGCCCCCGCCGCGCACGGTGTTGGAGACACCGCGGCGAGGGCGCAAGCGCAGAGGAGGTTACCGATGCGCAACCTGTCTCCCCGTACCCTGGCCGCCCTCTACCAGCGGGGCGAGGAGCTGTGCTACGAGCGCGGCGAGGAGTTCGACCCGAGCCTGTGGCTGAGCCCGGCGCCGATCGACCACCTGGCCGCCGCCGCCCATGCCTGCCGGCCGGTCGCGGCGCCGTCCGCCCACGAGTGCCGCCGCGAACGGGAGCGCGAGCGGCGCGACGGCGACGCGCGGGTGCCCGACTGGTTTTCGGCCGGCGACCTGGCCGGGCCGGGCTGGACCGACGGCCGGCTGATCCACGGCGAGCTCGTCTGACCCGACGGGCGGGCGACCGGGGCTGCCGCGGCCGGACTCGCACACCGCTAGCCGCGGCAGCCCGCAAACCAGTTCCCCAAGGCCCTCCAAGAAAGGAGACAGACAATGACGATTGTCGACTGCGGCTGGTGGGTCGAGCACGAGCTGCCGACGATCACCGGCCGGATCGGCCCGAGCGAGCGGCTCGGCTTCGTGTTCCAGGTCTCGACCGCCTTCACGGCGGTCGGGCTGGCGGTCGCCTTCTACCGGCGCCGCCAGGACCCCGAGCGGGACACGTTCACGATCACCACCGCCTGGACGCTGCTGGGCACGCTGGCAGGCCTGGTGGTGGTGGCGATCGAGCTGC
>JBIOTT010000242.1:0-22333 GCA_044866195.1 Gemmatimonadales bacterium
GCGCGATACTGTTCGCTCTCACCTGGAAAGCGAATCGAATGCAGTGGTTTGATCGACGTGGTCATGTCGCCTCCGATTAGCGAATCACGGCTATCCTGCCTGCCTTCAATCGTAACGCCCGGGACGAGCTGCTGCAGGCGGAAATCGAGCTTCGCAGGGGGCTCGAGGCCGTAGCGGCCTTGCGAAGGCGCCTCCCGTTGGGAGGACCGTTGAAGGAGGACTACCTGTTCGAGGAGGCCACCGGCGCTGGCGGTGCGGAGACTGTGAGGCAGGTTCGGTTTTCGGAGCTGTTCGCCGAGGGAAAGGACAGCCTCATCCTGTACAGCTTCATGTATGGACCCGAGATGCCGGCAGCCTGCCCGTCGTGCACGTCCATCCTCGATGGTCTGGACGGCGCTGCACCCCACGTGCAGCAGCGGGTCAACTTTGCCGTTGTGGCCAAGTCACCCATCCAGCGCATCCGGAGCTTTGCGCGGGAGCGGGGGTGGCGTCATCATCGGCTCCTGTCCTCCGCGCGGAACAGCTACAACGTGGACTATCAGGGCGAGACCCCCAAAGGCGACCAGATGCCCGCCCTCAACGTGTTCACGCGGCGAGGCGGCCGGATCTATCACACCTACTGCACCGAGCTCATGTTTGCACCCACCGAGCCGGGCCAGGATCCTCGGCACGTGGACCTGATCTGGCCCGTGTGGCAGCTCTTCGACTTCACGCCCGATGGCCGAGGAACCGGCTGGAATCCGCAACTGAGCTACGCTGGGTAGGAGCATCCAGGGGTGACAGCGCCGGCTGTCACCCCTGATGGGCACTTCTTCCGCCGGGAGAAAGCAATGAAGCTGACCGTCAACGGCGCCGCACGCGAAGTCAACGCGCCGCCCGACATGCCTCTGCTCTGGGTGTTGCGCGACCTGCTCGGCCTGACCGGTACCAAGTTCGGCTGCGGTATCGCGCAATGCGGCGCTTGCACCGTCCACCTGGACGCCGCGCCGCGGCGTTCCTGCGTCACGCCAGTGTCCGCGGCCGCAGGCAAGAAGATCACCACCATCGAAGGCCTCTCGCACGACGGCACCCATCCGGTGCAGCGCGCCTGGGCCGAGCTGGACGTGGTGCAGTGCGGCTACTGCCAGTCCGGCCAGATTATGGCGGCGGCGGCCCTGCTGGCCGCCAAGCCCCAGCCTAGCGATGCCGATATCGATGCTGCTTTGAGTGGGAATATTTGCCGTTGCGGCACGTACCAGCGGATCCGCGCTGCCGTACACCACGCTGCCGGGCTGGCGAAAGCCTGAGCCGGAGGTTCCCGTGAACCCTGTCCCAAGTCCTTCCCGCCGCGAATTCCTCAAGGCCGGCGCGCTTGCGGGAGGCGGCCTGGTGATCGCCTTCGCGGTCCCGGGCACCAGGCGCTTCGCGCAGGCGCAGCCGTCCATCCGGACCGGCGCGGTGTTGGCGCCCAACGCATTCCTGCGCGTCGGCAGCGACGACAGCGTGACCGTGCTGCTCGCCCATTCTGAGATGGGCCAAGGCATCTGGACCGCCCTGCCGATGCTGATCGCCGAGGAACTGGACGCTGACTGGTCGAGGATCAAAGTCGAGCACGCGCCCGCGGCGTCGGTGTACGCGCACACCGCCTTCGGCATGCAGATGACCGGTGGCTCCAGCAGCACCTGGTCGGAATTCGAGCGCTACCGCCGGGCCGGTGCCACTGCACGGGCACTGCTGGTGCAGGCTGCGGCGCAGCGCTTTGACGTCAAACCCGGCGACTGCCGCACCGCCAACGGCGTGGTGGTCGCAGGCAACCAGCGCGCGCGCTATGGAGAACTGGCCGAGGCCGCCGCCAGGTTGCCGGCGCCCAAGACGGTGCCGCTCAAGGACCCCACGGACTGGAAGCTCATCGGTAAGCGGACCAAGCGCCTCGACACGCCCGAGAAGATCACCGGCCAGGCGCGATTCGGAATGGACGTGCAGTTCGATGGCCTGCTCACCGCCGTGATCGCCCGTCCCCCCGTGTTCGGCGGCAAGGTCAAGTCATTCGATGCGACTGCCGCCAAGGCCGTCCCCGGCGTGCGCCAGGTCGTGCAGGTCCCTACCGGCGTGGCCGTCGTGGCCGACCACTTCTGGGCTGCCAAACTCGGCCGCGATGCGCTCGAGATCGAATGGGACCCGGGCCCCCACGCGAGCCTCGACAGCACCGCGCTGGGCGAACAGTTCCGCAAGCTCGCCGGCGCTCGCGGCGCGCCTGCCGCGCAAGCCGGCAATGCTACCGCCGCGCTGGGCAAGGCGGCCAAGACCATCGAGGCCGAATACTCCGTGCCCTACCTGGCCCACGCCCCGATGGAGCCGCTCAACGCCACGGTAAAGATCGGGCGGAGCAAGTGCGAAATCTGGACCGGCACCCAGTTCCAGAGCCTGGATCAACGGATGGCGGCGCAGATCACCGGTCTCAAGCCCGAGCAGGTGGAGATCCACACCACGTTTCTGGGCGGGGGCTTCGGCCGCCGGGCCACTCCGACCTCGGACTTCGTGACCGAGGCGGTGCACGTGGCCAAGGCCGCGGGCGCGCCGGTCAAGACCGTGTGGACCCGGGAGGACGACGTGCGCGGCGGCTACTATCGCCCGGCCTACATCCACCGCGCCCGCATCGGGCTCGGCACTGATGGCCTGCCGGTGGCGTGGCTGCACACCATCGTCGGCCAGTCGATCTTTGCCGGGACCCCGTTCGAGGGGTTCATGAAGAACGGCATCGATCCCTCCGCGGTGGAGGGCGCCGCCGATTCCGCCTATCTCAAGGAGATCCCGAACCACCGGCTCGACCTGCACCTACCCAAGACCGGCATCCCGGTGCTGTGGTGGCGCTCGGTCGGCCACAGCCAGACCGCCTTCGTGATGGAGAGCCTTATCGACGAGCTGGCGCAGGCGGCCGGCAAGGACCCGGTCGAGTATCGCCGTGCGTTACTGAAGCATCACCCACGCCACCTCGGAGTGTTGAACCTGGCCGTTGACAAGGCCGGCTGGCGCAATCCCCTCCCTAAGGGCCGGGCACGGGGCGTCGCGGTGCACGAGTCCTTCGGGAGCTTCGCTTCGCAGGTAGCGGAGGTGTCAGTCGAGCGCGGCCGGATTCGGGTGCACCGGGTGGTCTGTGCCATCGACTGCGGCATCGCGGTCAATCCCGAGACCATCGCCGCGCAGATGGAATCGGGCGTCGCCTTCGGCCTGGGCGCCGCGTTGCACAGCGCGCTTCACTTCAAGGGCGGGCAGGTGCAGGAGTCGAACTATCACGACTATCGCGTGCTGCGGATGAATGAAATGCCGGCGGTCGAGGTGCACATCGTTCCCAGCACCGACAAGATGGGCGGCATCGGCGAGGTGGGCGTGCCGCCGATCGCGCCGGCGGTGGCCAACGCCGTCTTTGCGCTCACCGGCCAGCGCCTGCGGGAGCTGCCGCTCACGCTTCCGGCCTAGGAGGCGGTCATGCGTGCATGCGCCCTCCGGTTGCCTCTCTTCGCGCTCCCCCTGCTCGCCTGCGGCCCACGTCCCAGTGCCGAGGAGCGCGCTCAGGCCGTCACCGCCTTCGCCACCGTGCAGCAGGTGTTCCAGCACCCGCGCTGCCAGAACTGCCACATTCCCGGCGATGCGCCCCTCCAGTTCGATGCCGGGCTACCGCACGGGATGTCGGTGGCGCGAGGTCGGGACGGCCACGGAGCCGCAGGGCTGCCTTGTGGCACCTGCCATGGCGAGTCAAACCCGCCTGCAAGCTACGGCCCCCATGCGCCGCCCGGCGCGCCGCACTGGGGCCTGCCCGCGCCGGAGCACAAGATGGCCTGGATCGGCCTTTCGCCTGCCGAGCTCTGCGCGATGATCAAGGATAAGAGGCGCAATGGCGGCCGCGACTTCGACGCGCTGACCAAGCACGTGAGCGAGGACAGCCTGGTGCTCTGGGGCTGGCACCCAGGCGGCGAGCGCGCACCGGTTGCCGTGCCGCACGACCAGTTCGTCGTCAAGTTCAAGCAGTGGGTAGCAGCCGGCGGGCCGTGTCCGAGCGATCAGCGAGCGGTTGCCGCGGCGACCGCGCCGGCTCGCTAGTTAGCCGGTGCGGGCGCGGCGGCCGTCAGCAGGTCACGTGCAGGATGGCATTGGTATCGGCCGGCTCCTCTTTCAGGAGCTCGATAGCGCGATCGGTCGGCACAATCACCAGTTCAACCTCGCGGCGCTTGGCTTCAACCTTGACCTGCTCCATCACCGGCAGGGCGCCGGTGCCGGTGCCGATCACCAGCCGGCCGCACTTCCAGGGTATCTCCTCCTCGATGGACAATGGCGTATGTCCAAAGCTGTCGCGGAATTTTTGAGAAGGCTTCTTCTTCCGTTTGCGAATCTCCCCGCGGTCGATCACCACGTCGTGATCATAGGTAACGCCATCGATCTGAATGGATCCGAAAGAAAAGGACTCAAATTGCATACGCCGCTCCTGAGACCTAACTGCCTGCTCCACCTACCTACATATTGAAATATCGCCCTGCAGCTGTCGGCCGGGCCCAAGCACCTCCTCGCCTGATCGCGTTGGGTTGACGGGCCGTAGCTTCGGCATATATTCGGGCAGATGCCGAACATAAGCCGAAGCACGCCAGCCCCCCTCGCCCCGACGGTCTGCGCCCCCAGCCAGCCGATCCCCTCGCCCGCGCTGCTCAACGCCCTCCTCACCCGCGTCTGCCCCGAGTGCGGCGGACCGGTCGTACGCGCGTCAGCCTGCGCCGCCTGTGCGCAGTGTGGTTGGGGGAGCTGCGGGTGACCCGGCCCGTGCCCGCCGGCCAGGAAAGAGGCCAGGGCCTCGAGCGACAGCTCGACCTCCTCCCGGCTGCCCCTTCGCCACCCGGCGGCCTGGTACCCCTCGACCGGCGGGCCCGGGGCACCGAGTTCCTCG
The DNA here is from genome assembly GCA_044866195.1 of Gemmatimonadales bacterium. GTDB lineage: Bacteria > Gemmatimonadota > Gemmatimonadetes > Gemmatimonadales > GWC2-71-9 > DASQPE01. Next base: position 4,913 of record JBIOTT010000242.1, read on the forward strand.
CCGTGCCGGTGCGGTCGGTGCTGAACTCTCCGGCAGCGACCCACATGCCTTTCTGGTCGCTGAATCCATACGTTGGCTGCGAGTTTGGCTGCACCTACTGCTACGCCCGCGACACCCACCGATACATGGTCGAGCGCATGGGGGGCGAAGTCGAGACCCTTCCGGCTTGGGAGGCGTTCGAGCGCAAGATCATCGTCAAACCCGATGCGGCCGATGTGCTCATTCGCACGCTCGAGCCCCGCAAGCTCGCCGGATCGTCGCTCGTCATCGGAACGGCCACCGATCCCTACCAGCCGGCCGAGCGCAAGTATTGCCTCACCCGGCGCGTGCTCGAGGCGCTGCTCGCCTATCGGGGGCTCCGGATCGGGCTCATCAGCAAATCGCCCCTGGTCACCCGCGACATCGACGTTCTGCAGAGCCTGTCGGAGCGACACGAGGTAAGCGTGAACGTCTCGCTCGCGACCCTCGATCCGCGGCTGGCGCGCCGGCTCGAGCTCCGGTCTCCAGTGCCCGCGGCAAGGCTGCGTGCGCTCGCCAAGCTCACCCGCGGAGGCATTCGAGCTGGCCTCCTTATCGCGCCGATCGTTCCCTGCGTCACCGACGGCCGGGCCGCGCTCGACGCGCTCTTCCGGGCGGCGAGGGAGGCCGGTGCTCACTACGTGGTCGGGGCGGCGCTCCGTCTCGGCCCCGCGGCGCGGCACCGCTTCCTTCCCCACCTCGCCCGCGAGTTCCCCGATCTGGCCGAACGCTATGCCCGCCACTACGCCGGCCGCACCTCGGTCGCGCGCGATTATCAAGACGCCCTCTCCCGGCGGCTCCGCGCCCTCCGACGGAAGTACGGGTTGAACGACGATCGCTTCGGTACCCTGGCCCGCCCGGATCAATCGCCGGACGCACAGGGGCAGCTGTTCGCCTGGCAGCCCTGAGCCCCTCTCCCCTCTCACCTCTCACTGTATCTCCAACACGAGCTTCCCGAAGTTCTCGTTCCGCTCCATCGCGCCATGCGCCTCCGCGATCTGTTCCATCGGATACGTCCGATCCAGCACCGGACGCAGCACCGGTTGCCCGCCGCGCGGCTCGAACAGTGGCGCCAGGTGCTCAGCCAGCTCGCGAACCAGCGCGGCCCGCTCTTCGGCGCCGCGCGAACGCATCACGCTGCCGATGATCTCGAGCCGATTGCGGAGAATCTGGTCCAGCTCGACCTCACCTTTCCGGCCGGCCATGAGCCCCAGGATCACCAGCCGCCCCCGCGGTGCCAGCATCGCCAGGTGATCGGCCAGCGCGGGCCCGCCGATCACGTCGATGATCAGATGGACCGGCCCGCCCACCGCGTCCCGCACAGCGGTGCGGCTGGTGTCGATCCCGACGTCCACTCCGTAAGCGGCGGCCCGGGCAAGCTTCACAGCGCTGCGTGAGGTTCCGATCACCGTCGCCCCCTGGTGCTTGGCGATCTGAGCCGCCGCGGTGCCGACCCCGCTGCCGACCGCGGCGATGAGCACGCGCTCGCCCTCCTGAAGTCGTCCGCGCGTGACCAGCGCATCGTAGGCGGTATAGAACGCCTCGGGGATGGCGGCAGCTTCGGCGAAGGACAGATTTCCCGGCATGGGCAACACTTCGGGTTCACGAACGACGACCAGCTCGGCCTGGGCTCCGCCGCCCACCAGGCCCATGACCCGATCGCCCGGACGCCAGCGCGCCACCCCGGCGCCTACGGCATCCACCTCGCCGGCATACTCGAGCCCGGGTATGTCCCTCGGCCAGCCCGGCGGCGCCGGATATCCGCCCTTGCGCTGGTAGATGTCCGCCCGATTGAGTCCGGCTGCCCTGACCCGGACGCGCACCTCGCCCGGTCCCGGCGTCGGAGCCGGCACGTCGCGGATCGAGATCACCTCGGGACCGCCTGCGGCGGCGTATACGACGGCGCGCATGAGAGCGGAACGCTAATGGCTAACGGCTAATGGCTAAAGCTTGCTTGTTGCTGGCGACCCGCTCGCTGCCGACCGTTCTCGCGAGCCTTCTCGCTTGCTCTTCCTCCACTGCGCCGGCCCCCGGCGACCTTCCGCTCGGGCTCACGACCGTGGCCACCGGACTCGACTTCCCGCTCGACCTCGCGTCGCCGCCCGGCGACCCACGCCTGTTCGTCGTGGAGAAGGGCGGGCGGATTCGGATCCTTCGGGACCGTGTCCTGGCCAGCACCGACTTTCTCGATCTCCGGGGCCGGGTTGCCGCCGCCGATGAGCAGGGGCTGCTTGGAATTGCCTTCGACCCCGCCTATGCCACCACCGGCCGCTTCGTGGTGAACTACACCGATGTGAATGGGGACACCCGCATCTCGGCCTTCCGGGTTTCAGCCGATCCCGATGTGGCCGACCCGTCCAGCGAGTCGGTCTTGCTGTTCGTGGACCAGCCGTTCATCAATCACAACGGAGGCCAGCTCGCCTTCGGCCCTGACGGCTACCTCTACATCGGGCTGGGAGACGGCGGCGGCGCCGGCGATCCCAACGGAAACGGCCAGAGCCTGGGGACCGTGCTCGGTAAGCTCTTGCGAGTGGACCTGAACGGCGCCCCGCCCTACGCCATCCCGACGGATAATCCCTTCGCCGCGGCCGCTGGCCCGAGCACCCGGGGCGAGATCTGGAGCTGGGGACTCCGGAATCCCTGGCGCTTCAGCTTCGATCGCGCTACGGGTGACTTGTACATCGGGGACGTCGGGCAGGGAGCGTACGAGGAGATTGACGTGAGCTCCGTCACCAGCGGCTTCGGCCGCGGACTCAACTTTGGCTGGAACCGGACCGAGGGCACTCACTGCTTTCCCCCGAATACCGGTGAGTCGTGCGATCGGGCCGGCCTCACCGCGCCAGTCCTGGACTACAATCACAAGGACGGGTGTTCTGTCACCGGGGGCTACGTCTATCGTGGTCGCGCGATCCCGTCGCTCGCCGGCACCTACTTCTACTCCGACTTCTGCGGTGGCTGGGTGCGGAGCTTCCGGTTTGCGAGCGGCCGCGCCACCGATCCGCGCGAGTGGCCCGAGCTCCGCCCGGGCGGCAGTGTGACCAGCTTCGGACAGGATGCGACCGGGGAGCTGTACCTGCTGACCAGCGAAGGCGGCGTCTACCGGATTGTGGAGCGCCCCTAGTCGAGGCTTTAGACTACATCCTGACCGGGACCCATCAGCGGGTCCGGAAGTGAGGAGGAATCATGGCAACCATACCGGTATCGAAGAGACCGTTTGGACCCGCCGTTGCCTGGGCGACTGCTGGCGTGCTGCTGGCCGGAGCCAGCTTCCCGACTGCACCGTCCGTGGTGATCACCGAATGGAAGGTTCCCTGGGAGCAAACCCGTCCGCGCGATCCCTACGTTGACCCGCAGGGTCGAGTCTGGTTTGTGGGTCAGGCCGGCAACTATCTCGCCTACCTCGAGCCCTCGAGCGGCCAGTTCAAACGCTACGAAGTCGACCCCGAGACCCGCCCCCACAACCTGATTGTGGATCCGAAAGGTCTGGTTTGGTATGCCGGCAACGGGAACGGCTTGATCGGCCGGCTTGACCCGGCGACCGGCAAGATCACTCGTTTTCCCATGCCCGACCGAACCGCCGGCGACCCGCACACGCTGGTCTTCGATCAGAAGGGCGACATCTGGTTCACGGTGCAGCAGGGGAACTTCGTGGGCAAGCTCACCGTCGCCACCGGCAACGTCCGTCTGCTACGGGTGCCGACGCCTAACGCGCTGCCCTACGGCATCGCGGTGGACGGCAAGGGTCGCCCGTGGTTCGTCGAGTTCGGCAGCAACAAGCTGGGTACCGTAGACCCGGCGAGCTACAAGCTCACGGAATACACATTGCCGAATAAACGGGCCCGCCCCCGCCGGATTGCCATTACCTCCGACGGACGCATCTGGTACGACGACTACGTCGGCGGCAAGCTCGGCCGCTTCGACCCGGCGAGCGGCAGCTTCGCCGAGTGGGCGCTGCCGAACGGTGCGAGCGCTCTGCCCTATGCTATGGCGTCCGACGAGCAGAGTCGGATCTGGCTGGTCGAGACTGGCCCCCAGCCCAATCGCCTGGTGGGATTCGACCCCGGGAGCCAGAAGTTCTTCAGCGAGACGCCGATCTCGGAGAGCGGTGGGAAGACGGTGCGGCACATGGTGTATCACGCCGGAACCAAGGCGATCTGGTTCGGCACCGACGCCAATACCATTGCTCGGGCGCGGTTGCCCTAGCCGCACTTGCCTCCAAGCAGAGGATGTCGTATTGTGGAGATTCGGGATTTGTTCGGGAACTCTCGGCTTCTCCTCCATGCCATCCACCCGCGCCGCTACCGCCCAAGCCCTTCTGGCCCATCGGTTTCCCGATGCAGTGCCCAGTTATGGCTGGTCGCGGGGAACTGTTCCCACCGGCCTCACCGGGCTCGACGCGATCCTACCCGATGGCGGATTTCAACGTGGTCGGCTTGCAGTATGGTCTCCGGGGCCGGGCGCGGCAGCGCTGCTGCGAGCGACCTGCCTTCGGGTCGTGGCCGAGGGAGAGCGCGCGGCGTGGGTCGACGTCACCCACACGGTTACCGGTGCCTGCTGGCGAGAAGGTCCGCTCCTCATTCGTCCTGACACCCCGGTTGCCGGACTACGCGCCGCGGAAGAGCTCGCCCGCTCGGGAGGATTCGCCCTCGTAACCCTGGACGGAGCGGATCCCGACACCACAGCAATGGTGCGCCTGTCCCGCGCGGCCCACGAAGGCGGATCGGCGCTCGTCCTGCTCACTCACACCACATCGCTTGCGAGCCTGCGGCTTGCCTCTCGCCCGCTGCCCACTGAGTACCTCTGGCGGCGCAGCCTATTGGGAGAGCCCGGCGTCGTGACAGCGGTGAAGCTGCGGGTCGAAGCCCGGGCCTCGGGCTGGTTCGCCGCTACCGAGCTGGCGATTCCGGTGGAGTACGATGACCTGCGGCTGGCGCCGGAGTACGCCCATCCCGATCGACGGGGATTCCATCCAGCTAATGGCTAACGGCTAACCCGCCAACGCCTCCCGTACCTTCCGTACCAGCGCGTCAGGCGCAAACGGCTTCTGGAGGTAAGCAATGCCTGCCTGCAACACTCCGTGCCGGACGATCGCATCGTCGGTGTAGCCCGACATGTAGAGCACCTTCAGTTCCGGCCGCTTCGCGACCAGCCGATCGGCCACGTCTCGGCCACTCAACTGGGAGACCACGACGTCGGTCAGCAGCAGATCGATCTGTCCGGCATGCTCGGCTGCCACCTCGAGCGCCGCCTCGCCATCCGCCGCCGTGAGCACGTTGTACCCATATCGCTCCAGCACTTCGCGGGTCACCGCCCGAACCGCCGAGAGATCCTCCACCAGCAGCACCGTCTCGCTCCCTCGCAGTGTCTCTGTCGAGGCGCGCTCCGGCATCACCCGGGCCGCCGGTGCTTCCACCGCCGGCAGGTAGATCTTGAAGCTGGTTCCCCGCCCCAGCTCGCTGTAGACCCAGATGAACCCTCCGCTCTGCTGGACGATGCCCGAGACCGTCGCGAGTCCCAGTCCGGTCCCCTTCCCCGCTTCCTTCGTGGTGAAGAACGGCTCGAAGATGTGAGCCTGGGTCTCGCTGTCCATCCCGACCCCGGTATCGCTCACTGCGAGCAGGGCGTACGGTCCCGGCTCCGCCCGGGGCGGCCCGATGGTTTCGGGCTCGATGACCACGTTCTCGGTTTCGATGGTGAGCTGCCCTCCCGAGGGCATCGCATCCCGGGCATTCACTCCCAGGTTCATGATCACCTGCTCCAGCTGCCCCGGATCCGCCCTCACCCTCGCGAGACCTGGTGCCAGGATCGCCACCAGGTCGATGTCTTCCCCGATCAGACGCCGCAGCAATCGCTCCGTGTTGGCGACCACCTCGTTGAGGTCGAGCACTTGCAGCTGGAGTACCTGCCGCCGGCTGAAGGCCAGGAGTTGCCGCGTGAGGCTCGCGGCCCCTTCGGCAGCCTTCCGGATTTCGTCCAGGTCCTGTCCCCACGACGTGTTGGGGGGGAGATCGGCGCGCAGCAGGTCGCCATAGCTCAAGATCACGGTGAGCAGGTTGTTGAAGTCGTGAGCGACGCCTCCGGCCAGCCGGCCGACCGCCTCCATTTTCTGAGCTTGGCGGAACTGGTCTTCCAGCCGCTTCCGCTGGGTGATGTCGTGCAGCAGCAGCAGCAGGTGCCGCTCACCCGCAAGTGCGATCGGCTCGGCCGAGGTGAGCACGCAGCGAAGGTCCCCTCGCTTTCCTCGGAGGAGCAGCTCCAGGTCGCGGACGTTGCGACCGGAGCGAATCTCGTCGCGCAGGCGCGTCTCGTCAGCCGGGTCGCTCCAGATCCCGAGTTCGGCCCCGGTGCGGCCCAGCAGGTCGTCCCGGCCGTAGCCCAGCATCGTGAGCATCGCGTCGTTGGCATCGAGGAAGCGGCCTTCGGAAAGTGTGGTGATGGCGATGCCGACGGGGCTGGCCCGGAAGGCCGTCGAGAAGCGCTCTTCCGACTGGCGGAGCGCGTCCTCGGCCCGCTTCCGCTCGAGTCCCACGGCGACGCCGTCCGCCACCCAGGCAACGGTCTTGAGGGCGAACTCTGAGAACGCGTGCCGCGCGAGCAGGGCGAGCACGCCTCCGAGGCGATCCTGCACCACGAGCGGGTAGCCGGCGAACGCCGTCACTCCTTCACGCCTGGCCCAGGCCTGAGCCCGGATCCGCGGATCGCCCTCCACCGCGGTCGTGATGTAGGGCCGGCGCTCCCGCGCGATCGGCTCGACCTCGAAACGGCCGGGCCCCGCGCCCGCGGCGTCCGGATCGGCGGGCAGCTGCAAACCGGCGCTGGCACCGAGCGTGAGCCGGCCCGCTTCTGGGTCGAGGGTCCAGATCTGAGCCACCACCGCGTCCAGATGGCCCACCAGAGCATTGACGCACCCCTGCAGCGTGCTCGCCAGATCGGTGCCACTGGTGAGGGCAGCGCCCACATCGGAGCTCAGTTCCGCCAGGCGCGCCCGCTCCACCAAAGCCTGCTGCCCTGCACGCCGCTGCCGCCGGATGTCGGCCTCGCGCAGCTCGCGCTCGACCGCCGGCGCCAGCCGCTTGAGGTTGCTCTTCATCACGTAATCGTGCGCGCCCGCCTTCATGGCGGCGACCGCGACGTCTTCGCCGATCGTACCGGACACGAAGATGAAGGGAACGTCCGGGTCGCGTTCCCGCACCAGTTCGAGCGCTGCCGGCCCGCTGAAATGCGGCATGTTGTAGTCGCCGAGCACCAGGTCCCATGCCTGACGGTCGAGCGCGGCCCGCATCCCGGCTGGGGTATCCACTCGCTCGTAACTGAGATCGTACCCCACCCGGCGCAGCTCCCGCGCGAGCAGGAGGGCGTCGTCTTCCGAGTCTTCGGCGAGCAGGGCGCGCAGCGGGGTTCCCATTCAGCCGCGCGCCGTTTGGGGGGGCGCCTGGTTGAGCAGCAGCCAGTAGAGCCCCAGCTGGCGGGCGGCGGCCGCGAAATCGGTGAAGTCCACCGGCTTTCGCACGTAGCTGTTGGCACCGAGGCTGTAGCCGCTCACCAGGTCGCGCTCCTCGGTCGAGGAGGTGAGAATGACGACCGGAAGAAGCTTGGTGCGCTGGTCGGCGCGCAGGCGCCGGAGCACCTCGAGCCCATCGATCTTGGGAAGCTTGAGGTCGAGCAGCACGACTTGCGGCACCGGCGGGGCATCGGCTCCGGCATACTGGCCGGTGCCGAACAGGTAGTCCAGCGCTTCGACCCCGTCGTGGGCCACCACGATTTCGTTGGTGATATGGTTTCGCTCGAACGCGCGGCGGGTCAACGCCTCGTCGTCCGGGTTGTCCTCGACCAGCAGAATCACTCGACTATCCTTCACGACGCCAGCCTCCTTCGGTTCCGCTTCAGAGCGTGAAATAGAACGTCGCCCCGCGGCCAACGGCACCCTCCGCCCACACCCGGCCCCCGTGCCGGTGCACGATGCGCTGTACCGTGGCGAGCCCGATCCCCGTCCCCTCAAACTCGTCGGACGAGTGGAGCCGCTGAAAGGCGCCGAACAGCTTGTCGGCGTAGGTCATGTCGAACCCCGCGCCGTCATCCCGGACGTAGTAGGCCCGGCTGCCATCGGCTTCCGTGGCGGCGAACTCGATCCGGGCCCGGGCGTTCCTTCCGGTGTACTTCCAGGCGTTGCGGATCAGGTTTTCCAGCACGACTCGAAGCAGCCGGGGATCGCCCTCGGCGGCGAGACCCGGGGCGATGGCGAACTCCACGCAGCGACCCGGTTCCCTGTGCTCGAGCTCGGCGGCCACGGCACCCGCCATCGCGCTCAGATCGACCGGCTCACGCTGAAGGGTCGCGCGAGTGACCCGCGATAACCCGAGCAGGTCATCGATCAGCAAGGCCATCCGCTGCGCTGCGGCCCGCACCCGCCGGAGATGGTCCCGGCCGGTCGCATCCAGGCTGTCACCGCTGTCTTCCAGCAGGGCGAGACTGAACCCGTCGATGCTCCGCAGCGGGGCGCGCAGGTCGTGCGAGACCGAATACGCGAAGGCATCGAGCTCGGCATTGGCTGCCTCGAGCTGAGCGGCGTACCGCTTCAAGTCGTCGTCCGCCTGCTTGCGTGCCGTGATGTCACGAATCACGGCCGTGAATGCCGTCTCGTGCTCCCTCCGCCAGCTGGCCAGCGAGAGCTCGATGGGAAACTCGGTGCCGTCCTGCTTCCTCCCCGCCAGCTCGACCGTCCGGCCGATGACGTGGGCCACACCGGTGGAGAGATATCGGTCGAGGCCCCGCCGATGCAGCTCGTGGAATCGCTCGGGCATGAGCACCGTGAGCGACTTGCCCGCGACCTCGCCGGCAGTGTAGCCGAAAGCGCGCTCTGCGGCAGGATTGAAATAGGTGATGTTACCGCTGGCATCGGCCGAGATGATGGCATCGTTCGCGGTCACGGCCAAGCTCCGGAACTGTTCTTCGCTGGCCTGGAGCGCCGCCTCGGCCCGTCGCCGCTCCGTGACGTCGTGGGCCAGCACCAGTTGGGCCCGCTTCCCCTCGAATGTCAGCATGTGCGAAGTGATCTCGACCTCGAGGAGGGCGCCTTCTTTGGCTCGATGCCGCCACGGTTTATCGGGCCGCGCCCCCGACTGCTCGCCCAGATGCGCCACCCGCTCTAGCAGCCGCGGGACGTCTTCCGGCGGCCGGATGTCTCGGATGGTCATGGACCTGAACTCGTCCACCGTGTAGCCGTAACGGGTGACCGCGGCGGGGTTCACCGCCAGAAACCGGAGCGTATCCATGTCGAACACCCACACCGGCTCCGGATTCAGCTCGAACAGCAGACGATAGCGCTCCTCCGAGGCCCGCAACGCCGTTTCGGCCCTGCGCCGCTCCGCATCGGCCCGGTCCAGCAGCACTGCCGCGCGCCACGTGAGCGCACCCAGCACCGCCACCAGCGCGGCCACCAGGATCGCTCGCCCGCCCTCGCGATCGTACCACCCGGCCTGCTCGCCCTGAAGCCGGATCCAGAAGAGCGCCATCGGGATCAGCAGAATGGCGGGGAGCAGGCGGCGAGCCAGGGCGCCCCCAGGCGTCGGGCGCCGTAACAGTGCGGCCAGGCCATAATCGGGCAGCGCCGCGATCAGGCCGGCACACAGCACGGTCATGGCCATCGCGGTGTTGAGCGCCATAGGACGCAGCACCGGAAGACCACTCTGGAAGCTGGCGCCGAACGCATGTCCGGTGAGTGCGACCAGTCCGACGGCGGCGGCGGCGAGGGCGCAGGCGTGAGCTAGCGGACGTCCGATGCGAGTCCGCACATCCATCAGCAAGGCGGCGGAGCTGATCAGCAGCAGGTTCAACGCAGTGGGGGCCGCGACCCGCGTAACGGACCCTGCGTCGCTCGCCGCCCAGCGGTCGATCAGCAGGAGCTGGTGGATCCCGAGATCCCGGCCCAAGGCGTAGCCCAGCAGGGTCGTCAGGCTGAGGAGGGCGACGCTGCCCGCCGCCAGCCGGGCGAGGGTGCGGGTGCGGGGAGTAGCCTCCGCTGCGCGCGCCAGCCACAGCGCGGAGCCGAGCAGGATCAGTGCGACCGCGGTGGTCGGGTTCATCGTCGACCGGCCGGGGATCACACTGCGGAGAACCGCGATATCGAAGTGCCAGCCGACCAGGGCCGCCAACCCGAGCAGAAGGCCGATCGCTCCGGCGGCCCGGCAAAGGGAACTGGTGTTCACGTGGCTAGAAGGAGCGCCAGCGGACGGGCCAGCGCAAAAGTGTGCTGTTAAGTGGAGCGAGCCGCGGGGAGGGGGACCAGCCGCGGTGTGATAAGAGTACGACGATGGGGCGCGCTTGACCACCTGGGGTTTCGGTATATATTCGGTAGTCCGATGAGCTTTGTCTGCCTTGCAAAACTCGATCAGCCGTCCGGCACCCCCAACCTTACTGATCTGTCGGTCGCGCTGCTCGAACGGGCGCCCAAAGTGTTGGTTGACGAAGACTTGCGCGGATCACCTCCGATCGGCGTCGAGCCTCTCCTCTGGGCTGATGCCCGGGGGCTCCAAGCCCGCTCGCTCGCGCAAACCCTAATCGGGGTCTTGCGCGCCCAGGGGTGCCAATCGCCTCGCGCCGGCGTCGCCGCCAATGTCGTGGCAGCAAAGGTTGCGGCGATTCATGGGCCGGAACCGATCACCGTCGTGCCCCCCGGTAATGAACGCGACTGGCTTGCGCCCTTCCCCGTCGCGGTGCTCGGCCCCGAGCCCGACCTGGCCAACCTGCTCGATGGCACCGGCATCGAATGCTGCGGTGACCTTGCGGCACTGGATCAGGCAGCGGTCGAGCTCCGCTTCGGTGCCGCTGGTGTAGGGCTTTGGCGCCTGGCGCGCGCAGACGATCGCAGGCTCCTCTTTGGCCCTCCTCCGCCGCCGCTCCCTCACGCTTCGCTCGAGTGGACCGACTACGTCCTCCGCGACCCTGAGCGGCTGCTCTTCGTGATCAACCGGCTCGCCGGCACCGTGACCGCGGCGCTTCGCGAGCTGGGCCAGGGCGCCCGCGAGTTCACCCTGGTCTTCTCGCTCGATCGAGGGGGGACGATCGAGCACCCGTTCCATCCTTCGCGCCCCAATGCCGACCAGCGCACCTGGATGCGCCTGGTGCGCGACGAGCTCGAGCGGGTGCGCCTTCCCGATGCAGTGAGCGGCGTCGCCCTTCGGGTAGATGCAGTGCTCCCGTCCTCCAGCATTCAAGGCGACCTCCTCGATCGCGGCTTCGCCACAGCGCGCGTGGCGGAGGCCGCGCTCGCGCGCGTGCTCGATCAGAATGCGCGCCTGCTCTCCCCCGAAAACAGCCGCCATCCTCTGCTCCGCCGCCGGACCATATGGCGGGAGGAACCGGCGGCCGTCGTTTGGCGTCGCACCGAGCTCCATGGGAGTGACCTCGAGCCCCGCCTCTCGCTGTATCTCTTCTCCGAGCCGCAGCCGGTAGACGTAGAAGTCCAGCCGAGCCGAGGCTTCGGTACTCCGCAGCGATATCGCGATCGCTCGGGCTGGCACCAGCTCCTCGAGGCACACGGGCCCGATTGCGTTTCCGGTGGCGAGTGGGATGAACCCTTTGCCGTCGAGCTCTACTGCTGCATCCGCACCGACGGAGAGCTGATCCAGCTCGCGCGAGACCCGCGGAGCGATGGTTGGACTCTCGAGGGTAGCTGGCGCTAAAAGCATGTTCATCGAGCTTCGCACCCACTCCGCCTTCTCCTTTGGCGACGGCGCCGTCACCCCCGAGACCCTCGTCCGAAGCGCCGCCGCGCTCGGCTATCCCGCGCTGGGTCTCACCGACTCGGCCGATCTGGGCGGCGTCGTGCGGTTCGTGCTCGCGGCCCGCCGCCAGGGCATCAAGCCGATCGTGGGGGCCGAGCTGCTGATCTCCCCCGACGAATCCGGGCGGGGTCCGCGCGGCGAGCGAACCGCATATCCCGCCGCTTTTCTGGTTCTCGATCAGCGCGGCTACCGCAATCTCGCTGGGCTCATCACCCAGGCCCGCGTCGGCCATTTGGACAGTTGGGCCCGCGAGCGGCCCCAGACCACCCGGGGTCTCGCGAGCGTCACCTCGAGCCAGGTCACTGAGCGCAGCGAAGGTCTGATTGCCCTCACCGGCCCGCCCTCGGGCCGTCTCGCTGCTCTGGTTCGTGCCGGCCGGCGGGCCGACGCTCTGCGACATCTGGCCGAGTGGCGGGAAGCCTTCAGCGACCGGCTGGCCGTCGAGGTCCAGCGGCACGAAGCCGGCACCGCCGAGGCCGAGCTGGCCGATCTGCTGGTCGACCTGGCGGAGACGCTTCGTATTCCCTGGATCGTTACCCAGGATCCCCGCCACGTCGATCGAAAGAGTCGTCTCGTGCACGACATGCTTACTGCCCTTCGCGCCGATCTCACGCTCGCGGAGGCGGCTCGGCAGGGCGTGCTCCTGCCCAATGGCCGCTGGCGGCTCCTCTCTCCTGCCGAAGTGGCCCGTCGCTGGGCGGCCCGCCCGGAGGGGCTCGAAGCGAGTGCGGCCATAGCAGAACGGTGCGACTTCAATCTCGCCTGGATGCGGCCGCCGCTCCCACATTTCCCCGTCCCCGAGGGGCATACCGACGACACGTTCCTCCGGTGCTGTGTCGAGCAGGGGGCTAGAGATCGCTGGGGCCAGCTCGACGAGGCCCAGCGGCGCCAGCTCGAGCACGAGCTGGGCGTGATCGGCCGGCTGGGGTTTGCCGGCTTCTTTCTCGTGATGTGGGATGTCGTACGCCAAGCGCGTGAGCTCGGCATCCTCTGCCAGGGCCGAGGCAGCGCCGCCAACTCCGCCGTCGCCTACTGCCTCGGCATCACAGCCGTCGATCCCGTACGCCATGGGCTGCTCTTCGAGCGGTTTCTCTCCGAAGTCAGGGTGGATGGGCAGACCGAGGCGCCCGACATCGATCTCGACATCGAGCACGATCGGCGCGAGGAGTTGCTCGACTACGCTTACGGGCGCTGGAAACGTTCCTGCGCGGCCATCGCCTGCACCGTGCAGCACTATCGGGCCCCCAACGCTCTGCTGGATGCAATGCGGGCATTGGGATATCCGGCCGAGCTCGCCTTCAAGCTCTCCAAGCGGATCCATCAACACGATGCCAGTGAGGGCGCCGCGTACCTGCGCCAGACGCTTGCAAAGCAGTTCGGCCTCTCGCTCGACGATCCCCGCGGCCGCGCCGTCCTCGCGATCATGGAAGGCTGCGACTATCTCCCCCGCCTCCGCTCAACCCACGTGGGTGGCTTCGTGCTCTCCTCGGCGCCGCTGGGCGAGTGGCTTCCGATCGAGCATACCACCATGGGCCGAACCATCGTCCAGTTCGACAAGGACGATCTCGACTCGATCGGCGTGCCCAAGTTCGATTTTCTGGGGCTGGGAGGGCTGTCGCTGGTCCGTCGCGCCTTCGACGTGATCGAGCGCCGCACCGGCATCCGGCCCGAGATGTACCGTCTGCCACCCGACGACCCCGCCACTTACGAGATGATCTCGCGAGGAGAGACCATCGGAACCTTCCAGATCGAGAGTCGGGCCCAGATTGCCTCCATCCTGAAGACGCGACCAGAGCGGCTGTACGATCTCGTTGTCCAGGTGGCGCTGATTCGTCCCGGCCCCATCCAGGCGCGGTTCGTCCACCCCTACACCATGCGACGGCGGGGACTCGAGCCGGTGACCTACCGCCATCCTGCGCTCGAACCGATCCTCGCGCGCACCCAGGGGCTCCCGATCTTCCAGGAGCAGGCCATGGCGATCGCCATGACCATGGGGCAGTACACGGCCGGTGAGGCCGATGCGCTTCGCCGCACCATGGGACAGAACCGCAAGCGCACCCAGTTGGAAGGCGAGTTGACCCGGCTTCGCGATCGAATGGTGGCGCGCGGAATCGCCGAGCCGGTCGCCACGCTGGTGGCGCAGGATCTCGAGAGCTTCGGCAGCTATGGCTTCCCCGAGTCCCACGCGTGGAGCTTCGCTCTCATCGCCTACGCCACCGCCTGGCTCAAGCGCCACCATCCCGCCGAGTTCTGCCTGGGGCTGCTCAACTCGTGGCCCATGGGGTTCTATCCGCCGGCCATCCTGGTGAACGACGCCCGGAGGCAGGGAGTCGAGGTGCGCGGGCCCTGCCTGAAGGAGGGCGACTGGGAGAGCACCGTGGAGGAGACCGATGATCCCGCCCGGCCCGCGCTTCGGATCGGCTGGCGCCACGTGCGCGGCGTAGGCGACAAGGCCATCCAGCGGCTCACCGCCGCGCGAAAAGCCCAGCCGTTCGGATCGATCGAAGAGGTGGTTCGGCGTGCATCGCTCTCCCGCACCGAGGCGCTGGGCCTGGCCCGGGCGGGAGCTTTCGGGGCCTGGGAGCCCGACCGCCGGCATGCCGCATGGGCAGCCATCGGCGCGGCCGGCGATGACCTTCCGCTCGCGCCGCCTCGGCCCACCCGGCATCGGCTGCGAAACATGCGCCGCGATGAACTGGTCTGGCTCGACTATTTCGCCACCGGCATGAGCCTGGCCGGCCATCCGATGGAGCACGTCCGGAGCCGGCTCAAACGGGGGGGCGCGCTCGACAGCCGGGACCTGCTCGAGCTCACCGGCGGCGAGCAGGTGATGGTGGGCGGGCTCGTCACCGTGCGCCAGCGGCCCTCGACCGCGGGCGGAACCATCTTCATCCTGCTCGAGGATGAGCACGGGTTTATCAACGTGATAGTACCCAGCCGTCTGGTGGAGCCGAATCGTGAAGTCCTGAAGTTCGCGCTCTTTATCCTGGTCAAGGGCCGGTTCGAGCGGGATGGGATGGTGATGAACGTGGTCGGAGAAAAGTTCCGTCCCCTCAAGGCCCGGGCGCTTACTTACGCCAGCCGGGATTTCCGCTGACCCCTTGCCCTGCTCCAGCCCACCCGCCGGGAACCCCCGGAGGTTGTGGTGGTAGCTTGCAGACACCGACTCACGCGGAGTACTTCATGTCCGATCTCAACGGCCTGCACCACGTCACCGCCATTGCGGGTGATGCGCAGGAGAACCTCGACTTCTATACCGGCGTCCTGGGACTCCGGCTGGTCAAGAAGAGCGTAAATCAGGACGCTCCCGACACCTACCACCTGTTTTATGCCGACGCCGAGGGGCGGCCGGGCACGGATCTCACCTTCTTCCCTTGGCCCGGCATGGGCCCCGGCCGCACGGGGACGGGACTGGCCGGAGAGGTGAGTCTGGCCGTGCCCCCCGAGAGCCTCGGATGGTGGGCCGATCGCCTCGCGCGCTACGATGTCCGGCTCGACCCGGTCGAGACCCGGTTCGGCGAGCGGGTCCTGCCCCTCACCGACCCCCACGGGCTCCGGATCGCGTTGGTCGAGACCAGCGATGCCAGGGACTTTGCGCCCTGGGAGCGGGGTCCCATTCCGGTCGACCGCCAGATCCGTGGGCTCCATGGGCTCCGCATCCAGGAACGCGAGCTCGCGGCCACCACCGAGTTCCTGACCGGTGTCCTCGGCTTCGCCCAGGCACAGGTCGAGGAGGGGTGGCATCGGTATGCGGTCGCCGGCGGTGGGTCGGGTCGCTTTGTTGATCTGCGCGGGTTGCCCGACATGCGTCGAGGCGCCTGGGGCGTCGGGACCGTGCACCACCTGGCTTGGCGGGTGCCCGACCAAAGCGCCCAGCTGGCAGTGCGCGAGCGGGTGCTCCAGGCGGGCCGGCGTCCAACCGACATCATCGATCGGTTCTGGTTCAAGTCGGTCTACTTCACCGAGCCCGGCGGGACGTTGTTCGAGCTGGCCACTGAAGGACCGGGCTTTGCCGTGGACGAAACCCCCGAAACGCTCGGTGAGCGGCTGGTGCTGCCCCCCTGGCTCGAATCGCGCCGCGCCGCCATCGAGGCCGCGTTGCCCGCGCTCGGCGTTCCCGCTTGATGGCTATCGCCCTGATTTCCAGGGCGCTCTCGGGCAGCCGCGTTGCCTGCCTCTGGCTCGTTCTCGTCGGTGCCTGTGCGGCCGCCGGCGCCACGCCCGCCGCGGTTGCACACCGCGAGGCGGTCCTGCTCGTCTCTATCGACGGCTTTCGGGCGGACTACCTCGACCGCCCCCAGGCCCGACAGCTCCGCCGGCTGGCCAACCAGGGAGTGCGCGCCCGCTGGCTCACCCCGGTGTTCCCCAGCAAGACCTTCCCCAATCACTACAGCATCGTCACCGGCCTCTACCCCGTGCACCATGGCATCGTCTCCAACACCATGCTGGACCCGGCCTCCGGGCGCCGGTTTCGAATCGACGACCCGTTGTCCGTGCGCGACTCGAGCTGGTGGGGCGGCGAGCCGATCTGGGTGACCGCGGTCAAGCAGGGGCTGAGAAGCGCGACGTTCTTCTGGCCCGGCTCCGAGGCTGCCGTCGAGGGCATCCGGCCCACCTGGTGGAAGCGATACGATTCCCGGGTGCGCAACGCGACCCGCGTGCGGCAGGTCATCGACTGGCTTTCGGCGCCGGCCGGTCAGGCGCCCGCCCTGGTGACGCTCTATTTCAGCGACGTCGATCATGCGGGGCACGAGTTTGGGCCCGATGCACCGCAGACGGACTCTGCCATTGCCCGGGTGGATGCCGCCATCGGCCGGCTTCTCGCCGGCTTGGATCAGCGGGGACTCGCCGCTCGAGTGGACCTCATCGTAGTCTCCGATCACGGCATGGCACCGGTCTCGGCCGAGCGCACCGTGTACCTCGACGATTACCTCGACCTCGCCGACGTTACCATCGTGGAATCCTCACCGGTGGCCGCCCTGATCCCGCGGGCCGGTCGCGCAGCGGAGGTGTACCGCCGTCTCGAGGGCGCGAATCCGCACCTGACAGTCTATCGCAAGGACGAGACGCCGCCCCGATGGCATTACCGGGACAACCCCCGAACAGCACCGATTCTCGCCGTCGCGGAGGAGGGTTGGCTGATCAGCACTCGGGCCCGTCGGGGCGCCAGCCGCCGGCCGGTCGAGCGAGGCACCCATGGCTACGATCCGGAGGTCCCGTCCATGCACGCGCTCTTCGTTGCCCGCGGCCCGGCGTTCCGCCGGGGCGCCACAGTACCACCCTTCACGAACGTTCACCTCTACCAGCTGATGACCCACATCCTGGGCCTGCGCCCCGCGCCGAACGACGGCAGCCTGGACTCCGTGCGTGCGGTGCTGAGAGATGCGCGCTAAACCCAACGGAGTGAACCAGGGCGGCGGGGCAGGCCCCGTTCACCGTTCACCGTTCACCGTTCACGCTTTGTCGTGACGACGCCCGCACCGCCTCCCGTAGACCCGGCCGAGCTCGCCCGCGTGGCCGCGGCGGTGCCGCCGAAGGTGCTGTTCGGATCTTCGACGTGGAACTATCCGGGCTGGAAGGGACTGGTGTACCACCGCGACTATGCAGGGAAAGGTGCCGC
>JBIOTT010000243.1:0-2425 GCA_044866195.1 Gemmatimonadales bacterium
GTCGTCCCGCCCGCTGTAGAACTCGGACATTCCCATACAGCCGAGTCCCATGGCCGAGACGACCAACCCCTGCGCGCCGGGGCGGCGCTGTTCCATGCAAAGCCTCCGTGGATCGGGTTAACTGCCACGAAGGAACCGGCGCGTGCGGGGAACAGTTCCCCGCAGGTTATTCGGCCGAGGAGACACCCGGCTATCGCCAGCTGCACGAGGAGTCTGCGCATCGGTGGGGGAATGTGGCCCGTGCGGCTGGGCTCGGCTAGATGCGGGCGTTTTGCCGAACTGCAAACCACGGAGGCACAGAGGCACGGAGCTGATTGAGGTGGTTACCCCGATCGAGACCTCCGCTCATGAGACCACCCAATACCTCCGGGCAGGGGCAGCGGAGCTCTGGACTTCGTTTGAACCCTCCGTGCCTCCGTGGTGAAAAAGCGCGATGATCCTCAGGTGACGCCGGGGACCGGGAGCCGGGACAAGAGGGCGAGCACCAGCGCCAGCCCAACGTAGGTGGAAAGCGCCCCGCGATCGGGCTCGGCCGCCGCCTCGCCGAAGGCGCGGGCCCCGGCGGCGATCGCCAGCAACACCAGCAGCGGCTCGCCGCTCGCGAACCAGATGCCGCCCAGGGCCGCGACCACGATCCAGCGCTGGACCCGTGTGAGCGCGTTGAAGGCGCGCCCGCCGTCCAGCTGCCAGACCGGGAGCAGGTTGAACAGGTTGACCCAGGCTCCGAAATGGGCGATGGCAGCCCAGATCGGGTGCCTGGTCGCGAAATAGATCGCGGCGGCCGCAATGGCGGCGCCCAGGCCCCACACCGGGCCGGCCAGTCCGGTACGCGCGTCCTCCGCCGGAGTGGCCGGTCGCTGATGCAGCCGCACGATCGCGCCCAAGCCGGGGATGAACATCGGCGCGCTGGCCTTGATTCCATAGCGGCGGAGCGCTGCGACGTGCCCCATCTCGTGCACGTAGATCGACCCCACGATTCCCAACGCGAACTTCCAGCCCCACAGCGTCCAGTAGACTCCGGCCGCCGCCAGCATCGAGAACAGGGTGCTCGCTTTGGTGAGGCCGAGCAGGAGGAACTTTGCCTTGGTCAGAAGAAAGATCAGGGCGAACTTGAGCTTCCAGACCAGCAGCAGACCGCCGCCGAGCCATGGCCCGAAGCGGCGCACGAAATCCGGACGCTTTGCGGCAGCGGACGGCTCCGCTGCTGCCACTCGCTCGGTGAGCGCAGCGATCCGCCGCTCTAGGGTCTCCGCCTGTGCGGCGTCGGGAGGCAGGAGATCGAGCGCGGCCCGCCACGCCACGATGGCCTGGGCCGCGTCTCCGGCGTGCTCGTGCTGCTCAGCTTCGATCGAAAGGGCGGAGAGCCGGTCGGCGTGGACCAGACGGCGGCACGCCGGACAGCGGAGCAGAGAGCCGGCCAGCTCGGTCCCGCACCCCGGGCAGGAGCCCGCCCGGACAGCCGGACTACTCACTTGCTTGGGCAGCGCTCCCGGCGCCCGCGGCGCCGATCGCGTACGGTCCGGTGAATGCCAGCACGGCTCGGCGATTCATCTTCCAGGCCTGATACAGGCCGAACGAGATGATCAGGATTCCAAGGACATTCTGAATGCCCGCCAGGAACGGCGCCGCCGCTGCGATGAGAAGCAAGCCACCGACTGCCAGCACCACGTCGCCCAGCGAGACCGGCTCGGAGCGCACGCTCGCGGCGGAAGGCGCAGCGGCGGCGGGCGTTGCCTCGTTGGTCGTAGCGGGCTCCGCGGGCACCGTCGCCTGCGAAGGCGGCGCCGAGGCGGCTGCCGCCGGTGGATTGTCCTTCAGCTCTTTCACTATCATCGGGATGTAGGTGCTCACGATGGCGAAGTAGGTCAGCCCCACCGCGAGCGTCTGATAGGCCCATCCGCCGCGCCCGCCGGCCCCCCGGTGCACCCCGAGTCCCACCAGCCAGCCCACCAGAATGGCGACCAATCCGACTTCGTACCCGGTCAGGGCCAGGATGGCGTAGTAGATCCCGGCGCCGAGCAGGGCGGCTCCGAACCCGAGACCGGATGCCTTGAGGAACCTGGCCGTTCCGGAGCCACCCGCGAGCTCCGCCTCGAGCCGTCCTTTGCAGGCCGAGCAGACCACGTTCCCACCGAGCTCGTAGTAGGCGGTGCCGATGGGCGCGCTGCACTGGCTACAGGCCGGTGGCGCAGCGGTCTCGGCCGGAGCTGCGTCATCGAAGCGCAGCGGTGTGGGCAAGCTCGTGCCTTCGGGGGGCATGGGGTCCTCGTGGGCCGGGGAAGCTGATTGACTCGGAATCGGCCGCGAGAGCGGGGCAGCAAGCGTGCCAGCTGCGATGCATTGGCTGTTCGCGCGACTGGGCTTGGGGTTAGCGCTCGCCCGCCGGCAATCCGGGCGCCCCGATGGGCGCAGGACCCCACGGGGA
>JBIOTT010000244.1:0-5165 GCA_044866195.1 Gemmatimonadales bacterium
CGAGGCGAGGTGCGCACTGCAGTGCGCACGGCGAACCAGCGGGAGCGGGTGCTGGCCTTTCTGGAGCAGGAGTGCGCTGCCGGGCGACAGGCATACGTCGTGCTGCCAGTCATCGAGGAGTCCGAGCGGGCCGACCTGCGTGCGGCGACCACCATGGCCGAGAGCCTGCGGGGCCGCTGGCCGGCGCTAGAGATCGGGCTGGTGCACGGGCGGCTCAAGGCCGACGAGCGCGACGACGTGATGCGCCGGTTCCGTGCGGGTGAGATCCAGCTGCTCGTCGCGACGACGGTGATCGAAGTGGGAATCGACGTGCCGAATGCCACGATCATGCTGATCGAGCATCCCGATCGCTTCGGGCTGGCTCAGCTGCATCAGCTTCGGGGCCGGATCGGACGGGGGGCGGGGGGTGGCTACTGCATCCTCTTGGCGGACGGGTCGGTGCCCGACCGGCTCAAGGCGTTCGCGGAGACCGAGGACGGCTTCCGCATTGCCGAGCTGGACCTGGCAGAGCGGGGGATGGGCGACCTGATCGGCGCTCGCCAGTCGGGCGGGGTGGAGGTGCGGCACGCCCGGTTGCCCGACGACACCGATCTCCTGATGCGGGCCCGCGAGCTCGCCGCCGAGCTGCTGGAGCGGGATCCCGCGCTGCAGCGGGCGGAGAACCGGTCGCTGCGGGAGCGGGCGGTGGCGCGGTATCCGCGGGCGGTGGAGCTGTTTCGGGTCGGGTAGGCGGACAGGCGGGTAGGCGGACAGGCGGACAGGCGGACGGACGCATGGGCAACGCGTCTCAGCCGTGCCCCCCGCACTGACACGCCGTTCGGGCCACCCATGCCAGCTGTTCGCGCGCTATCCTCGGTCCGCCCGTCCGCCCGTCCGCCTACTCGTACCGCAGCGCTTCGATCGGGTCCAGCCGGGCCGCCCGCCGCGCCGGCCAGAGGCCGAAGATCACACCCACGCCGGCGCTGAATCCGAAGGCCAGCACTACTGATTCTGGCGACACCAGCGTGTTCCAGTGCAGGAACAGGCTCGCCGCCTGCGCCACTCCAACGCCGAGCAGAATGCCCAGCACGCCGCCGAGGGTGCAGAGCACCAACGCTTCGATCAGGAACTGAAGCATGATGTTGCGCCGGCTCGCGCCCAGCGCCATGCGGACCCCGATCTCGCGGGTGCGTTCGGTGACCGAGACCAGCATGATGTTCATGATGCCGATCCCCCCGACCAGAAGGCTCACCGCCGCGATACCCGCCAGCAGATAGGTGAACACCTGGGTTGCCTGCTGCTGGGTCGAGAGGATGTCCTGCTGGTTGCGGATCTGGAAGTCGTTGTCCGCGCCGGGCCGGATCTTGTGCTCCCGCCGCAGCACCCGCTCGATGTCCACCATTCCCCGCTCGAGCGGAATGCCCGGTGTGACCTGGACCGTGAGCGCGCGGAGTCGGTCGGTGC
Source organism: Gemmatimonadales bacterium (assembly GCA_044866195.1). Lineage (GTDB taxonomy): Bacteria > Gemmatimonadota > Gemmatimonadetes > Gemmatimonadales > GWC2-71-9 > DASQPE01. The sequence goes on from JBIOTT010000244.1 coordinate 1,444, forward strand.
CGAACAGGCGGTAGCGGGCCGTCTGCAGCGGGACCAGGACCTGCTCGTCGACGTTGACGAACGATCCTGACGAGCCCTTCTCGGCCAGCACGCCGATCACCTCGAACCCCACACCAGCAATCTGGATCTCCTGCCCGATGATGGCGGCCTGGTTGGCGCCCAGCAGGTCGGGCACCGACGCGCCGATCACGGCGTAGCGCTGGCGCGAGGCGTCGTCTCCCGCCGTGAACATGCGTCCATACTTGATCGTGGAGTTCTGTACCGCCGTGTAGTTCGCGGTGGTGCCGATGACAGCCAGGTTGGCGTTGCGGCTGTTCAGCTTGACCTGAACCTGCTGCTGAAGCTCCGGGACAACCGCCGAAAAGAGCCGGCCGTCGCGCTCGAGCGCCTGCGCGTCGTCCAGCGTGAGGCTCACCCGGTTAGCGCTGGCAACCCCACCCTGAAAGCTTTGTCCCGGAAAGATCCGGAGCAGGTTGGTCCCCAGCGCGCTGATGCTGGCCTCCACCGCTTTCTGGGCTCCGCTGCCGAGTGCGACCATCGCGATCAGGGCGCCAACTCCGATGATGATACCGAGGGCGGTGAGGCCGGCCCGAAGCAGGTTTGCCCGGATCGACTGCAAGGCGGTCGCGATGGTTTCGCCTGGGAGCAGCATGTTATTGCCGTTGTCGTGAGCCGGCCCCGGCCCCGGTTCCGGTGCCGGAGCCGCCCTGCTGTCGCATGCCGGGAAGCCCGCCGCCCCCGGTGATGTTTGTGATCCGCTCCCGGAACTGCTGCTGTGACTGCACCAGGCTGGCACTCGGCAGGATGTAGACCGAGTCGCCCAGGGTGAGGCCGCTGAGCACTTCACTGTAGTCCAGGTCGGTGAGTCCGGTTTGGACCCAGGTGGGCGTGGGCCTGCCGCCGCGCCGCACGAAGACGATCCAGCGTCCGCCGGTGAGCGCGTCGAGAGCGCGCCGGCGCGCCTGGCGCGCGGTACCGGTGTCGACCGGGTTGCGGGAGCGCAGGCGGGTCGAGTCCCGCCCGGCCGGCAGGGTGGTGCCCTCGCCGGCCGACGGCACCCCCGGCGCGCGGCCGCCCAATTGGATGCCGCCGGCGCTGTCGGAAAGCTGGGCTGACTGCTCCCGGATTTGCATCTGCACCGCCTGCGGATCGAGCCCGAGCACCTGGGCCGCCGAGGCGACATCGCGCGGGGTGCGGAGGGCGGCGCTGGGAACTGCGAGGACCTGGCGTGCCTGGCCGACGTGGATCTCCACGTCTGCGTTCATCCCGGGCCGGAGCAGGCCGTCCCGGTTGTCGATGCGCACCCGAACAGGAAACATCGTCACGTTCTGCTGGACCGTGTCTTTGGGCTCGATCTTGAGCACGGTGCCCTGAAACGGGTGGTTGGGATAGGCGTCAACCGTCACCGAGGCCCGCTGGCCCGGCTGAATCTTGCCGATGTCAGTCTCGTCAATCGGGGTCGAGACCTGTACCAGATTGAGGTCCGCCATCTTGAGCAGCGTCGTACCGCCGCCCACGTTGGACGTGGCCGACGCGATGACCTGACCCCGGGAGACGTCGATTTCGATGATCGTGCCGGTGATCGGGGCCTGCACGTCGGCGTCCTGAAGATTGATCCGGTTGTTCTCCAACGTGACTTCGGCTCCGACCTGGGCCGCCTTTGCATTGGCGTAGGCCAGCACGTCCTGATCGTGCTCCTGCACCGTGATCGCTTGCGCCGCCAGCAGACTATCGGACCGCCGCTTCTGAATCTCGGCGTTGCGCTGCTGCACCCTGGCCGCCTCGAGGCTCGCCTCCGCCTGCGCGACGGCGTTACGGGAGAGTCGCGGGTCGATCTGCATCAGCAAGGTGCCGCGCCGCACCACTTGCCCGGTCTCCACCTTGAGCTGCAGGACCTCTCCCGAGGCTCGGGTCTTCACCTCCACGGTGGTGTCGGCCTGAATCGTCCCGGTGGCCCGCGCCGAGACGATGATGTCCCTCCGCTCGACCGGGATGGTCTCGTATACCGGCGCCGCCGGGGCCTTCTTGCACCCGACGGCCAGCGCGGCCAGCAGCACACCCACCAGCGCCCGCTTCACAGGGCGTGCCCCACGATGGCCTCGATCTGAGCCTTGGCCCGCAGGTAGTCGAACCGCGCGTTCACGGCGTCCACCTTGGCCTGGTCGAGCGTCGTTTGTGCGGTGAGCAGGTCAACGATCGTCGCCACGCCCTGCTGGTATCGCGCCCGCAACACTCGCAGGTTCTCCTCGCCCGCCGCGACGCTGGTTTGGGTGATGGCCACGCTGGTGCGAGCCGCTTCCAGCTGCGCCAGATAGGTGGTGACCCCGGCGTCGACCGCCCGGGCGTCATCCGACGCCAGCGCCTCGGCCAGTTCGGCATTGCTCTGTTGAGTGACGATCTGCGCCTCCCGCGCAAAGCCGTCGAAGATATTCCAGCTGAGCTGGAGGCTGAATCTGGTGCTGTTGGTAAGGCCGGTTCCAGTCCCTTGGGTGGCACTCAAGCCGGTCGATGCGCCCAGCGAAAGGGTCGGCCAGTAGTTGGCCTTCGCGGCCGAGACCGAAGCGCGGGCAGCCCGGGCATTGGCCAGCGCCTCCTGAACCTGGGGGGATTGCTGCAGGGCCTCCGTGCGCAGCGCTGTCGTGTCGATCATCGGAAGATGATAGAAGCTCGAATCGTCCAGCGCGGCGACCCGGCCACTGCGCCCGATCAAGTGGGCGAGCCCCGCCTCGGCCGCGGCAAGATCACTCTGGGCGGTGGCCAGATTCACCTGGGCCGTTCCCAGGTTCACCCGCGACGTGAGGGTGTCGGCCCGGGTGGCGGTGCCCACCCGCAGCTTCGCGATGGCCGCGCGCAGCTGCTCCTCGGCCTCCCGGACGCTCGCCTGCCGCACGGTGACGAGCTGGGCGGCCGAGAGCGCGTCGAAAAACTGATTGGTTGTCGTGAGCCGTTGCTGATACCGGACATTCACCAGGCCGGCGCTCGCGGCCTCCGTATTGGCCCGGGCGGCCCGGGTCTGCGCCCGCCGCTGAAAGCCGGTGAACAGGTCGATGCTGGATGAAAGCGTCGTGCCGACGCTTCCAGTCCAGTTTTGCCCCACGATCTGATTGGTGGTGGGGTCGACCCGGCTGCGTAAGCCGCTGTACGACTCCGACCCGATGCCGGTGAGAGCGAGCGTCGGCAGGTAGGCGCCCTTGGCGTTCCGGAGCTCCGCGCCGGCGGTCTGGACCTGGCCCCGGGCCTGCACCACCGACGGCTGCACCTGTTCGGCCAGCCGGATCGCCTCCTCCAGCGTAACGCTGGGCGTCTGCGCCCGGAGCGATTGGCCGAGGAGCAACGCAAGGCCGGTCGCCACGATCGTGCTACCGCGCCGCATCGGCGAGCAGGCCGGGGGGTGCGTGCATTCCAGTGTGCGTCATGCGCATGCCCTCATCTCGGCCGCCGGCCGGTTGCGGAAGCGTATGCCTCGGATCGCATACGCGCGACCGGTCTGGTGCGTTGAAACCCCTGTTTGACGCGTTCCTCGGCGGTGAATAGACTGTACCCTCCCCGTTGTCGTCCCTGAACCACTCGAGTTAACGCGTCGATGCAGCCGGTCCAGATCGCTGATCTCCAACACCACGTGGGCGCCACGGTCACCGTCCAGGGATGGGTGCTGACCACCCGCTCCAGCGGGAAAATAGCCTTTCTGGTCCTGCGCGACGGCTCCGGCTATCTGCAATGCG
>JBIOTT010000245.1:0-4351 GCA_044866195.1 Gemmatimonadales bacterium
GCGGCCCGGTCCCAGTCGATGCGATCGGCCTGGGCCAGCTCTTCGAGAAGCACCTGGTGCAGCCTGCGCCAGACGCCCGCTTGGTACCAGTCTCGCAGCCTGCGCCAGCACGTCATCCCGCTCCCACACCCCATCTCGGCAGGCAAGTACTCCCAGGGGATGCCCGTCTTCAGCACGAACAGGATCCCCGTCAGCGCCGCCCGGTCCGACACCCGGGGCCGTCCGCCCTTGGGCTTCGGCGGCTCCGGCGGGAGCAGCGGCGCGATCCGCGCCCACAACGCATCAGGCAACAGTTCCTTCGCCATGGCACCCTCCTCCATGGCTCCTATTCTGCTTCCTTGGCTGCTTACGCGACGGTTTTGTTAGGCGTACTAAGCAGCACGGACCCGGCCGCCGGCGAAAGAAGTCCGGCTGCGCCTGGTGCGGCTCCGCGATGGTACGATGCGGTTCGCCGAACTACATTGGTACCAAGCCACCGGGATCGGCAGGCGGAACATGAAGATCAAACGCTACCTCGACCGATGAGATCGATGAGAAGGAAGCCGCCCCCACCAACAGCGCGTCGCTACGCACTATGCATCGATGCGGGCGAATACGACAACGTCGATCTCGTCCGGCGCAAGGTTTACGAGGTTTGGCCCGATTCGGACGCCGAATCGCACGGTCAGATCCGCGTGGCCGATGAGAGCGGCGAAGACTATCTGTTTCCTGCCGAGTACTTCCAAATGCTCACCTTGCCCCCAGGCGCCGACCGGCTTTTCCGTAGGAGCCGTGTCCGCAGGCGCCCTCGGCGGGCCGCTTCGAAGACACGGCGGTAGCCTCCTCCGATCGAGGCGGCGCAGGGCACGAGTCGCCAGAGCGGGAGCTCCAAGGGAGCGCGTCAGAGCGCGCGCGTCCTAGCGCGAGTCGCCAGGGCGGGGGCTCCGTAGGGCGCGTCAGAGCGCGCGTCGGAAACCGGGGCCCACGCTTTAACGCGGAGCCTTCCAGCCGGAGCCCCGGGTTCCGGCGGTCGCGCTCTGCAGCGCCCCAAGGAGCCCTCGTCCTGGCGAGAGCGCGAATTCCTCTGCAGCGCCCCGCCGGAACTCCTGCCCTGCGCGAGCGCCGTATCGTGAAACCCGCTGAGGGTTGGCCGGCGTATTTTTGATCTACGGTATGGCCATTGCACCCTTCCCCCTCACCAAGTCCCACGCCAAACGCATCTGGCTGCGCGCCCAACGGCTCGACCAGCCCGCCCCGTTCGGCGACGGCCCCGAGGCCACCCGCACCGCGGTGGAGCATCTGGGCTACGTGCAGATCGACACCATCAACGTGATCGAGCGCTGCCATCACCACATTCTCTACACCCGCATTCCGACCTACCAACGCGATCACCTGCGCCAGGCGCAGACCGTCGACAAGACGGTCTTCGAGTACTGGACTCACGCGCTGTCCTACCTGCCGATCGGGGACATGCGGTTCTACGTCAGCGCCATGAAGCGATACTGGCACCGCCGGAGCGTCTGGTTCACCGCGGTGAAGGAGACGGACCTGCGCCGAGTGCTGAGCCTCCTCCGAAGAGAGGGCGCGCTCACCATCCGCGATATCGAAGACGACGTGCTGATAGAAAAGGACCACCTCTGGGCCAGCCGCAAGCCGTCGAAGCGGGCGCTGCAGCTGGCCTTCTACCGCGGCCAGGTGACCATCAGCCAGCGGACCGGCATGCTGAAGACCTACGAGCTGATGAACCGGCACTTCGGTTGGGCACGGCTGCCCCGGGCCGCGCCGGAGAGCGAGATCCTGAACTACCTGCTCGACCGCGCGCTCCGATCGCAGGGCGTCGTGAGCCTCGAATCGGCCTGCTATCTCGACCCCGCGCGCAAGCCGGCCATGCGGCGGCTGATCGAGGCCAGAGTGCGCCGCAAGGAGCTGGCGCCCGTCCAGCTCGAGGGCGCAGGAAAGCTGGAGCACTGGGCTCGGCCCGAGGTGCTCGATGCCCCGCGCGATGGGGCCGGGGAGCTGGTCCACATCCTGTCTCCCTTCGACCCGCTGGTCCATCAGCGGAAACGGCTGCAGCTCTTCTTCGACTACGAGCACCGCTTCGAGGCGTACGTCCCCAGGCAGAAGCGGGTGTTCGGCTACTTTGCCCTGCCCGTGCTCCTGGGAGACCAGATCGTCGCCGCCATCGATCTCAAGACCGATCGCGAGCGGCAGAAGCTGCTGGTGCAGCAGTGGACCTGGGTCGGCAACGGCCCGCGCCGGCGGCGCAAGAAGCAGATCGAAGAAGCCTTGCACCGCTTCGAGCGCTTCCAGCTCGCGCGCTGAACGCCCACCAGCCTCACGACTTGCTAAACCGCCCACTGCCAAAGAGCTCAGGGCGGGAGCTCCAGGGGAGCGCGCCAGAGGGTAGCCCTCCCGCTGCGGCCGTTGTAGCGTAGGGGGGTACCCATCGCCTTCCCGTGACTGACATCGCCGATCGCCTTCGGGCCGGCCTCGCCGACCGGTACCGCCTCGAGCGCGAGCTCGGCCGCGGCGGGATGGCGACGGTCTACCTGGCCGAAGATCTCAAACACCGCCGTCCCGTTGCGCTGAAGGTGCTCCGGCCCGACCTGACGGCCGCGCTCGGGCCCGAGCGCTTCCTTCGCGAGATCGACGTCGCCGCTCACCTCCGTCATCCCCACATCCTGCCGCTCTACGACTCAGGGCAGCTGGCCGACGGCTCCGGGGTCTTCTACTACGTCATGCCTTATGTCGCGGGCGAGTCGCTGCGGGCGCGGATCGAGCGCGAGAAACAGCTCCCCCTGGAGGACGCGATCCGACTCGCCCGCGAGGTCGCGGACGCGCTGGACGCGGCCCACTCCCAGGGAGTGATCCACCGCGACATCAAGCCCGAAAACATCCTGCTGGAGGGAGGGCACGCGGTCGTCGCCGACTTCGGGATCGCGCGGGCGGTAAGCGCGGCCGGGCGAGACCGGCTGACCGAGACCGGCATGGCGCTCGGTACTCCGCGGTACATGAGCCCCGAACAGGCCTCAGGGACCGCCCAGCTTGACGCGCGCTCCGACATCTACTCCCTCGGCTGTGTGCTCTACGAGATGCTGACCGGCACGCCGCCTTTCACTGGGGCGACCGCCCAGGCCGTCATGGCCCGGCATTCAGTGGATGCGGTGCCCCGCGTTCGCACGGTCCGGAGCGCCGTGCCCGAGGCTGTGGAGCGGGTTGTGCTCCAGGCGCTCGCCAAGGTGCCGGCCGACCGCTACGCCACGGCTCGGCAATTCGCCGACGCGCTGGCCCAGGCAGTGACGGCAACCGCGGTGGTTGCGCAGGCGCCCCGGCGGAGATCGCGCCGTCCCGTCGTGCTCCTCGCAACCGCTCTGCTCGCGGCGGCCAGCTTCTGGTGGATCACCGACAACGTCGAGATCCGCCGAGCCGGAAACGTTCCGGCGGCGGCCGGGCCGGCGCAGGACCGGCTGGCCGTTCTCTCCTTCGCGAACCTCTCGCCCGATACCGCCGACGCGTACCTGGCGCGGGGCATCAGCGAAGAGATCGCCTCTCGGCTGGGCGACTTCCCCAAGCTCAGGGTGGGAAGTCGCAGCTCGGTGGAGCGTCTCGAGCGCGCCGATACCGCCGACGTCCTGGCCCATGCCCGGGCGCTGGATTTCGGTCACCTCGTGGAGGGAAGCGTGCGGAGGATCGGCGAGCGGGTGCGGGTTTCGGTCCGACTGGTCGATGTGGCCGACGGGGTACGCCGCTGGAATCGGAGCTACGATCGGGCGCCGGCAGACCTCATGTCGCTGCAGGACGAGATCGCCCTCGATGTCGCGCGAGCCGTGGTGGGCCAATTGCTGCCCCAGACCATCCCCCATCGGACCGCTCCGGTGCTGAACCCGGCCGCCCACGATCGGCTGCTCCGGGGCAACTACTATCTGGCCCAACGAAACCCGCGCAGTCTGGCTCGGGCGCTTGAGGCGTATGCCGGGGCCACCCGGCTCGACCCGAGCTCGGCCCTGGCCTTCGCAAAGCTGGCCCATGCGTACGTGCTGGCCCTCGACTGGGGGTGGACGTACGAGGGGCTCTCACGGGAGAGCCTCCTGTCTCGCGGGTGGCAGGCAGCCGAGCGCGCCGTCCGGCTCGATCCGGCCCTGGCCGACGGCTGGCTGGCCAGAGGTTCGCTGCTGCGGTTCCGAAACCCACGCACGTTCGCGGGCGTCCGGGAGGCACTCCAGCGCGCTGCCGATCTCGATTCGGCCAACGCGGAAGCTCATCACGAGCTCGGCATGAATCTGCGGCTGCTCGACGATGCTCCCGCAGCCGCCGCGGAGTTCCAGCGAGCCCTGGCCATCGAGCCCGACCGGCCGATGAGTCTGGTCCACCT
>JBIOTT010000246.1:0-3064 GCA_044866195.1 Gemmatimonadales bacterium
CGCCGAGTCAAGCGGCGCCGGTACCAGCGGCACGGGGTGCCCGAGTACTGGATCGTGGACCTCGATGCTCGGCTCGTGGAGCTGTGGCGCCCGAGCGACCAGCGGCCGGAGATCCTGGCCGAGCATCTGCCGTGGCAACCTTCCCCGGAGTTACCACCCCTCGAGATCGACCTCACTTCCCTTTTTGTGGAAGCCCTGGACCAGTAAGCTCGGCCAGCCGGCTCCTGATCTTCTCCCGCACACCCTCCGGCTCCAATACTTCGGCCTCCGGCCCATACTGGAGCACGTGGCGCACCGCCCACTCGGCGTCCGCCAGTGGATGGTCGATTGTAACGGAGCCGTCGGCGTCGGGCTGCTTCCCTTCCCGCTCGGCGATCCACCGCGCGATCGCAGGCCCGTAGCGCACCCGGAGCGTCTCCGGCTGCTCCGCGTAGAACGCCTTCCCCTCGAACACATACTGTTCCGCCGAAAACGACTCCGGGACCGCGAAGCCCTGCTCCAGCGTCTCGACCGCGTCCACCCGATCCAGCCGGAAGATGCGGATCCCCACCCTCGGCTCGCAGCTCGCGACCAGATACCACCGGCCGCTGGTGAACGCGAGCAGGTAGGGACACACCGTCCGCCACTCGGGCCGGTCGGCGCCCGACTTCTGATAGGCGATCCGCACCTTGCGACGCCGGCGCCGGGCGAGCTGAAGCGCGCGCAGGTGCCGGACGTCGACCTCGCCACCCAACTCGCCCTGATGCAGCTCGGGATCCCAGTCCTTGGGCAAGGTCGAGATGAGATCGCGCAGCCGGGCGCGGGCGCGGGCTATGGTGCCCTGTTCGTCCGGCCCGCGTTGGCGCTCGAGCACGGCGAGGCCCAGCTCGAGCCCGCACAGCTCCGCCCGGGTGAGCCGCATCGGGCGCTGGAACACGCTCGACACGAGCGAGACCCGCTCCGGCTCGAGATAGATCTGGACTCCCTCGACGAAACCCGCCGGATCGTCAAACCGCTCGGAGATGGCGCGGAGGTCCAGCTGGAGCGTCTTCCGGTCGATGCCCGCCCGCCGGGCCACCTCAGTGAGCGAGTGCTCCTCCCCATCCGCGATGGTGGGGATGAGATGAAGCAGCCGGGTGAGCTGGGCCGCCGCCGTGTCAGGCATCGGGCTTTCCGTCCCCGTATACGGCCGCGGTCACCCGGGCCAGGGTGTCGAACGCCTCGACCAGCTCGGCGGGCGCGAGCGGCCTCAGGTCGCCCCCGAACGAGAGCAGCCAGCGGGCGAACGCGTCGAGCCGCCGGACCTCGAACCGCCGGCGATTGGGATGCCCCTCAACCGGGGCACCGAACTGCTCGGCGGGTCGAGCGGCGCCGCGACCGGCGCGCACCTCGACGACGGCCTCGAGCAGTCCAGCGTCGCCCAGCGCCCAGGCTTCCCGGGAACGAGCGTGCTCCCGCAGCCGGAAGTCGGCGGGAATCGCGAAATCAGCCGACTGCGCCCGCTTCGGGTTCACCTCGACTTGGCTCATGCGGCTCAACCTGAAGTTCCGGAGCCCATCGGCCTCGGTATCCCTGCCGCCGAGGTACCAGTGCTGGCCCAGGAAGAAGAGCCCCCAAGGCTCGACCGTGCGGCGGCGGGTCTCGTCCCGGCCGATCGCGTGGTAGGCGAACGAGACCAGCTTTCGCCGCTCGAGCGCATCGGTGAGCCGCTCGAACACTTCGGGATCGGGCTCTCGTCGAGGCCGCACCACGTGGAGGTCGTCGTCGGTGCGGACCGAGTCCACCGGGAGGTCAAAGGCAAGCTTCCGCATGGCGGACCCGGCTGCGTCGGCCAGGACCGGATCGCCGACATCCCGCACCAGGGCCGCGGCGTCGGCGATGGCGGCCAGCTCGTCCGGGTCGAAGGCGAGGCTCGCGAGATCGCGATAGCCGTCTTTCGCCAGCTTCCGGCCGGCGGCAGGCCGGCCCTGAAGCTGGAGCGCGAGATAGGGGAGATAGAACTGCCGCCGATCGAGGCGGTAGCCGATGACCTCGCCGTTGGGGTCGCGCCGAGTGTCGATGGGGACGCCGTAGCCCCGGAGCTCGTCCTTGTCGCGCTCGAAGGTCCGGCGCCGAGCCTCCGGTGACTTGGTCGCCTGGTAGGCGGGGACCTGCGAGACCAGTTCCTCGAACGAGATGGGGTAGTGCCGGAGCAGCAAGGCTGCGATGAGGTCGATCCACCGCTGGATCTTGGGGCTCGCGGTGGCGCGGCGGGTCACGCGGCGGCCCCGATATTAGAGTGGCTTGAAGAGTTCGGCGAGGTCGATCTCGAGCCGCCGCCCAGCGCCCGCTGGGTGCCAGACGAGACGCTGCTGCTCGAAGACTGGGAGGCTGTCGCGGGGAGTCCAGACCTCGACCCGCCGCTCGTCGGCATCGACGATCCAGTAGGCCAGCACCTCATGCCGCTGGTATTCCAGCCGCTTGGTGAAGCGGTCGGCGCGGTGTGAGGACGGACTCAGCACCTCGGCCACGAGCAGGAGCGTCGTGATGCGGGACCAGTCCAGGGTGCGTGCCTGCGCAAGCGGCACCACGAAGATGTCGGGCTGGACGAGCGTGTCCGGCGACCATGAGATGTCGGCCGGCGACTGCAGAGCGTGTCCGATCGGCTCTCGCTCCAGGTAGCTGCTCAGAGTCCTGTACAAACGGCCCGCGACCTCCTGGTGCCAAAGCCTGGGCGCGGGGGTCACCAGCAGTTCCCCGCGCACCACCTCGTAGCGGTTCCCGTCGTCCGGGAGCGCACGCACCATGTCGGCCGTGAAGTAGATCGGTACCGCCATACCCATAGGATGGGGTCCTCGGCGCGGAGATGGCAAGAGACCGGCACGGCACAGCTTGCTGTCCTCCGCCATGGAGGGCGTCATCCTGTGCGTGCAACGAGGTACCGAACAGCGCCGCGCCCATGGTCAGTTGCATTGTCAACGACCGGTCCTCCAACTTTTCGGAGCGCGGCCATGTCACGGTACTCAGCGAACCCATCTTTCCTAATGGGCGAGAGCCATTCGATCTGAGCTTCGGCCGGCAGACCAAGCGTCGCCCGGACGGCTGC
>JBIOTT010000247.1:0-19557 GCA_044866195.1 Gemmatimonadales bacterium
TCTTCCCTGCCGTGAGCTCGGAGAATCGGAGGAACACCTGGTATTCGGCCCGCGCGTCCAGCGCAGCGGTGGGCTCGTCGAGAATCAGTATCTGCGCGTCGCGCATGTAGGCCCGGGCCAGAGCGACCTTCTGCCACTCGCCGCCGGAGAGCTCCACCCCACCCTCGAACCGGCGGCCGAGCATCTGGTCGTACCGGCCGGTCAGCCGCCGCGCGACGGAGTCGGCGAGACTGCGCTCCGCCGCGCTCAGCAGGCGCGGCTCGTCCTCGCGCTGCTCGATGTTTCCCACCGCGATGTTCTCCCGCATGATCAGGTCGTAACGGACGAAGTCCTGGAAGATGACGCCGACATTGCGCCGGAGGCTGTCGATGTCGTACTCCCGCAGGTCTACCCCGTCCAGCAGGATCCGCCCCTCCGTCGGGTCGTAGAGCCGCACCAGCAGCTTCGCCAGCGTCGTCTTGCCGGCCCCGTTCTCCCCGACCAGCGCAATCCGCTCTCCCGGCCGAAGCCCAAACTCGAGGTGGCGCACGGCCCACGTCTCCGATCCTGGATACCGGAATCCGACATCCTCGAATACCAGTCCGTGGCGAATCGGCAGCGGCACAGACCGCGCCCCCGGCTGGCTTCGGACCCGTGGCTCGAGCGCAAGAAAGCTGAAGAGATCGTCGAGATAGAGGCTCTGCTCGAACACCTGCGTAAGGGAGAGCAGCACGCGCTGGATCAGATCGCGGCTTTGGCGGAACGACCCCGTGAGGAAGGTCAGGACCCCGATCGTGAAGACCCCGGCCGGTCCCCGATGGCCGATGACCGTGAGATAGATGATGACGACGTAGGCGCCGTAATAGCCAAGCGTGCCGACGGTCGCGAGCAGGCTCGAGACCAGGCTCCGCCGGATGGCGAGGGCCTTGTTGGCCTCGTAGAACTCCCGGCTCAGCCGGTCGTAGCGGCCCACCAGGAAATCGGACAGCCCGAACAGCTTCACCTCTTTGGCCGAGACGTCGCTCGCCCCGACGTACCGCAGGTAATCGAGCAGCCGCCGCTCCGGGGTCCACGAGTAGAGCAGTGAGTAGCCGAGCGATGCGAAGTGCGTTTCACCCAGCAGCGAAGGCACCACGGCGACGGCGAGCAGGGCGAGCAGCCAGGGCACGTATGCCACCAGCGCGGCCGACAGGGTGACCAGAGTGATCAGGTCCTGCAGGGTGGCGAGCAGCATGGTGAACAGGCCGATGCGGTTGACGGTCTGCCGGCGAGCCCGCTCCAGCTTGTCGTAGAGGTCGGCATCCTCGAATTGCTCCAGATCCAACGTGGCGGCGTGCCGCATCAGATCCACGCTGGTGCGGTTCGCGAACAGGTCGCCCAGCAGGCTTTCGAGCAGGGCGGAGACGCGCGAAAGCCCTTCGCCCACGACCGCGATCCCGAACTCGATCGCCAGGAGGATGCCCAGCTGGGCCCACGGCACCCGGCGCTCGGCGATGGCCGCGACCACCTGGTCGACGATCAGCTTGCCGACCCACAAGACCGCCACCGGTACGCCGGCGCGCACCACCCGCAGAGCGAGAATCCCGACGACATAGCGCGGCTCGGTGCTCCAGACCAACTGGAGCAGCGTCCGCAGATGCCGCAGCGCCCGGAGCCGCTCGCCCCAGCTGGGATGGGGCGCGTCCGGCTTTCGGCCCCCGGCATTGGGCCGTACAATCGGATGGGCGAGCGGCAGCGACATTCAACGCAACCTAATCGCGGGAGGACCCGACCCCATGGAACCGCATTTCGCGAGCCTGTGGCGGGACCTGGTGCAGCTGGGATCGCCGGAGATGGCCAACGACTGGGTCCACTGGCTGGAGAAGCTCCTGCGGCCCGCGGCGGTCTATCTCTTCCTCGTCTTCGTGCTGCGTCACTTTGGCAAGCGCATGCTGGCGCAGCTCAATCCCTTCGACTTCGTCGTGCTGCTCACGCTCTCCAACACGGTGCAGAACGCCATCATCGGCGAAGACACCTCGCTGCTGGGCGGGCTGGTTGGTGCAGTTGGGCTGCTCGCGATCAACGCCGTCCTGGTCCGGCGGTACTATCGGGGCCCCTCGCAGGACCGCCTCTTCGACACCGACCAGGACGTCCCGCTCATCCACGGCGGCCGGCTCGCCGAGGAGGAGCTCCGCCGGTTCCACATCAACGCGGGCGAGCTGGTGGCGAAGGCGCACGAGCGTGGCTTCGACACGCTGGGCGAGATCGAAAGCGCGATGCTCTATCCCAATGGCACCATCTACTTTCGCGCCCGCCATCCGGACGCGGCGGAGCGCTATCATCGGACCCTGATGGAACGGCTCGATCACCTGCAGCGCGAGGTGGCGGCGCTGCGGACCGCCCGCTGACCGATCTATAATTGCAGCGATGGCCGCCACCCGTATCGCTCTCGTTTCCGGCGCGACCGACGGCATCGGCCGTGCCACCGCCTTCGCGCTGGGCCGCGCCGGTTGGCAGGTCGGCTGCTGCGCCCGGACTCCCGACAAGGTCGAGGCCCTGCTCGCCCAGCTGGCCGAGGCGGGCATTCGCGCGTCCGGGCGCCCGGCCGATGTCGGCGATGAGCGGGACGCCAGGGCCGCGGTCAAGCATGTCGTGGATACGCTGGGTGCGGTGGACGCGCTGATCAACAACGCCGGTATCCTGATCGCCAAGCCGTTCGAGCAGTTGACCCTGGCCGATTGGGATCACACCATGACGACCAATCTCCGCAGCCTGTATCTGATGACCCGCGAAGTCCTGCCTGAGATGCGGCGCCGGCGGCGCGGCGCCATAGTCAACGTCGCCAGCCTGGCCGGACGCAACGGTTTCGTGGGCGGCACCGCCTATACCGCCTCCAAGCACGCCGTTCTCGGGTTTAGTAAGTCGCTCATGCTGGAAGCCCGGAAGGACGACATTCGGGTCATTGCTATCTGTCCCGGCTCGGTGGACACCGGGATGCTCCGCGACCAGCCCCTGCTCAAGGCCGATCCTACCAAGATTCTGCGCCCGGAGGACGTCGCCGCGACCATCGTGCATGCCCTCGAGCTCCCCGATCGTGCCCTCGTGAGCGAGCTCGACATTCGCCCCACCAACCCATGACCGAGCGTCGCCCCGCGTGGCAGCGGTTGTACGTCCCCGCGTACGTCACCGCCGGGGCGGTGGTGTGCGGCTGGCTCGGCGTATACTTCGCGTTCCACGACCACTGGCTCGGCATCGCGCTCCCCCTGATCACGACCGGACTCACGTTCATCGCCCTGCGCCGCGGTGAGCGGCTGAGCCAGCTCAGCGCCGTGATGCTTCGGGACGTCACCCTGCCGAACCTGTTCCAGGCCGTCGCCGCCGGGGCGGCCGACCTGCTGGGCGCGGAAGGCGCGGCCATCACGTTACTCGTGGAGGAGGGTCGCTTTCTCAGGGTCGAGGCCACTGCCGGCGTGCTCGCCGCGACCAAAGGCGTCCTCCTCCCCAGCCAATCGTCCCTGTGCGGCTGGGTGGTTCAGCATGACCAGCCGATCGCCTCGGCCGATGTGGCGGCAGACCCCCGCGTGGCCCCGATTCCAGGACTCGATGTGCCGATCCGCACCGGTGCGATCGCCCCCCTCCGCTCCGCGGGGGTAGTGATCGGCACGCTGTGGGTAGTCAACCGGCACGGCGGCCACGCCTTCGAGGATCACCATCTCAGGCTGCTGCGGACCCTGGGCGATCAGGCGGTGATGGCACTGGACCGGGCGCATACCTTCGAGGAAATCCGCCGCAACGAGCGCGACCTGACCGCCAAGAACGTGGAGCTCGAGCGGGCGACCCGCCTGAAGAGCGAGTTCCTGGCCAACATGTCGCACGAGCTCAGGACGCCGCTCAACGCGATCATCGGATTCTCCGATCTGCTCCTGTCCGGTGGGATGGGCGAGCTCCCCCACGAGCAACGCGACCTGCTGGAGGCGGTGCTTCGTAATGGGCGACACCTGCTCGCATTGATCAACAGCGTGCTCGATCTCTCCAAGATCGAGGCCGGCCGGATGACGCTCGCCCTCGCAGCCACTGACGTGCGCGAGGCGATCACGGGAGCGGTCGCGGACACGGCCAGCCTGCGCACCGCCAAGCACCAGCGGTGCGACATCCAGATGGACGACGGCTCCCTCCAGATCGTGGCCGACGGGGTGAGGATACGGCAGATTCTGTTCAACCTGCTCTCCAACGCTTCCAAGTTCACGCCCGATCATGGTCAGATCACGCTCAGCGTAGTGCGCACCGACGCTCCCCTGCCGGTCCCTGCCGACCGGGCGGGCGAACAGTCCCGCCTGGCAGCCCGTGCCGCGGTCTGGATCGCGGTGTCGGACACCGGCATCGGCATTCGGCCGGAGGACATGGAGAAGCTGTTCCAGGAGTTCAGTCAGCTCGACAGCTCGGCCAGCCGGCACCAACAGGGAACCGGTCTTGGCCTCGCGCTCTCCCGCCGCTTCGTGGAGCTGCACGGGGGCACCATCGGCGCGGAGTCGATCTTCGGAAAGGGCAGCACCTTCTGGTTCATTCTCCCGGTCGAAGGTCCCCGGCGCCGGGGCCCGCTCCGGACCGGGCCGGCCTAGCCGCCCGGCCACCCTCGCTTTGCTCCCCTGGCAGCTGTCGCTATCTTGGCACCGATGCGTGCGCCCTGGCTGACCCGCTGCAAAGTCGTAATCCTCGCTGCGGTGCTGTTGACCGGCGGCTCGGGCCTGCCGCTGCTGGACGCGCTGCTCTACCACACCCAGGCGTCACAGGCCAACCGCCGAGCTGCGGTTCGCTGGGAGGCGCGTGGCACGCCCGGAACCCACGCCGACCGCTGCACGCTGGGTCGCGCGGCGCCGGTGCCCCGCCCGGAGTCGGCCGCGGGGTCGGCGCCGCGGCTGATCGCTTTCACCTTCCGGCGCCCCGCGCCGCCACCGTCTGCGGCGCCCCGTGCGCTGGACCTTCCCGCTCCACTTCACTCCCGAGCTCCCCCGATCCTCCAGGGCTGACCGGCTCCGGCCGGTAGGTCACCGATCCGTCGCCGTCATTTCGGGCCCTGCCCGAGCGGCGTGGCCTTCACGCTCTGGAGACACTCATGCACGCATTGCTGGTGGCGGCCGTCGCGCTTGCGGCCATTTCCGGTCCGGCGGCCGCAGCAGGCCCCGGCGATCCAGCCTCTACGCTGTCCGGCCGGGTAACCGGCCCGGACAGCGCGCCGCTCGCCGAGGTTCGGATCAGCGTGGGGGAGGCGAACCGAACCGCCACCACCGACGCTGACGGCCATTACGAGCTCGCGAATCTGCCCGGCGGCACGTTCAGCATTTCGTTCGCTTTGGTCGGGTACGCCCCGGAGGTCCGGCGGATAACGCTGCGCAACGCGCCGGTCACGCTCGACATCACCATGCGCCCCTCGGTGGTCGAGCTCGCCGAACTGCAGGTGACCGCCACGCCGCTGGCCACGACCCCACTCACCTCCCCTCAGCCCACCACCGTGCTCGGCGGAGCCGACCTGCGCGTCGCGCAAGCGCCCACGCTGGGCGAGACCCTCCAGGGAACGGCCGGAGTCCACAACCTCAGCACTGGACCCGGCATCGGAAAGCCGGTGATCCGCGGGCTCACGTCCAACCGGGTGCTGGTGCTCGACGATGGCGTCCGGCTCGAGACCCAACAGTGGGGCGACGAGCACGGGCCACAGGTGAGCACCAGCGAGGCAGAACGAATTGAGGTGATTCGCGGCCCCGCCAGCGTGCTGTACGGCTCCGACGCGCTCGGCGGCGTGATCAACGTGGTCCCCAAGGAGCTGCCCGACGCGATCGGGCGTCATGCGTTCGCTGGTGGCAACTTTTCGGCTTCGTACAACAGCAACAATCGCCAGCCGGATGGCGCCTTGCTGGTGGAGGGCGCGAGCGGGGGCCTCGGGTTCCGCGGCACTCTGTCCGGTCACACCAGCTCGGACGTCCGGACACCCGATTTCACCCTCTGGAACAGTAGTGACCGCGCGGGCACCGGTTCCGCCGCGCTGGGTTACCGGGGCACGTGGGGCTCGGTCAGGGGCACCTACACCTACCGGCAGGAGCGTATCGAGCTGACCGACGAAGACCCGCTCGCCACGCCGCTACAGCGGATCGCCGAGCACCGGGGGCGGATCGATGCCACCATTCCGCTTGGGCTCAACCGGCTGGAGGCCACCGCAAGCTACGAGCGAAACCGCCGCCGCGAGTTCGAGGAAGAGACCTCGTCGGATGTGGCCCTGGGCCTGTTGTCACAGAACTGGCTGGCCGATGTGAAGCTTCATCACGCGCCCCTCGGTAACGTCGCGGGCGTTATCGGCGTGTCGGGCTGGCGGACTACCTTCGGAAAGTTCGGCGAGGAGATGCTGATCCCGGAGAACCGGGTCAACAACTTCGGAGCCTACGTATTCGAGCAGCTGGAGGCGGCCCGGTGGAGCTTCTCGGCCGGGGGCCGCTACGACTACCGCCATCTCGACGTGAGCGCCGACGACGAGCTCGGAGTAGTCGCCCAGACCCGCACCTACAACTCGGTGTCAGCGAATCTCGGCGTGCTGTATCGCGTGGTCGATCCAGTGGCGATCGTGCTCAACCTCGGGCGCGGTTTCCGGGCGCCTTCGGCGTTCGACCTCTTCTCCAACGGCGTCCACGAGGGCACCGTCGCCTTCGAGCGGGGCAATCCCGATCTCAAGAACGAGAAGTCATTCAACACCGATCTGGCGCTGCGGGTCCAGAGCCGGAACCTCTCCCTCGAGGTCGGCGGCTTCGCGAACATCATCCAGGACTTCATCTTCACCCAGCCGGTGCCGGGCGAAGTGGACCCCGAGTCGGGCTTCCAGGTCTTCCAGACTACGCAAGGTGATGCGACGCTGCTCGGCTTGGAGAGTGCGATCGATGTTCACCCAACGTCCTATCTCCACCTCCACGGCACGGCCGACTACGTTCATGGCCAGAACACGACCACCGACAACCCGCTGCCCAACATCCCGCCGTTCCGAGCCACCTACACCGCTCGGCTCGAGGGGCCCAACACCGGGCTGTTCACAGATCCCTATGTCTCGGTCGGCGGCGAAACGAACGCGAGGCAGGGCCGCCTCGACCCGGCTGACGCCCAGTTCTTCAGCGAGGCGTTCGACGGCGCCGGATATCAATCTCAGGCATACACCCTGCTCAACTTCGGGGCGGGATTTGGAGTGCTGACGGGGCAGCATGCCGTCCGGTTTGACCTCACCCTCCGGAACGCGTTCAACAAGGCCTACGCCGACTTTCTCAGCCGGATTAAGACCAACGCGTTGAATCCCGGCATGGGTCGGGCGCTGATCGCCCGGGTGAGCACCGACTTCTAAGCAGCACCCCGCGCCGGTCAGAGCACCCGTTTCCACCCGGGGACGACCGGCGCGGGCAGCATTGCCGCCCGCCGCACCAGCTCCACGTACGGAGCGACGAGGTCAGCCAGTTGCTGTACCGGAGCCACGTCGCTCCGACCGATCGCGCCGAAGCCGCGCGCGGTGAGGACCAGCGCTCCCACCGTCCGTCCCGCCACCCGAAGGGGCACGATCAGCTCGGTTCCCTTGGCACCCTCGCTCACCAGCTCCGCAGCTTGGCCCCCCAGGACCTGGCCCAGCGGCGTGCCGGCGACCGGCACCAGCGGCAGATCCGACCAGTGCTTGCTCTCGCCCGGCTCCACCAGCACCACCCGGTCCCCGTCCGTCAAGCGCACGGCGAGCACCAGTCGCTCGCAGGGCAGCATCGACCGGGTTTCCTCGGCCAGCCTTCGGGTCGCCTCGGCGAACTGGGCAGTGGTCGCCAGCATGTCAGCCACCCTTGCGAAGTGAGCTGGCGCGCTCCGCAGCGTCACCAGCTGCTTGCGGAGGACGTTGAGCTGCGAGGCCAGCACGTAGCCATCGATCTTCGGCCCCAGGATATGTCCGAGCCGAGCCAGCGTCGACAGATCGCTATTATCGTAGAGCCGTGGCTGGACGCTGCCGACCAGCAGATGGGCCGACAGGTGTCCGCTCGACGTTACCCTCACCCCGATCAGAGATTGGAGCCGCTGCGCCGGGGCGAGCTCCCCCACGAACAGCCCGGCAGGCCAGCGCGAATCGGCCGCTGCATCGGGGATCTCGAGCGCAGACTCTCCAGCAAACAAGGCAAAGAGATCGAGCTGGTCCTTGCCGATCACCAGCCGCGGGTCTGCCCACGGCGGCGCGTCGGCGTGCGCGCCGAGGCGATATTGCTGGCCGGGGGCGGGGCCGGGAATCAGCACTTCAAAAACGTCGTGCGGCACCAGCGGACGTAACACGTCCGACGCGAGCGCGAAGAAATCGCGCGGCGACCGGGCCTCGATCCACGCGTTAGCGAGCTCCGCCCCGAGGTCCGGGGCAGCGATGCCGGGCTCGGCGGCCCGCTGCTGTGCGATCCGCGCCAGCATCGGAGCGATCGCGTCTGCGATGCGGCCGAGCAGTGTGCGCGCCGCGTCATCGTAGCGGTCGGGGTCCAGCGCAGCGACGAGGAGCAATCCAACATCGCGTCGGCCGAAGCGGACTGGCCGGCAGAGCGCCGACCGGTATCCTGCGCGCTCGACGATTCCGGCCAGCTCGCCCGCCTGCTCCTCGGTAACCCGGGGCTGTGGCAACGGGACGGGCAACTCATCCTGCGCCAGGGCCTCCGGTCCGATCAGCTCGACGCCGCCGGCGGCCGGGTAGAGCCACAGAGCGAACAGGTTGTGGGGAAGCTCGATGCCGACCGAATCCGCCAGGGCCTCGTGCCAGGTGGCGAGCACGTCCCGGTCGGGCGCGCCCTCGCCCGCTCTGAGGAGCGGGATGAGCGGGAGCGGCTGCGGGGTCGGCTCGGCGGGCTCAGTCATGATCGGCTCGCAGGAGCAGGAGGCATGCCCTCTGGGCTCACTGCGGTTAACCCGCTGCCGTGCAACCGATTGACCGCTTCTGCGGAGCGGCGGACCGGCGCTGTTCGTGGCACTGGGGTCCCTCGCGCGGCGTTTTGCACCGGATGGAGGCGCGACGATCGGCTCGGCCTAACCAGCGGCCCCGGACCAGGTTGATATACCCCCTCCCCCTATATAGAATCTCGACCATGACCAGCCTGACCCTTCGAATCAACGGCATGAGTTGCGAGCACTGCGTTGAGGCCGTGCGCCGCGCGCTCGCCAGTCTTCCCGGTGTCCAGGTCGAGGCGGTGCAGATCGGACAGGCGCGCGTCCGCTTCGACGAGACCGCTACCAACCCCACCGCGCTCGCAGCCGCCGTCAGCGATGCCGGCTACTCACTCAGGCCGGACGATGTCGACGGCTAGCGCGACCGGCACGATTTCGGTCGCGGGCATGACCTGCGCCGCCTGCAGCGGGCGGGTGCAACGCTCACTGGAGCGAACCCCCGGCGTCAAGTCGGCCTCGGTGAACCTGATGACGGGCGAGGCAACGGTAGCCTTCGACCCGGCCGCAACCCGGCTCGAGCGCCTGGTTGAAGTCATCCGCGACACCGGCTATGGCGCCGACCTTCCGGGCCCTGCCGCCGTAGCGGAGGACGAGTTCGAAGCCCAAGAGCGCGAGCGCGCCGCAGAGATGACGTCGCTGGAGCGGAAGCTCTGGGTGGCGATGGTGCCCACCGTGATCCTGATGCTGCTGGGTCATCCCCACACTGACGCCCTTCGCTGGCTCGAGCTCGCTCTCATTTTGCCGGTCGTAGGCTGGAGCGGCCGGCACTTCTATGTAAGAGCGTGGAAGGCACTGCGGCACCGCGGCGCCGACATGAACACACTCATCGCGGTCGGTACCGGCGCTGCATTGCTCTTCAGCGCATTCATGACCGTGGCGGCAGACTGGGTGTCGGCCCGCGGCGTCGTGCCGCAGGTGTACTACGAGGCGGTCGCCGCAATCATTGCCCTGGTCCTGCTGGGCAATCTGCTCGAGGCGCGCGCCAAGCGGCGGACCTCGACCGCGGTTCGCCGGTTGGTCGGGCTCCGCCCCACCACCGCCCGGGTGATCCGCGACGAAGGCGAGCTGGAGGTGCCCATTGCGGATGTCCGGGTGGGCGACGAAGTCGTGGTGCGCCCCGGCGAGCGAATTCCCGTCGACGGAACCGTGCTGCGGGGCGCGAGCACCGTGGACGAGTCCATGCTCACGGGAGAGCCCGCGCCGGTCGCCAAGGAGCCGGGGAGCGAGGTCGTAGGCGCGACGCTCAATCGAAACGGCGCGCTCTATTTCCGTGCAACCCGGGTGGGCCGCGACACGGTGCTGGCGAGGATCATCGCCCTGGTTCGCAGCGCCCAGGGCGCGAAGGCCCCTATTCAGCATCTAGCCGACCGCATCTCGGCCGTCTTCGTGCCAATCGTGATCGGTATCGCACTCCTGACCTTCGGGCTCTGGTACGGGCTCGGCCCCGAGCCGCGATATCTCCATGCGCTGGTTTCCGCAGTCACCGTCCTCATCATCGCGTGCCCCTGCGCCATGGGGCTCGCAACCCCCACCGCGGTGATGGTCGCAACCGGGCGAGGCGCCGAGCTGGGGGTCCTCATCAAAGGGGGCGACGCGCTCCAGCGCGCAGCGGAGGTCGATACCGTCGTGCTCGACAAGACCGGAACCATCACCGAGGGGCGGCCCCGTGTGGTGCATCTCGACCTCGCCGACGAGGACTTTGGCTTGCTGGCCTCGGTCGAGCAGCTGAGCGAGCACCCCCTCGGCGAGGCCATCGTCGAAGCCGCGCGAGCGCGACATCTGCCGTTGATCGAACCCGAGAGCTTTGGCGTGCGCCCCGGCGAGGGCGTTATCGGATGCGTCGCAGCGCGGAGCGTCGCCGCAGGGAACCGTGCGCTGATGCGAGAGCGCGGAATCGACATCTCGGCGCTCGAGCCCACCGCGACCGCGCTGGGCGAAGCGGCCGCGACCCCGGTGTTCGTCGCCATCGACGGTCGAGCCGCGGGTCTGATAGGGGTTGCCGATCCGGTGAAGTCGACCAGCGCTGCAGCGGTGGAACAGCTGGGCGGCCTGGGCCTCGGCGTAACCATGCTCACCGGAGACGACCGCCGCACTGCGATGAGCGTGGCGCGGGCGGTCGGCATCGACCGGGTGGTGGCCGAGCTGCTCCCGGACCGGAAGCTGGACGAGGTGAGACAGATCCAGGCGACTGGTCACGTCGTCGCAATGGTCGGCGACGGCCTCAACGATGCACCCGCGCTTGCCCTGAGCGATGTGGGCATCGCGATGGGGAGCGGCACCGATGTCGCTATGGAGACCGGCAGCATCACCCTCATGCGGAACGACCTCGTCGCCGTGTCCCACGCCATCCGGCTCGCCCGGCGGACCATGCGGGTGATCCGGCAGAACCTGTTCTGGGCATTCGTGTACAACGTTATCGGCATCCCGATCGCGGCCGGCGCACTGTACCCCACGCTCGGAATTCTGCTGACACCGGCCCTGGCGGCGGCGGCTATGGCGGTGAGCAGTGTGAGTGTGGTGACGAACAGCTTGAGACTAAAAAGGGCGTGAACGCCTTACCAGACTCGGAGGTCAGCATGTCAACCGAAGCTCCGTCCTGCCCCTGCTCCCGTCCCGGTGACGGAGTGCATGCCGTCGCGCTCGCGCCTGAGACCAAGCAGGCGGTGCTGACCCGGCTGCGGCGCATCGAGGGTCAGGTCCGCGGACTCCAGAAAATGGTAGATGAGGAGCGGTACTGCGCGGATGTGCTGGTGCAGGTCGCCTCGGTACAGGAGGCGCTGCGAGGTGCCGGGCGCGCCCTGCTGGACAATCATTTGCGCCACTGTGCCACCGAAGCGATCCGGTCGGGCAGTCCGGAGCGGGCTGAAGCGATGTACCAGGAATTGCTGGATCTGGTCTACCGGACCCGATGAGAGGCGGCCTCTCACCTCTCACCTCTCACCCGCTTAACTCTCACCTCTCCACTCGTGGCGGCCGGCTCGTGTCGCTGCATGTCCAGCGCGACCGTACGGCTGGCGCCGAGAATCACCAGGCCGCCCAAAGTCGCGACGAACGGGAGCACGAATACCGCCCGGTCGATGCCGAAACGGTCGGACAGCGCCCCCACCAGGGGAAACGCGATGGCGTCGCCGGCCAGGTGGATGAAGAGGAGGTAGGCACCCGCAACGGTCGCGCCGACCCGAGCCGGCACCACATCGAAGATCACCGCCGTGAGTGGCCCGTTGTACCACGAGAGAAAAAAGAAGGCGGCGAAGAACGCGGGGGTGAAGATGGCTGGATCGCGCACCGTAAGCAGCCAGATCGCGGCCGGTCCGCCGATGAGCAGGCCAAGGGCGACCGTAATCACACGACTGCGCTCAGTATAGCGCCGCAGCCAATCGGCCAGGGCGCCGCCAAACACCGTGCCCGCCGTGCCGGCGAGCAAGCCCCATTTGCCGAGCAGCGTCGCGGCCTGTGAGGCGGTGAACCCGAGCTCCCGGGAGATGAAGGTAGGCCCCCAGCCGACGATGCCGTTCATCCCGAACGAGATCATCGCGCCCGCGACGAACACGTACATCAGGGTGGGGGTGGCCAGCACCCGCTGCCCGGCCCGCACGATGTCGCCGATGGTCGATTCGATCTCGTCGCCCAGAGGCATCTCGGCAGGCTGCCCCAGCCGGATGAGGCGCACCCACCGCCAGATGTCGATCGCCAGACCGAGCCCGACGGCTGCTCCCAGGGCGGCGATATCGAGCTTGGAATCGGCGCCGTAGACCTGGTCGAGAGCCACGGCCGATCCGGTGCCGGCCGCCAGCCCGATAAGGGTGGAGACAAAGCGCTGCATCAGCGAATTGAGTCCGACGCCGATGCCGCTCATGTATTCGCGCAGGGTGAGCTCGGAGGGTCGCCGGGTCGGGTCGATCAGCCGTGCCGCGGCCACCGCGCACAGGAAGCCGGGCACCCCCACGACCATGAAGGCGACCCGCCAGCCGTAGTGTCGCTCGAGCAGGCCACCGAGTCCGATGCCGAGCACCCCGCCAAGCGCGATGCCCGAAGCGAGAATCCCCATCGCCGCTGCCCGGCCTTTTCCCGGGAAATAGTCCGCAACCAGTGACGCGGCGGCCGGGCCGAAGGCCGCTTCGCCCACTCCGACCGCGGCCCGGCAAGTGAACAGCTGCCAGAAGTTCCGGACCAGCCCGCCCAGAGATGTGAACGCGCTCCACACCGCGATACCGCCTGCGATCACGGCGCGCCGCGAGCGGAGATCGCTGATGACCCCCAGCGGGAGCGCCGCAACCGAGAACACCAGGATGTAGGCAGAGCCCAGCCAGCCGAGCTGGGTATCAGTCAGCGAGAGGTCGCGCTTGATCGGCTCGAACAGCGCGAAGATGACGTTGCGATCGAGATAATTGAGAAGGTTGATGAGGGCGAGCAACCCCAGGGCATACCACCGGTAAGCGCGCGACAGAGTGGGAAAGCGCGCGGCCGGCTCGGCGCTCCCGGTCACCGCCCGACCGTTTCGGTGCCGCCAGCGGCCGGGTGCACCGGGGCCGCCGATTCCTCCGCCCTGCGATTCCGCTGCGCGAGGGCATCGCGGTATTCCGCCACCAACCGGTCCAGCATCACGCCCCGCCTGCGGTGCAGCCGCTTGAGCGGCCGCGGCGCGTGGCGGGCCAGGGCATAGGCTGTCAACAGCGGCAGGGCCACCGAGTTGTCGAGGTAGACCACCACGGTTCCCGGCAGCTGGTCCGGGTCGATCTTGCCCCAGCTCACCGCTTCCGCCGGGGTCGCGCCGGAGAGTCCGCCGGTGTCCGGCCGGGCATCGGTCATCTGCAGGAAGTAGTCGTGCCCGCGCTCGTCGATCCCCAACACCTCCTGAATCTGGGGTTCGGTCTGCAGGATGAAGTTCTTCGGGCTGCCGCCGCCCACGATCAGACACCCGCTCTTCCCGCCCGAGCGCTTGGCATCCAGCACGATGGCCGCCGTCTCGTTCACGTCGGCGCTCACGTCGAACCGGAGCTTGCTGCCGGCCAGGGCCTGCTCGGCCACGTTCATGCCGATCGAGCTGTCGCCCGGCGAGCTGGTGTAGATGGGCACATCGAGCTCATGCGCCGCCGCCAGCACCGAGCGGCGATGGAGCCCCAAGGCCCGTTCCCGCTCGCCCATGTACTTGCCGAGCAGCCAATGGTACTCCGCCGTGCTCATCGGACGCTGAAATTCCTCCCGCGCGGAGACCTCGCGAATGAACGCGTCGGTCGACAGCAGGACCGAGTAGTCGAAAAAGATGTCGTAGATCCGAACCACGCCCTTGTCGCGCAGCTCGACGTCGTTGGCGTGCGGCGTCCCTCGATGCATCGAGAGACCCAGGCCGAAGTGCGCGTCGTGGTACAGGTTCGCACCGGTGGAGATGAGCCAGTCGACGAAGCCAGCCTCCATCAGCGGGATCAGGCAGCTCATGCCCAGGCCCGCCGGCGTCATGGCCCCGGTGAGGCTCAGCCCCACCGTTGCGTCGGGCGCGAGCATTCGCTGCGTGAAGAGCGCGCAGCCTTCCCGCAGGCGGCCCGCGTTGTACGCCAGAAATGCGCCGTCGATCAGGTCCGCGACGGCTTCCTGCCCGCTGATCGCGCCGGGATTGATGCGTTGGCCCCGCAGATACGGTGTCGAGGGTCGGGTCACGCCCTGCCTCGCTCATGCTCCCGGGTATGCCGTGACCGCGCGCCGTCGCCGCCCGGATCGTCGTCCCGCGCCTCGATCACCATGCGAACCGCCTCGGCCGGGTCATCGGTCAGCCGGAAGAGCTCCAGGTCTTCCGGATTGACCTTGCGTTCCGCGGCCACGGTGTCTCGGAGCCAGTTGAGCATCCCGCTCCAGTAGCGGCGGCCGAACAGGATCACCGGGAAGTGCTTGACCTTGCCAGTCTGAATCAGGGTCAGGGCCTCGAACAGCTCGTCCAGAGTTCCGTAGCCGCCGGGGAAGACGATGAATGCAGTTGCATACTTCACGAACATCATCTTGCGGACGAAGAAAAATTTGAACATCAGGCTGCGGGTCACGTAGGCGTTGGTGCCCTGCTCGAACGGGAGCTCGATATTGCACCCGATCGAGAGCCCGTTGACCTCGAATGCGCCCTTGTTGGCCGCTTCCATGATTCCGGGCCCGCCCCCCGTGATCACCGGGATGCCCGCCTGGGCGAGCAGCCGCGCGGTCTCGACCGCCGCCTGGTAGTGGGGGTCTTCCGGCCGGATCCGGGCGGAGCCGAAGATCGAGACGCCGCCGCTCACGTCAGCCAGGTTGTCGAAGCCCCAGACGAACTCTCCCAGAATTCGCAGCGCCCGCCAGGAGTCCGACGCCTTGTGCAGCGCGATGGCTTCGCGCGGCGGCGGGCTCTCGAGGAGCGCTTCGTCTTCGGTCTCCTTCGGGTCGCGGGGCGGCCGGGCCGGGCCGGGGCGCAGGGGATCGTCGGTCACGGCTTCAGGAGCTCCACCAGAGCGGCGCCGTCATCGGGCAGGTTGTAGAAATAGGGCGACACTCGCACGTGGCCAGGCCGCGCATCGGTGACGATCCCAGCCTCGGCGAGCCGCCGGACGTCGCGGATCGGGTCGTCGCTCGGCAACATGACGATGCCGGATCGGGTGTCGGCCGTGGCCGCGACCTTGGGGCGAAGCCCCGCCGCGCGAGCCCGCTGGATGAGGTCCTCGGTGAGCGCCATGGTCGCGCGGCGCACCTCGACCGGACCCAGCTCCTCCAGCACATCGAGGCCGCCCAGCTGGGTGTACACCGCCGCCATCCCAGGGGTGCCGGCCTCGAACCGCCGGGCGTCGTCGTGCAGCACCAGCCGTTCGGGATCGAAGCGGAACTGGTCCCGGTGGGCAAACCACCCCGTGGCGCGCGACGCCAGCCGGCGGCCGAGCTCCGGCCGGACGTAGAGGAAAGCGATCCCCGAGCCGCCGAGCAGCCACTTGAGCCCGCCAGCACAGTAGAAATCCAGGTCGAGCCGCCGTACGTCTACCGGCAGCTGGCCCGCAGCCTGGTAGCCGTCCACCAGCAGCAGGGCGCCGCGCCGATGCGCGATCTCCGCCACCGCCGCGACATCCTGGATGGCGCCGGAGGCGTAGAACACGTGACTGGTCGCCACCAGGGCCGTGCGCTCGTCCACGGCACGCTCGAGCGCCTCCAACGGAACCTGCACCCCGTCCGGGCTGTCCACCATCACCAGCTCGATGCCCTCGCCGGACCGGGCCAGCCACTGGTAGGCCAGCGTCGGAAAGTCGAGCCGGGTCACCACCACCTTGCGCCGCTGCCGGTAGTCCACCGCCTCGGCCACGGAGGTGAGCGCAGCCGAGATGCTGGGATGCAGCGCGATGTCCCTGCCGGCCGCACCGATCGCTCTGCCGTAACGCTCGCGCAGCTCACCCAATGCCGCCCACCACACGTCGTACCACGCGGCCGCCCCGCGGCGCTCCCACAGGTCGAGGTATTGGTTGACCCGGGCTCGCGAGCGACGCGAGAGCGCACCGAGCGAGCAGCTGTTCAGGTAGATAGTCTGGCGGAAGATCGGGAACTCGTCCCGATAGTGCCGCCGGGGCGGCGCGGAAACCGATGCGGCGGCCATAGCCTGGGGAATATACCCCAGCAGGCGGAATTATCTTAAGACGATGAGCGATTCCTGGTTCCGACTCAGCGCTCGGCTTGCGGCGAGGGCGCTTCTCGATCCGCGGCTCGCACTGGACCTGCTCCGGACTGCCTGGGCCTTTCGCCGGCGCGAATGGTGGCGGAAGTCACCGTTCCTGCCGGTGCCGGACCGCACCTATCTCAGATGGCGCATGTACACCGCCTACGCCGACGAGAACGCGGTCCCGCCGACCGAGGACGTGATTCGCTTCGCCCGATGGCGGCGGGAGACCATGGGCTTGTGACCAGCGGCAAAGCGGCGAACCAGGCCAGCCGGCCGGCGCCCCACGTGGTGGTGATCGGGGGCGGATTCGCGGGCATTTACGCGGTGCGGGAGCTCAAGCGGGCCCCGGTCCGGGTAACCGTCATCGACCGCCGCAACTATCACCTGTTCCAGCCCATGCTGTATCAGGTGGCGACGGCGGGCCTCAACCCGGCCGATATCACTGCGCCTATTCGGTCGATTGTGCGGCGCCAGCGGAACGCGGAGGTGGTCCTCGGCGAGGTCTCGACGGTCGATACCGACGACCGGCGGGTCGAGCTGACCGACGGAACCCAGTTCGCCTACGACTACCTCCTCATCTGCACCGGCGCCCGGCACAGCTACTTCGGCCACGACGATTGGGAGCGGCTCGCGCCCGGGCTCAAGGGCCTGGAAGATGCGCTCGAGATCCGGCGCCGCGTGCTCACGGCTTTCGAGCGGGCCGAACGTGAGGCCGATCCGGTGAAGCGGCAGGCGCTACTCACGTTTGTCATCGTCGGCGGCGGGGCCACTGGCGTCGAGATGGCCGGTGCGGTGGCCGAGATCCGCAGCTATGCCCTCCGCCGGGACTTCCGCCACATCGACCCGCGCGAAGCCACCGTGGTGCTGCTGGAAGGCCTGCCCCGATTGCTGTCCACCTATCCCGAGTCGCTGAGCGATGAGGCCAAGCGCGAGCTGCGTGCGCTCGGCGTGGTCGTGCGCACCGAGACGTTTGTCACCAACGTGAGGCCCGGTTTGGTTGAAGCTGCGGGATGGACCATCCCCACTCACACGGTGATCTGGGCGGCTGGGAACGTGGCCAGCCCCCTGCTCAAGAGCCTGCACACGCCGCTCGATCGGCAGGGGCGCGCCATTGTCGAACAGGACTGCAGCATCCCACGACACCCTGAGGTTTTCGTCCTCGGCGACGCCGCGCTCTTCCAAGAGGAGGGCCGGGCGGTCCCGGCGATCTGCCCCGCCGCCATTCAGATGGGCCGGTACGCTGCCCGGACCATCCGCCGCGAGCTCGCCGGCAGGCCGCGCGAGCCGTTCAGGTATTGGGACAAGGGGCAGCTCGCTGTGATCGGCCGGGGCCAGGCAGTGGCCGATATCGGTCGCCTGCATTTCGGGGGCTTCATCGCCTGGCTGCTCTGGATCTTCGTCCACATCTGGTTCCTGATCGGGTTCCGCAACCGGGTCGTGGTCATGCTGGAATGGGCCTGGGCCTATATCACCTATCAGCGTGGCGCGCGGCTCATTACCGAACCGTGGTCTCCGGAATCGGGAGCCCAGGCGGTAGTGGCGGCCCAACCGGAGCCGGCGCGGAGTGGAGTACGCTGAGCATGACACCCGCGACGGAGACGATGCTTCCGCCGATTGCGGCCCCGGAGGTAAAGGCCGAAGCCGCGCGTCTTGGCTTCCTCGCGTGCGGCATCACCGATCTGAGCCCGACGCCGCATGGAGCCGAGCTCGACGCTTGGCTCGCGCGCGGGCGGGGCGGCACCATGCGTTACCTCCACCGGCAGGCGCGCAAGCGGAAGGAGCCCCAGCGAATCGATCGGGCGGCTCGCTCGGTGGTCGTGGTGCTCGACAACTACTTCTCGCAGGATCAGCCGGCAGACCGGGAGCCCCCCCGCGTTGCCAAGTATGCCCGGGGAACCGACTACCATCGGGTGACGGTCCGTCGCCTCGAGCAGCTGGCCGACTTTCTCCGCGAGCGGGGGGCCCAGGTGGCGCGGGCGTACGCCGACGCCGGACCCGTTCCCGAGCGCGAGCTTGCCCAGCGGGCCGGTCTGGGCTGGATCGGAAAGAACACCATGCTCATCCGCCCGGGCGTGGGGTCGTTCTTCTTCATTGGCTCGGTCCTCACCGATCTCGCGCTCCCGCCCGACCAACCGTTCGGGATGGATCATTGTGGCTCCTGTACCCGCTGCCTGGAGGCCTGTCCCACAGAGGCGATCCTGGAGCCCAGGGTGGTGGACGCCACCCGTTGTATCTCCTACCTCACGATCGAGCACCGGGGAGCCATCCCGGAGGCGCTGGTCCCGAGGCTCGATGGTTGGGTCTTTGGCTGCGACATCTGCAACGACGTATGCCCCTGGAACGAGCGGTTCGCCGGTGAGACCACCGTTCCCGAGTTGCGGCCGCGTGGTCTCCTCCACGGCGCCGACCCCGGCCTGTTCGAACAGATGAGCGAAGCCGAATTCGCCGGCAGCTTCGGAGATACGGCCCTCTCGCGACCGGGCCTGGCGGGTATGCGACGAAACCTCCGCGCCGCGTTTGCATCTCGGGCCTCTGGACCGTGACCCCGGCAATTCGCCTCGCTCAGGTGGCCGATGCGGGAGCGCTTGCACGCTTCGCCGCCTGCACGTTCTTCGAGACGTACGCCGCGGCGAACGACCCGGCAGACATGGAAGCGCACCTCGCCGCCAAGTACGGCGAGGCGATTCAGGCTGCCGAGATTCAGGACCCCGCGTCGGTGTACCTGCTGGCCGAGGTGGAGGGGGCGCTCGCCGGCTTTGCCCTGCTGCGACTCGATCATGCCCCGGAGCGTGCCGCCCTCGAGCGGCCGGTGGAGCTGGTGCGATTTTATGTCGCCCAGGAATGGCACGGACAAGGAGTGGCCCAGGCATTGATGGCCGCGTGCGTGAAAGAAGCCAGCCGTCGGGGTGGCCGCACCTTGTGGCTGGCCGTGTGGCAACAGAATTCCCGCGCCATCGCGTTCTACC
>JBIOTT010000248.1:0-4745 GCA_044866195.1 Gemmatimonadales bacterium
CCGGTGGCGGAGCGCCCGTCACTGGCATTCGATCACGACTCGATCCGGACCTATGCGGTCGAGCGGCTGCGCAATAAGCTCGAGTACACCACGGTCGGCTTCCAGCTGCTGCCCAGGAAGTTCACCCTCACCGAGCTCCAACGGGTGTACCAGGCGATCCTTGGCCGCCCGCTCGACAAGCGTAACTTCCGCCGCAAGATCGATCTGCTTGGCATTCTCACGCCGCTCAAGGAATGGCGGCGGGAAGGCCCCAGTCGCCCGGCTCGACTCTACGAGTTCTCCGCCAAGCGCTTCGAGAAGCTCAAGGACAAGGGCATCATCTTTCCATTTTGAGGATCCCGATGACGGACCACCGCCGACTTGCCGCCTGCCTGGCGTATCTCGCCGCTTTCCCGCCTGCGCTCGGCGCCCAGCAGGCCGGTCCCCCGGTGACCGGCCCCAGCTTCGCCGTGAGCTTTCCCCGCGGGCGGAGCGCCGCTCCGCTGGACGGCCGGCTGCTGCTGGTGGTCTCGACCGACTCGACCAAGGAACCCCGGTTCCAGATCGCCGATGGACCCGAGACCCAGCTGGTTTTCGGGATCGATGTGGATCGCCTGGCCCCTGGCAAGCCAGCCATCGTCGGTAGCGGAGCCTTCGGGTATCCGGTGCGAAGCCTGCGGGACCTCCCGCCGGGCCGCTACTGGGTGCAGGCGCTGCTCAACCGCTACCAGACCTTTCACCGCGCCGACGGCCACGTGGTAAAGCTTCCGCCCGACATGGGCGAGGGCCAGCACTGGGAGCAGAAGCCCGGCAATCTCTACAGCACGGCGAAATGGGTGCGCATCGATCCGCGGCTCCGGATCGGCCCGCTGCCGCTCGTGCTCGACCAGGAGATCCCGCCGATTCCGCCGCCGCACGATACCAAATACGTGAAGCACGTGCGGATCCAGAGCCAGGCGCTCACCCGCTTCTGGGGGCGGCCGGTGTATCTCGGCGCTCACGTCCTGCTTCCCGAAGGATTCGAGGAGCATCCCAACGCTCGTTACCCGCTCGTTGTCTCGCACGGACATTTTCCGGAGTCGATCGCCGGGTGGCGTGAGACTCCTCCGGACCCCAACCTGGCGCCGGACTCGAGCGCCCGCTTCCAGCTCAAGGGCTACAACCGGATCGAGCAGCAGTACGCCTACCAGCTATTCAAGGACTGGACCGGCCCCGGCTTTCCCCGGGTGCTGGTGATCGAGATCCAGCACCCCACGCCCTACTACGACGACTCCTACGCCGTGAACTCGGCCAACAACGGCCCGTACGGCGACGCGATCATGCAGGAGCTGATTCCCTACATCGAGCAGAAGTACCGCGGGATCGGGAAGGGCTGGGCCCGGTTCACCTACGGCGGGTCGACCGGCGGCTGGGAAGCGATGGCCGCCCAGGTGCTCTATCCGGACGAGTTCAATGGCGCCTGGGTGGCCTGTCCGGATCCGATCGATTTCCGAGCCTATACCGTGGTAAACCTCTACCAGGACACCAACGCCTACCATCTGGACAGCCGGTGGAAGCGCACCCCGCGCCCCGGACATCGCGACTGGCTGGGCCACGTGAGCGCAACGCTCGAGGAGATGAACCACAAGGAGCTGGCGCTCGCCACCCGCGGCCGGTCGGGCGAGCAGTGGGACATCTGGCAGGCGGTGTATTCGCCGGTAGGCGACGACGGATACCCCAAACCAATCTGGAACAAGCTCACCGGCGAGATCGACCGCTCGGTGGCGGACTACTGGCGGGAGCACTACGACCTGTCCTACATCCTTCAGCGCGATTGGAAGACTCTCGGCCCCAAAGTCCGGGGGAAGCTCCACATCTACGTGGGTGAGGCGGACAACTACTATCTGAACGACGCGGTGTACCTGGTCGAGAACTTTCTCAAGGCGGCAAAGGACCCGCCGGCCGATGCCGAAGTCGATTACGGCGCGCGGGCCGAGCACTGTTGGAACGGCGACCAGAGCCGGCCCAACGCGATTTCCCGGCTGCGTTACCACCAGATGTTCATCCCCCGGATCATGGATCAGATCCGGAAGAACCACCCTCCCGACGTGGACACGCTGAGCTGGCGCTACTGAGAGGACCTAGGGGTCGATGCCCCGCACGGCGTGCGGCTGGTATGGCGCTTCCAGCGTCCCCTGCTCGTCAGCCGTGAGCTCGAGATCGAGCGCGCGGATCGCCGCCTCCAGATGCTCGGGCTTGGTGGCTCCGACGATCGACGCGGTGACGCCGGGCCGGCTGAGCAGCCAGGCCAGCGCGACTTCCGCCATGGTGACACCGCGCTGCCTGGCGACGCGATCCACCGCGTCCACCACGTCCCAGTCGCCCGGGGTGTCATAGAGCCGGGGCGAATAGGCATCGCTGCCGGCCCGCGTCGTTCCCCCGCTCCGGATCTGCGCGTCGGTCGGCCGGGGCCGTGCCAGGAGGCCGCGGGCAAGCGGGCTCCAGGGAATCACCCCGACGCCCTGCTGCCGGCAGAGCGGGAGCATTTCCCGTTCTTCCTCGCGGTAAAGCAGGTTGTAGTGGTTCTGCATCGAGGCGAACCGGGCCCAGCCGTGCCGCTCGGAGGTCGAGAGCGCGAGCGCCATCTCCCAGGCATAGCCGGAGCTCGCGCCGATGTAGCGCACCTTCCCCGAGTGAACCAGATGGTCGAGCGCGGCCAGCGTCTCATGGATCGGAACGGCGGGATCGAAGCGGTGAATCTGATAGAGATCGATCGCCTCCAGCCCGAGCCGGCGGAGACTGGCCTCGCAGCCCTCGACGATGTGCTTGCGGGAGAGCCCGCCCAGGTTGGGGCCCGGCCAGAGCGGGAAAAAGACCTTGGTGGCGACCACGACCTCCTCGCGCTTCGCCAGCTCGCGAAGCGCTCGCCCGGTTACTTCTTCGCTCGCACCGGCCGAGTACATGTCCGCCGTATCGAAGAAGTTGATGCCGGCCTCGATCGCGCACCGAAAGAACGGCCGCGCGGCGGCCTCGTCGAGCACCCACGGCCGCCAGCTCGGGCTGCCGTAGCTCATGCACCCGAGGCAAATGCGGGACACGGTGAGTCCCGACCGCCCGAGCTGTAGGTATTGCATCGGTGGGCGGGTCAGGACGCCGCGGCCAGGATCGCCACTGCTTCCGCGTGGGTGAGATCGCGGTTGTAGACCGGGCTCCCGGGCTCCTGGCTGCGGCCGCCCTCCCGCAGCGTGCCCGTGTCCAGCGGTGCAAAGCCGGTCTCCTGGATGAGATCGGAGACCACCTTCTTGGCCGCGACATCGTCGCCGGCAACGAAGATGGCCCGCCGCTGCCCGAGCGGCGCGTCGGGGCGGCCCTGGCGGGCGAGGTGCTCGAAATAGATCGTGTTGAACGCCTTGACCAGTCTGGCGCCCGGCAACCGCTTGGCCACCTCTTCGCTCGAGGTGGATCCGCCCAGATCGATGATGCTTCCCGACCTGGTGTAGGGATTCATCGCATCGATCACGATCTTCCCCCGTACCAGCTCGGGATCAGGTAAGGCCTCCTGGGCTCGCCAGGGTGCGGCCAGCAACACGATCTCACCGAACCTGGCCGCATCGTCGACCGTGGCCGCGCGCACTAGAGACCCGCTGACCTCGCGATTGATGGTGGCGACCAGGTCCGCGAGCGACGCCGGCCCCCGAGAGTTACTCAGGGCAACCTCGTGCCCGGCGCGAGCCAGCACTCTGGCCGCGGTGCCTCCGATTTTGCCCGCGCCGATGATACCGATTTTCATATCTGCTCCATTCGGGGTCCCGCTTAGAGATTCACTCTGGCCATGCCGGCCGCAGGATAGCGCTCACCGGCGGCAACACCGGCTGGCGCAGCCGCATCGATGGCCGCCAGGTCGTCCGGGGTCAGCCTGATCTCGGCTGCTCCCGCGTTTTCCTCGAGGTAGCGCACCCGCTTGGTGCCCGGGATAGGCACGATGTCGCGGCCCTGCGCCAGCACCCAGGCCAGCGCAAGTTGGGACGGCGTGCAACCCTTCGACCGCGCAAGGTCTTCGATTCGCGAGACCAGATCGAGATTTCGCTGGAAGTTGTCGCCCTGAAAGCGCGGATTGTTCCGCCGCCAGTCGTCGGGCGGCAGGTCGTCGATGCTGCGGAACCGCCCGGTCAGGAAGCCGCGCCCCAGCGGGCTGTAGGGCACGAAGCCGATGCCCAGCTCGCGGCACGTCGGAATAATCTCGTCTTCCGGATCGCGGCTCCACAGCGAATACTCGGTCTGAAGCGCGGAGATCGGGTGGACCTTGTGGGCCCGGCGGATCGTGCTTGGGCCAGCCTCGGAGAGGCCGAGATAGCGCACCTTGCCGGCTCGCACCAGATCAGCCATTGCGCCGACCGTCTCTTCGATGGGAACGTCGGAATCCACCCGGTGCTGATAGTACAAATCGATGTGATCGATGCCCAGACGAGCCAGCGAGGCGTCGCAGGCCCGGCGGACGTATTCGGGGCGGCCGTCGATCCCGGCCCAGCTGCCGTCGGCGCCGCGCACGTTGCCGAACTTGGTGGCGAGCACTACTTGGCTGCGACGGTCGCGGATCGCCCGCCCCACCAGCTCTTCGTTGGTGTACGGACCGTAAACGTCGGCTGTGTCGAGAAATGTGATACCGAGCTCGAGCGCCCGGTGAATCGTGGCTATGGATTCGGCGTCGTCCCGCCCGCTGTAGAACTCGGACATTCCCATACAGCCGAGTCCCATGGCCGAGACGACCAACCCCTGCGCGCCGGGGC
>JBIOTT010000249.1:0-4173 GCA_044866195.1 Gemmatimonadales bacterium
CCCTCTCCGGCGTGCTCTTCACGGAGGAGAATGGAGATGACAGCTTTACCGAAGTCAACCGCGTCGAGGCCGGGTTCAACGGCGGCTGGGTCCAGATCATCGGGCCGGTGGAGCGCATCGCCGAGTATCAGGCGATCGAGGCGGGTCCCCGGTATTTCGGGCTGCAACAGGTGCGCTGGCCGCCCACGCGCATCGCGGACACGCCCGAGGAGGCGCTGTCACAGCTGTTCCTGCTGCCCGGCGCCCAGTATACCGAGCCGCTGTTGAGTTGGAAGTTCGAGGTGGCACCGGGTGGCCTCGGCTTCGTGCGCGGCCCGGGGCTGGGACCGGAATACGCGGGCGACCTGATCGTGGGCGCCGCGCGGACGTTCCTGCTCGGGGGCCAGCTGTGGCGCCTCAAGCTGAGCGACGACCG
The DNA here is from genome assembly GCA_044866195.1 of Gemmatimonadales bacterium. Taxonomy (GTDB): domain Bacteria; phylum Gemmatimonadota; class Gemmatimonadetes; order Gemmatimonadales; family GWC2-71-9; genus DASQPE01. The sequence continues at coordinate 416 of JBIOTT010000249.1, forward strand.
CCAGGCGTTTGTCTTCAGCGATCCACGGCTGGACGACCGGGTGGCGGATAACCTCGATAAATACGACGTGACTGAGAGCGAAAGCCTGCTGTTCGGCCAGGATTTCGGCATCGTCACCGACATCCAGACCGGGCCCTAGGGCACGCTGTTTGTGGTCTCGCTCTCAAACGGCGCGATTTACGAGATCCACCGCCGCTAACCCGCCGTGGCCCCGAGGGGGCCATGGCGCGGGGGCCGCTCGGGTGTGAGGAGAGGCTCGCTGGGTGGGCCCTGGTGCAGATCGCCCGGCTCGCGGCTTCATGGGACGCTCTCTCCCAGGGGGAGAAGGCCTGGGTGAGGGGTTTTTGCCTCGACGCAGGCTCGCGAAGCCTATTCCAGTCCGTAGTGCCGCATCCGCGTGCGCAACTGGGTGCGGCTCAGCCCCAACAATTTGGCAGCTTGCGAGTAATTGCCATGCGCCCGCTCGATCGCCTGCCGGATGAGCTGCTTTTCCAGTTCCGCCAAGGCGATGCCGCCGGGGGGAAGCGTGATGGCCTCGCCGCTCGACACGGGCGCGCGGGATGGCTCCCGCAGCGCTTGGGGCAAGTCCTGCGCCGTGACCGTCGGGCCCTGACACCGGGCGACCGCCTGCTCGATCACCTCCTCCAGCTCCCAAACGTTGCCGGGCCATGAATAGCGCTCGAGCCACCCCATCGCCTCCTCGGACACGTCCAGCACGTTCTTGCGCCCCTCGTGGCTATAGCGCTTGAGCAAGTACAGGGTCAGCGCTCGGAGATCCTCCTGGCGCTCCCGCAACGGCGGCAGGGCGATGGGGTCGACGTTGAGGCGGTAGAACAGGTCGCGGCGGAATCGCCCTTCCGTCATGAGCCGTTCCAGGTCTTGATTGGTCGCCGCGATGATGCGGGCATCGGTCGTGAGGGTCTCCGTGCCCCTGACGCGCGTGAACTTCTTCTCTTGCAGGACCCGCAGGAGCTTGCCTTGCAGCACCGGGCTCATGGCGTCGATCTCGTCCAGAAAGAGCGTGCCCCCGGCCGCCAGCTCCAAGCGCCCTGGCTTCCGTCGGGTCGCACCGGGGAACGCCCCGCGCTCATAGTAGCCGAAGAGGTCAGCCTCGAGCCATGTCTCTGGGAGAGCCGCGCAGTTGACGGCGATGAACGGCCCCTGGGCCCGCGGCCCTTGCTCATGGAGGATGCGCGCGAGACGGTCCTGGCCGCTGCCGCGCTCGCCCGTGAGCAGGACCGGGGCCGTGGTGTGCAGGACCCGCTCCACCAGGCGGGCGACCTCCTGCATCTTGGGGTTCTCCCCGATCAGGGTGTCGAACGGTACCGCGCGGTTGGCCAGGCGCTCGGCCTCGGCGATGAGTGGGCCCGTCTCCGCCGCGATTACCTGTTGAGTATCTTTGACCGTCGGTGACGACTGCGGCTCGCCACCGGCGGACTCGAGGCCGCGCTGGAAGAAATCCTTCAGCGCGATGATCCCGTGCGCCGTCGCCAGGTATTTGTTCGTGATCACGCAGCTCACCGTCGCCTCATGCATGCCGAGGGCATCCGCCACCTCCGTCAGCGTCAGCGGCTTCAGGTGCGCCAGGCCATGCTCGAGGAAGTCATGCTGACATGTTACCAGGTTGGTCGCCACCTTCAATAGCGTCTGGCGTCGGTGCTCGAGGCTGCGGATGAGCCAGACGGCGGAGCGGAGTTTGTCGTCCAGGTAAGGCTTCGCCTCGGGCTCGCCCCGTTGGCCCTCGCGTACCATCCGCCGGGAGGTGGCACTGAGGCGCAGCCGCGGGATCCCCGTCTCGTTGAGGACGACCTGATACGCATGCCCCATCTTGTTGACGATGACGTCCGGCACGATAGCCCCTGGGGGGTTGATGGGCTGTTCGGACGCGCCTGGCGCCTCGGACGCCTGCGAGGGGAGGCCACTCGCATCCCAGCCGTCGGGCACGCAGGCCTGCCAAATACCGTCATACCGCTCCTCACCGTCCGTCAGGTCGTCGGCGGCTGCCATGAGCCACGGGGCGTGCGCCTCGCCGGCCGGCGCGTCCTCGTCCTCCGCGCGCGCCACCGCTTCCAGCAGCGGATTTCCCATCAGGGCTTGCCGGATCACCTGCATGAGTTCCTGGCGTGCCGTCGACAGCAGCGTGCTCAGCTGCCGCCGTATCTGCGCCTTCCAGATCTCCGCCCGGATCGTGAGATCCACCTGCGGGGGGACCTGCACCGCTCGCTCAGGCGGCCGCAAGGCGCGCAGGAGGCGGGTGAGGTCCTGGGCCTCGGTCGCCTCATAGTGTTCGAGGTTATCCTGTGGGGCCATCGTCCATCAGCTCCTTCAGGCGCTGTAAGGCGCGCTGGAGGCGTTTGCGCACGGCCGCCTCGGCCATACCGAGGGCCTCCGCACTCTCGGCCACCGACAGCCCGCGATGGAAGCGCCAGTGCAGCACAATCCGCTCGAGTTCGGGCAGCTGGGTGAGGCTGGTGGCCAGGTGAGTGGTCTGCTCCCGCACCTCCAGCCCCGCACCGGGCGGGCTGGAGGGCTCGGCACGGAGCTGCTGCCAGATGTCCTTCCCAAAGGCATTGGCAATGTCCTGCCGGCGCGTGCGATTCCGAAGCGCCTGTTGACATTTGTGCTTGGCCATGCCATAGAGCCAGCTCTCGACCGGCGGCCCTGGTCGGTAGGTGCGCAAGGTCTTCACCATGGTGACGAACACCTCCTGCATCACCTCTTCCCCAAGGGAGTCGCCGAGCCTGGTAACGCAGTACCGCAGAATGCCCCGCTGGCAGGTCTCATACATCCTGGTGCACACGCCGGAGTAGTCGTCGTCCCCTAACCGCTGCCAATCGATCGCCATCGGCCTCTCCCGTGGCCTGGGTAGGACCTGCCTGCTCCGGCTACGACGATCACCCTCATCATGTATATCCCCGAGCCGCTCGTTTGGGACAGGCCCGCTCCTCACAAAAAAATCGGCCCTATCATAACCGGTGATTTTTCCAGGGAAAAGTGGCCTCCAAAAAAATCTTTGCGATCGGCCGGGGGCGGGAAGGACCGCGGGTCGGGGATGAAGGGAGTAGTGAACGACGTGACGCGCGGGAGCCTGAGCCACCAAGCCCCGCCGCGGTCCCGTCAGGGCCGTGTCGCCGCTGTTGCATCAGAGGAGAAGACGTCCATGAAGTCCTCTGGCACTAGCTCGCAGAACTGGCCGAGGTCTATGCGTACCATGCCGGTCGCCACGGCCCCAACCGGCTGCTCCCCACGCACGGGCGGGTGTCAGGGCACGGCGGATCCTCCCCGCAGGGCGCTGATCCTGACAGGCGCACAGTGGGGCACTCTGCGCCGACGGCGTGCATACGTATCCGGCTCGATATGGAGGAGGAGCACGTGATGGACCCCGAGGCGAGGCACGGGTCGGACCATAACGGGCATGGCGCCGTGGATCGCGACCGGCTCCGGGCGGAGATTCACCGCCTGGAAATATCCCTGCACTACTGGCAAGCCCGGTGGCACCACACGCCTGGCCCGTCGGACCCCGACACGCCGCGCCACCGGATCCAGCAGGTGATCGACCGGCTGCACCGGGAACTCGCCCTCACGCTGGGCTTAGAGCCGTCCTAAAGGCGTGCACCACGACCTCAGCCAAACCCTACCACGAGGATAGGGCTTGGCTGAGGCGACGAAAGGCCGTCAGGGGTGAGGGACAATGGCATGGACCCTCGCGGGGCTCGACGCCGTCCTGTGCGTGACGGCCTCCGTGGCCATGGTCAGCG
>JBIOTT010000250.1:0-9038 GCA_044866195.1 Gemmatimonadales bacterium
CCCCCGGCCGGCGAAGTCGTTGGCTCCTCGCCCCCGGTACGCGAAACACGAGTGGCCCCGCCGGGTGCAATCGCCGTGCCTTCCACGACTTGCAGCGTCAAAGACGGCGACACCCCCAAAGGAGCGACAGTGCCGGGCGTTTGCCGGCCGCATGTTGTGAAGACACTGGAGCAAGGCTGCTGTAGGGCTTCCGGTCACCGGTTCCGAGTGGGCAGCTGCGGGAAGCTGCAGCCGTGGTGTGCGCGAGCCGGCGCCACGGCGCCGCCGCAACACGCCCGCTCCGGGAGGTCGGGGCTACCTCGCCCGAACCCGCCAGCCTGGGAGGGCGCCCAGCCAGGAATAAGGATCGATTTCGACGCCCTCGAGGCGCCGGCGCACGGCTGCCGTATTGGTTGGTGTATAGAGGAAGACCGCAGGCGCATCCGAGTTGAGGGCGTCCATTGCTTGGCGGTATAACCGCCGTGCGGTCGCGGGGTCGGCACTGGCGGCTGCCTGATTGAAGAGGGCATCGAACGCAGGATTACCGTAGTGACCGTAGTTGAGACCCCGCCATCCCGCGCGGGTCCATTGGTCGGCCAGCCCTCGGGGACTCGGCTCGTCCAGCCACGCTCCGATGTAGCTGTCGAATTTTCCTTCGCGGAGCCGCTGCTGGAAGACCGGAAAGTCCACCGTCGTTACCGAGACCCTCGCGCCGACCGACCGCCACATCGCCTGCAGCGCCGCCGCCAGCTCGCGGCGGGTCGAGCTGGACGACGGCACCAGGACATCGAACCGGAGCACGGAATCCTGCCGCCGCCGCAGCCCGTCGCCACCCAGGTGCCATCCCGCCCGTGCCAGCTCGGCGCCCGCGCGGGCTGTGTCGAAGGGGAGCGTGCGGATGCTGTCACTCCAGATCCAGAGCAGGCGGGACATGGGGCCGGGCGGCGCCACCGCCTCGGGCCCGAAGGCCGAGCGGGCGAGCGCGGCGCGGTTGACGGCCATCGCGAGGCCGCGACGGGTGCTTCGACTGCCCAGAACCGGGTGTGGCTTGCCATCGGCGGCTGCGATCTTGAAGCCGAGGAATCCGTAAGCCGCGGACGGATAGGTCTTCAGCCGAAGCGAGGGATCCGCCGCCGGGCGAGGATCTCGCGCGGTCGGCCCGACCAGTTCCATGAGGTCCGCCTCGTGCCCCAGCAGCAGGTTGAGCGCAGCGTCCGGGTCGGGCGCGAAACGCCACACCACCTGCCCGATCCCGACCTGGTTGGGGGCCCGGGCCTCGATCCGGAGAAACCGGCCTCGCTTCCATTCGGCGACGCGATACGGGCCGGAGCCGACCAGGTGAGCCAGCACCGTGTCCCCGGCCCACCCGCCGCGCGGGATTGCGCCCCACACGTGCGCAGGGATGACGCGCACGTGATAGGTCGCATCGTACAGCTGCTCGGGTGAGCGCTGGGCGAACACCATTCGGAACGTGACCGAGTCTTCCGGCAGGATCCGTACGTGGCCCGCCAGATAGGGTCTGGCCGGTGCGTCGATCAGCGAGTCGCTGAAGGCCTCGAACGAGAAGCGCACGTCCTCCGATGTGACCGGCCGACCATCGGCCCAGCGAGCGGTTCTGGCCAGGTGAAAGCGCCAGGTCACCGAGTCCAGCCGCTCCCAGCGCGCCGCCAACCGCGGCCGATAGGCGCTTGAATCGATCGGCGACATGCCCGCGCGCAGGTCCGCCAGTCGCTCGTAGACCAGGTCGCCGATGTCGCGGCCGACGGTTTCGGTGACCAGGGGCGGGAGCACGCTGGCCGGCTCGCCGATCGCGGCTACGACAGCGGCGGTACGAGCGCCGCCGGGGTCCGCGTGCTTCTCTGCCGAGCAACCCGGCATGCCCGGAACGAGGATCGCCAGCAAGGCCATCGTTGCAGGTCGCATCGCGTCTCCTGTTTGTCGGCTGGGAGCCCGGCTGCGGGATGCGGAGCTTACTCAACGGCAGCTGGTGTCGCAAACCAGGCCTTTCGCCCAGCGGCGCTCACCAGCCATCATTCCCGGCTTCCTCGCCCGGTCATTCTCATGCTCGCGTCGGCCACGCCGCTGTACGAGTTACCCTCGCCTGCAGGACGCTGGTCGCGCTCGCCAGCAAGGGCGCGTCCGGCGCGGTGGATGCTGTCCACGCTGGCACTGATCGCCGGCTGCGCCGACCAGACCACCTCACCATCCGACGGGGCGCCGGCAGTGGTGGCCGCCACTGTCGACGGGAGGGGCTGGCAGGCCGAACCTGGGCAGGCAGCCGGATGGTTCGGCGCGATCACCGGCTCGTCGGGACTGACGATCTTCGCGGTGGGATGCGTTTCCTGCGCCTCGCGGCCTCCAACCCAGGCAGTGCCCGGCGCCTTCGATACGCTCGAAACGCTTCAACTGGTGATCACCCGGTTCACCGGTCCAGGAGTCTATCTAATTTCGCCGGCGACGCCGGTTGATGCCGCCACGGCCTTGGCCCAGGTAACTCGATTCGTCGTGGCAGTGGACCCTGACGCTCCTCCCCCGTTGCCCGATGTGTTTCACGCCGTCGCCGGCGGCCGTATCGTCGTCACCAGATTCGATCCTTTTGCAAACCGGGCGGCCGGCACATTCGACTTCGACGCAGCCGACAGCGCCGGGGCCGTACGGGATGTGCGCGACGGGATGTTCGACGTTCCTCTACAGGATGAGCCTCCACCTGTCACCGTTCGGCTCCGATTCTTCCCGCCCGCCGGCCGGTGACCGCACGCTGCGGTTTCCTCGCGATGCTCGCGCCAGGGCTGGCGCTGGTCGGCGCTTCGACCGTGCGGCCGCTCGCCGCTCAAGTCGACGTCTTCGCCCATGCCGGCTTTGCGACCAGCGTTTCCCGCCTCGGGACGTACCTTCCCAGCGGCACCACGGCGGATGCCGGCGTGGGCTGGCGACCGGGCCATGCACCGCTGACGCTCAGGTTGCAAGCGGGCTACACTCGCCTCCGCGCGAATCGCTTCGCCCTCGGCAGGGTGGCCGAAGGCGCCGACGTCTGGTCGGTCCTTGCTCTCGCCGCGTTGGACCTGCCGGTCCATGAGGCCGCCCGGCTTCGGCCTTATGTCGTGGCCGGCGGCGGAATGCAGCGGCGGGGACCCATCGGGGGTCTCGGCCTCGACTACACGCGCCCGACCGCTACGGCGGGCGTGGGTGCCGAGTATCGAGGCAATCGCATCGCGTTCAGCGGTGAGTGGCGCATCGCGGTGGCCGGGACCAGGGCCGGGCGCGAGGCCATCATGCCGGTGGTGCTCGGCGTTCGCGTCCCGGTACTGAGCCGCGCGCCACCGCCCACGACCCGAACCGAGCCCGAGGGCTCCACCACGCAGGACACGTTCGCGAGCCGCGGCACTTTGGCCAGCTGGGTCGGTTATGCGCCCACGACGTGGAGCAGCGCCCCGCTGGGTGGGACGTCCGACCGTGGGCTCTTTCTGGCCGGGCTGCGATGCACCTGGCTCATAGCCGGCAGCAGCGACTGGCGGCTCGACTATGCCGCGGATGTCATCCCCGTCGCGGTCATGACCCGAACCGTGCTGCTGCCGGAGCGCGGGACCCCAACCGGTCGCCTCTCGGGAGAGCCCCGCGGGGCCGTATACGGAATCGGGGCCGTCCCGCTCGGCCTGAATGGCCAGCGCCGGATCGCGGGGACTTGGTGGGTCACGCTCGGCACCGGCGCAGGGATGGTGGGGTTTGCGCACGACGTGCCACTGCCCGGCGCGCGCAAGCTCAACTTCCTGCTCACGGGGAGCCTGGGGGCGGAAGCCGGCATCTCGGGCCGGCTTCGGCTGCTCGGCGGCGTACGCCTGGACCACCTCTCGAACGCGAACTCCGCGTACTACAACCCGGGCGCAAACTTTGTCACGTTCTACCTGGGTGTCTCGCGGCCACGATAGCGGGCGTTAGAACACTTGCACGATGCCGGCCTGCAACAGCCGCGGGCTCCCCGGTATCAACCCGCGGGTGCGGTCGACCACGTACACCTTGTCGAACAGGTTCTTCACCGTCACGAACACCGTGTTGTCGAGCGGCCGAATGTGCCAGCTCGCGGCCAGGTGCCAGATGGTGAATGCGGAAATCGGCCCCTGCTGACCATCGGCGGAGAGAACGGTGGTGTTCAGCGCGTCGCCGAACTGGCTGCCGACGTGGACCCCCTCGAGCTGGAGATCGAGCCCCGACTGGTGCGCGTACCCAACGGTGCCGGTAAGGAGATTGCGCGGGGCATAGGGCAGTCGCCGACCGGTGACGCTTACCTGCTGTCGAGTGCCGTCCGAGTTCTGGGCGGCGTACACCTTGCCGACCTCGTCCGCGCCTCCCGTTCCAACGAACACATCGCGCTCTCCTGCAAACCGCGCCGTCGGCAGCCAGGTCCACGCCGCCTGGATATAGACGTCGTGCCGTCCTCCCAGCCAGGGCGCAGTGCTCAGCCGACCGCCGAACTCTAGGCCGCGGTGCACGGTCTCACCGGCGCTAGTCAGCGTGCTCCCTGAACCGCCAGCCAGACTGGCCGGGATGATCTGGTTCTCGAAATCCATGTGGAACCCGGTGGCCTCGAGCTGCAAGCCTTCGAGCGGAGAGGTTCGCACCCCAACTTCGTAGTTCCAGCTCAGCTCGGCATCGAGATCCACCACGCCGCCCGTGCTGTTGTCGATGATGTCTTCCGTGCGGGGCGGGGCGAATCCCCGATGCACGCCGGCAAAGACTGTCGTGACGGGGCCGGCCTGATAGGTGGCCCCGACGCCGGGGATCACCTGCGTCAGGGATGTGCGGCCGGCGACGCCGTTCGGATCGCTCCCCAGGAAATTGGTCCGCCGATAACGGACCTGCTCCACCCGGATGCCAGGTATGAGCCCCAAGCGACCGAGCACGAAGCGCTGTTGGGCGAATGCAGAGTACGCCTGGTTGGTTCGCTCGTTGTCCTCCCTGAGCCCGGAGTTCGGGTTGGAGGCAGGGCCGGCTTCGCGTGAGGCCGGCGATGCGCCGTTTACCTGCCGCCGTTCTTGCGACTCGAAATGGGCCCGCACGCCAATGTCGGTGACTGCCGCGACCGGGCCGAGCGCGTAATCCAGGTGAAGTCTCGGCTCGACGCCTCCGACCGTGTAGTCGCGCAGACGCCCTTCGTTGCCACACCCGCTCGACAGGTTGGCAAGCCCGCCGCACGCCGGGTCGGAGGCGTCGTTCGGGCGCTGCCCCGAGTTGCTCGACTGGCGCCACCAGTCGCGCGAGACCTGATAGCCGTAGGCGGTCGTCATGAGCGCCACGCCGGAGCCGAGCTCGATCTGGTGGATGGCAGAGGCCCCCCACCGGTCGAGCTTCATCGAGTCGTTGACGAACGGGTTCTGGTACGGATCGGCAGCGTATTCGGTCTCGGTGAGGCCGGAGTAGGTGACCTGGGAGCGCTCCCGGTAGTAGTTCCCCCGTAACGTGAGTGACTGTCGCGCTCCCAGAGCGAGCTTGGTCTTCAAGGTCACGTCGTCGAGCTTGGAACCCACGTTGTCGCGCGCACCGTCCCCCTGCTTGCGCATGTATTCGGCCAGCACGCCGGCCCGGCCCCAGAACCCGCCGGCCCGCACCCGGCCGTCCAGGTATCCGCGGTTGCCCGGCGTGAGCGCCACGGCCGCGAACGGTCGCGCAGGGATCGCGGGCGTGATGTAATTGATCACGCCGCCGATGGTCTGCGGGCCGTAGAGGATCTGGCCCGAGCCCTTGAGGACCTCGATCCGATCGAAGCGGTCGATCGGGGGGTGGTAATAGGTGGCGTTGTCGCCGTATGGCGCGATGACAAACGGCACACCATCCTCGAGCAGGAGAACCTTGGTCGAGCGCGTCGGATTGAGGCCTCGGATGCCGATGTTGGGCCGGAGTCCGAATCCTTCTTCGTCGCGGACGCTGACGCCACTCACCTTGCGCAGCGCCTCTGACGCGGTGAAGACGTGGGAGGACGCGAGGGTGGCGGAATCGAGGATTGTGCCGGAGCCGGGAATGCTACCGAGGGCTGCCGGTGAGCCGATGACTTCGATGGTCGGGAGATCGGCGGTGTCGCCGACCGCGCCGCGATCATCCTGTGCTGCGAGGTCCAGCGGTATCCAGATGAGGAGAGCGGCGGCGGAATGGGGGACCTTCACGGGGGAGCTCCAGTGAGCTTGGGCGCGACGATGATGATAACGATTCCCTTTCTCATATACCCACCATCAACGGCAATGTTATCGCTCCCCCCTGGCCGGTCAACTACCTCCCACTGTCCTCAACGCCGGCCCCCCATCAATCCCTGCCGCTCCCGCGTCCCAATTTCCTGCCGCCGCCGGCGCGCTCGGGCCCATCCGAGACCGTAGACCAGCACGTTGACCCCCACGACGACCAGACCGAGTGCCAGTTGGGTTGGCCGTGTCAGCCCATCCGGGTACAGCACAGGCAGTACGTACTCGCGCACGAAGTCGCCGGAATACGCAGCCTCGCCGGCTCGAAGCCGGAGCGAAGTCTCCAGCGGCGTCAGCGGGCAAATCCGCCCGGTGAACTCGATCCAGGCGCCCCAGGCCGCAGCGGGCAGGTGTAGCCAGCGCACGCCTGGCCAGCGCAGCGTGAGGAGCCCTCCGAGAACGACGAAGAGGACGAACCCAAAGTGGACCAGGACGACGAGGTCGGCGAGAAAGCTGGGCGACATGAGGCAAACATGAACGAACGGTGAACGGTAAACGGGCGGCTGGCAGGGACCTATTCACCGTTCACCGTTGACGCAGTTCTAGCTTGCCGCCGCGTGCTCCCGCTCCTTCTCGTTTTCGGCGGCGATTTTGGCCGCGAGCTCCGGTGGCGCTTCCGCATAGGTCCGGAACTTCTGCCGGTGGGTACCCCGGCCGTGCGTGATCGAGTGCAGCGTAGTCGAGTACTTGTACATCTCCGCTTCCGGTACGATCGCCCGGACCTTGGTCAGGCGCCCGTCCTGCTCGGTGCCCAGGATCTGTCCCCGCCGGGCCGACAGGTCTCCCATCACGTCGCCCAGCACGTCTTCCGGCGCCCACACTTCAACATCAAGCAAGGGCTCCAGCAGCACCGGCTTGCATTTGGGTGCGACGTTCCTGAAGGCGAGAATGCCCGCCATCTTGAAGGACATCTCGTTGGAGTCCACGTCGTGATAGGACCCGTCGTAGCATTCGGCCCTGAAGTCGACACAGGGATGGCCCGCGAAGATCCCGCGCTCAGCGGCTTCCTGGATGCCCCGGTCCACTGCGGGAATGTACTTGTTCGGGATGACCCCACCGACGATGCTGTCCACGAACTCGTAGCCGCTGCCGCGCGAGAGGGGTGCTAGCCGGATCCAGCAGTCGCCGTATTGGCCCCGCCCGCCGGTCTGCTTCTTGTGCTTCCCCTGTCCCTCGGCCTTGCCCTTGATCGTTTCCCGGTACGCCACTTTGGGCCGCACCAGCTCGGCATGGACCCCAAACTTGCGCGCCAGCCGGCCGAGAATGGTCTCGAAGTGCCGCTCTCCCATGCCGTGAATCAAGGTCTGGCCCAGCTCGGAGCTGTACTCGAAGTGGAATGTGGGATCCTCCTCGTGCAGCTTGTGAAGGCCCGCCGCCAGTTTGTCTTCTTCGCCCCGCTGCTTGACGACGACCGCTGACGTAGCGACCGCATCGGGGAACGGGATCGGCGGCAGCCGGATCGGGTGCTCCCGCAGGCAGAAGGTGTCGCCGGTATGGGTGTCCCTGAGCTTGGCAACGGAGCCGATGTCGCCGGCCGTCAGTCGCTCGACCTCGATCCGCTCCTTGCCCTGCTGCACCGAGAGATGGTTCAACTTTTCCGCCACCTCGTGCTCGGCGTTCCACACCTCGGCCCCGTTGACCAGCTCGCCGCGATAGAGCCGGAAAAACGTGACGTCGCCGACGTGGGGCTCGGAAACGGTCTTGAATACTCGGCCCACCAGCGGCGCGTCCGCCGGCGCCGACGCTTCCACCGGGGACGGGAACAGCTCGACCATCTTCTTCAGCAGGGCCCGCACCCCATAGGTGAGGTCAGCGCTCCCGCAGAACAGCGGCACGATCGCGCCCTCGGCCAATCCCCGCTTCATGGCCTTGATCACCTGGTCACGGGGGATCTCCTCGCCGCCGAGATAGCGCTCGATGAGCGTGTCGTCGGTGGCGGCGACAGTCTCGGTGAGGTGCTCGCTGTATTCCTGAAACCGCTCCTGGTATTCGGGCGGGATCGGGACCACGTCGTACTCTCCGGTTTTCGTCCCCTTCTTGTAGAAATGGCAGTGCCCGGAAAAGAGGTTGATGATTCCGTGAAAGTCGTGCCCGTCGCCGATGGGAATTTCGACCGGCACCACCTTGGGCGTGAGATGCGCCTTCACATCCTGGAAGACCCGCTCGAAGTCGGCGTGCTCCTTGTCCATCAGGGACACGAACAGGATCCGGGGGAGGTGAAGCTGGTCGCAGACCTCGTACGCCTTCTCGGTCCCCACCTCGACGCCCGCGGTGCCACTCAGCACCACGACGGCCGCGTCAGCGGCGTGCAGACCGGTCACCACCTCGCCGAAGTAATCGAGGTAGCCGGGGGTATCTATGAGGTTCAGCTTGGTATCGAGCCACTCGGCGTACGCCATGCCGAGGCTGATCGAATGCTTGCGGTCAATTTCGTCGGGAGAATAATCCGTGAGCGCGGTGCCCTCTTTGATCGAGCCATGCCGTCGGCTGGAGCCGGAGGCGAAGGCGAGCGCATCGACAAGCGAGCTTTTGCCACTGCCGCCGTGGCCCACCAAGGCCACGTTGCGAATGGCGGTTGAGCCATAGACCCTCATGGCCGCCACCCTCCCAGGGCTGTAGGGATTTTCAACTTGAGCCTGGGGAAACGCGATGTCAAATGAGACGGGAGACGGGGAGAAAAGGGGAAAGGGGGAATGGGAGAAGGGGGGAAGGCTACGTTTTCGGTCCCGCCCCCTTCCCCCTTTCTCCCCTTCTCCCTTTCTCCCCTTCTCCCTTTCTCCCGCTCTACCGGTATCCCGCCGCCTGCAGTTGAAACAGCTCCGCGTACAGCCC
>JBIOTT010000251.1:0-6870 GCA_044866195.1 Gemmatimonadales bacterium
CCCCAGTTCGCGGTCAGCGACCACATGAACTTCGCCTCGGGGAACGAGGTGATGGTGCGGACCACGTTCAGCGACGCGCGATTGGACGCCGCCAGTGACGCGTCCGGCGCGGCCTCGAGGAACAGGCTGATGTGGCTCTGGTCTTCGACCGGCGCCAGCTCCCGCCGGGAAAACGTGTACAGCGGCCAGGCGGCCAGCATGACCAGCACCGAGGCCGCCACGATACCCCAGCGCATCGCCAGCGCCCCGTCGAGCAGCTTCGCGTAGCGCTGGCGTACCAGCTCGAAGCCGTGGTTAACCAGCCGGGTCAGCCGGCCCTCCTGGCCCCGCGGATGCACGAAACGCGAGCTCATCACTGGCGAGAGTGTGATGGCGACGATGCCCGACACCACCACCGCGGCGGCGAGCGTGATCGCGAACTCGAGAAACAAGGAGCCGGTCAGCCCGCCCTGAAAGCCGATCGGGGTATAGACTGCGGCCAGCGTGATCGTCATCGCGATGATCGGGCCGACCAGCTCGCGCGCGCCCACCAGCGCGGCTTCGATCCGGGTCTTGCCCAGGCGCACGTGTCGCTCGACGTTCTCGACCACGACGATCGCGTCGTCCACCACCAGGCCGACCGACAGCACGATCGCCAGGATGGTCAGCAGGTTCAGGCTGAAGCCGAAGGCGTACATCACGATGGCCGCCCCCACCAGCGACACCGGCATGGCGACCAGCGGCACCAGCGCGGTGCGCACCGAGCCCATGAACAGGAAGACCACAATGCCGACGATCGTGATCGTCTCGCCCAGTGTCTTGGTGATCTCCTTGAGCGCGTCTTCCATGAACACCGTTGCGTCGTAGGCCAGACGCATGTCGATGTCCTTGGGCAGCGTCGGGCGGATTCGCTCCATCTCGGCCCGCAGCCGGTGCGCCACCTCGATCTCGTTAGTGCCGACTTGGGGCCAGACCCCCAGATAGACCGCCGCCTTATCGCTGAACTTCGCGATCATGTCGGCCTCTTCGGCGCCGAGCTCGACTCGCGCCACGTCGTTCAGGCGCACGATCGCGCCGCCCCGGTCGGCCACGATCAGATTCTTGAACTCGTCTACCGACCGCAGGTCGGTGTTGGCGAGCAGGTTGACCTGCACCAGGTTGCCCTTGGTCTGGCCCACCGCAGCGAGGTAGTTGTTGCGCCGGAGCGCGGCCTGTACGTCGCCCGGGGCGAGGTTGAGCGCGGCCAGGCGCTCCGGGTCGATCCAGACCCGCATCGCGATCTGGCGACCCCCCTCGATGGTCACCCGCTGCACGCCCTGCAGCGTGCTGAGCTGCGGCTGCAGCGTGCGCGCCAGCCAATCGGTCACCACCGGGATGTCGCGCTCGTTCGAGGTGAAGCTCAGATAAAAGGACGCGTAGGGCCGGTCAGCCCGCTGCACCTCGACGACTGGTGGCTCGGCTTCGGCCGGCAGCTCGGAGCGGACCTGCTGCAGCCGCGCGGTGACCTCGGCCAGCGCCGCGGTGCTGTTGTGGTTGAGCTTGAGGTGCACCGTGACCGTGCTGAGCCCGGCCCGGCTGGTCGACTCGACATATTCGACCCCGCTGATCGCCGAGACGACACGCTCGATCGGCGTGGTCAGGAACCCGCGAACGGTCTCGGCGCTGGCGCCGTAGTAGACTGTCGTGATTACCACCGACGAGCTTTCGATCTGGGGATATTGCTGTACCGGCAGGCTGGTGAGCGCCCGCCAACCCACCAGGACGATCACCAGATTGACCACCGCCGCCAGGACGGGGTGCTTGATGAAGGTGTCGGTCATCAGTCGGACCCGGTTGCGGCTCCCGCCGAATCGCGCTGGATCGTGACCAGCGCCGCGTCGCGCAGCTTGAAGGACCCCGAGGTCGCCACCCGCTCGCCGGCGGAGAGTCCCTCGAGGATCACGACCTCGTCTCCTACCACCGGGCCGCTCTGCACCGACCGGAGCTGCGCACGGGTCTTGCCGTCCTTGGCCTGCGCAATCACGAAGACGTGGTCGCCCCCGGGCCCTTTGCGCAGCGCGCTGGCGGGGACGGCAACCGCCGGGCGGGGCGGTCCGAGCGGAACCCGGACGCTCACCGAGGCGCCCGGCGCAGGCGGGTTGGCGGCCCGGTGGATTCTAGCGCGCACCATCGCGTTGCGCGTCGTCGGATCGACCCGCGCGTCAATGGCGACGATCCGGGCCGGTATCGGGGAAGCGTCGCCGCCGGCGAGGACGTCGACGCTGTCGCCCACCCGCAGGCCGGCTGCGACCCGCTGCGCGACCGTAAAGTCCACGTGTGCGGCGTCGTCCACTCCCTGCAGCGTGGTAAGCAGGGCGCCTTCCTCCAGATATTGGCCTGGATGCACGTCAGCCATGCCCACCCGGGCGCGGAACGGCGCGCGGATGGTCTTTCGCGCGATGATGGCCCGGGTCCGCGCCATCTGCGCCAGCGCGACGTCGCGCTCCGCCCGCGCCTGATCCACTTCCTGCTGCGATACCGCCCGCTCCCGGCCCAGGCGCTCCACCCGGTCGAGCGTCGTCTGCGCCAGAGCGGCCTGGGCCTGCTGTGCCTTCAGCTCGGCTTCCTCGACCGCGACATCGAGCCCTACCAGGAGGGTGCCCGCCTCGACCAACTGTCCGGGGGTGAGCCGGACTTGGCGGACCGTGCCGGCCAGCTCGTTGCGCAGGGTGATGGAGCGGAGGGCCAGGACCGTGCCGACCGACGTGGTCGTGGGACGGTGCTCGCGCCGCTTGGCCACTGCGGCGGTTACCGCCTCCATCGGCTCGGGCTGACTCGCCGACGCGGCATCGGCTTTGCGGAGGGCCGAGTACTTCCATGCGGCAAGGCCCCCGCCGACCGCTACGACGGTTGCGACCAGCAGCGCGGACCCCGCCCACCCCCGATGGCTCATGCTGGCACCAAGACTCATGACCGGCGACCTCTTGGGTATTCGTTAGCAGAACGTGCCAAAGTGGTTCCGAGTTTCTCCTTGAATGTAGTCGTTCGAGGAAGCCCCAAATCGACATCCCCCGGGCCGGCGCGGACCAGCACTGAATCACCGAACTCGTGCCAGCGATAGCCATGCTGTTCCAGCTCCTCGCCCACCCGCGCGAGGAGCGCGTCGTTCGCGAACCCGCGGAGCAGCTCGTAGTGACTGGTGCCCGGCTGGTGCACGCCCGTGACGATCGCGTCCACTACCCGAAGCGTCGTGTGCGCCCCGATCCGTTGGGTTGCCAGGCCGGCGCCCGGGCGCAGCCCGCCCGGACGCGAAGCGCCGTGCTCCAGCGCACGGGTCACCGTGGTGCCCAGCGCAACCACCTCACCGCCCTGCGCCCTGGTTCGCGCGACAGCCTGCACGGTCGCCTCCGGCAGGTGATAGGGCTCGTCGAACGGCAACCTCGCGTCGAGGGCCGGATCGCCGGTCGACGAGAGCCCGGCGGCGTGGGTGAGGGTCGCGAAGCGGACCCCGCGCGCGCGCAGCCGCTCGAGCAGCTTCCAATCGAGCACGAACCCGGCCGACGGCGGCTCGAACGCAACCGGGAGCGCAGCCACCCGGGTCCATACATCCCACAGGGCCAGCGGCTGGTCAACGTGCGCGTACTGGATCGGCTTGCCGTGACGCGCGATACCGTCCCAGATCGCGGCGGGTGTGCCGGCAAATCGCAGCTCGACGAGGCGCGGGTGACCCAGCGGGCCCAGCACCGTCGCGCTCAGGGGGCCCAATGTCAGGGTATCGCCGGCGCGCAACTCGGGCGGTGGGGGACGGTCTTCGGTGCGGGTCCGATGATCACCAGCGCCGAATGCGACTGCGGTGAGCTGCCGCACGTCGTCGGGCGCGAGAGAGCGCCGGCCGGCGAGCCGGATCTCGATGACGGCTCCGCTCTGGTCGTGAACGCCACCGAGGCTGGCGGGGATGGTGGCGGCGTCGTTGGCCACCAGCAGATCGCCCGGGCGCAGTTGGCCGGCCAGCTCCGTCCGGGAAGCATGACGCAGCCTGCCGTCGGGCTCGACCACCAGCAACCGGGCGTCAGGCGGGCGCTGGGCCGGCGTGGCGGCGGCGTTCACCGTATGGCTCTTGCACCGTATGGCGCTTTCTCCCGTGCGAGCGCTTCGATCGATCCGACGATCTCCCGGGCCGCATCGGCCGGCCGCTTGAGGCTGGCGCGGTCGGCGTCGGGCACGGCCAGCGCGTGCAGGGGTGTGTCCATGTCACCGGGATCGAATGCCTGGACCCGCACGCCGTGCGGCGCGAGCTCCTGGTCCCAGATCCGGCTCAGGTGCAGCAGCGCCGCCTTGCTCGCGCCGTAGGCGCCCCAGCCGGCATAGGGCGTCACCGCGGCATCACTGATGATGTTGATCACCAGAGCCGGCCGGCCCTCCCGGGCGGCTGCGCCGAGCGCTCCCAGCAGCGCCTTGGTGAGGCGGAACGGGCCCACCAGGTTGGTGGCGAGCGCGCCCTCCAGCTCCTCGCATTCGGTATCGGCCAGCAGCGCCAGTGGCACCGGGCCCAGGCTGGATGCATTGTTGATGAGGACGTCGAGCCCGCCGAGCGCTGCGGTGAGCCGCAGGGCGATGGGGTAGGTCTCATGCTTCCGGGACACGTCGCCGGCAATGCCGTGAGCTCCGGGGTGCTCGCGAGCGACCTCGGCCACCCGCTGGGCCTGTCGCGCCACGAACGCCACGTCGGCGCCGCGATCGCGCAGGGCTTCGAGCAATGCCAGGCCCAGACCGGAAGTGCCCCCCGTGACGGCGACCCGGAGGCCGTGCAATGACGCAGCAGCGGTAGTCATGCCGGCCAAGCTACAAGTTCAAGTGAACTTGAAGTCAAGAGGTGGGCGGGCTATGCTGCTTCGGTGTCCGACCTGCTCACTATCGGCGAGGTTGCCCGCCGCAGCGGCGTGGCCGCCTCGGCGCTCCGGTTCTACGAGGAGCGGGGCCTGATCCGGTCCGAGCGGGCCGGCTCGGGCCACCGGCGCTACCTGCGGGCGGTGCTTCGGCGCATCGCGTTCATCGTCTTTGCCCAGCGCATCGGCCTGACCCTCGAGGAGATCGGCGAGGAGCTGGCCCGGTTGCCGCCTGACCGGGTGCCGACCGGGCGCGAGTGGTCGCGGCTGTCGCGCACCTGGACGTCGAGGATCGACGAGCGGATCGCCGAGCTGGAGCGGCTCAGGGTGGGGCTGACGGGGTGCATCGGGTGCGGGTGTCTCTCGCTCGATCGCTGCAGCCTTTCCAATCCCGGAGACCGGGCCGGCCGCCTGGGCCCGGGACCGCGCTACTGGATCGGCGACCGCCCAGCGAGAGAGGGCCGCGCGTGACGCGATTCGTCGCCTGGCTCAGGTCGGGAACTCCGCTGGCGATCTTCCTCAAGTGCGTCGGCACGGCCAGCGCGCTGATCTCCCTGTTCCTCGGCGCAGTACAAGTCAAGAACGTGGTCGTCAAATGGCGCTCTGGTCAGTCCGCTGCCCGCGAGCTGCTCGCCGCGGCCGACTTCAAGCTGAGCACCGGAGACTATCCTCAGGCCTGGCTCCTCGCCTCACAGGCCGTGGATTCCTTCCCCTCCTCTGAGCCGGCAAGGGCTAAGCAGCTTGCCGTGGCGATGGCTTGGCTGCGCGACATCACCATCAGCAGCGCCCGCGGTGACCTCAGCTTCTCGGCGGTGGCGGACAAGCTGACACCGGTTCTGCTCCGCGCGGCGAGCCGCACCGAGGGCCGGGAGAAGGCCGACGTCCTGGCCCATCTGGGATGGCTGACCTTCCTCAAGTGGCGGGACGGTGCCCGGAGCCTCGCGGTCGCTCAGCCATACCGGCAGGCGCTCGCGATCGACTCGAGCAACCTCTACGCGCACGCGATGCTGGGACACTGGCTGCTGTATCCCGGCGGCGGGGGCGGAAGCCTGGCGGACGCCCGAGTCCATTTCGCCGCCGCGCTCACCGGGGCGACGACGGCGGGGGAGCGCCAGTTCGTGCGTTCCTGGCAGGCGGCGGCCCTGATCAATCGGAATGAGGAGTTCATGCCCGAGCTCATCCGCCTCGCCGCCGAGATGGCCGCCGAGGGCGACAGCCTGAGCCCGGGAACCCGCTCCAGGATTCTCTGGCTGGCGTATGCCCTCCCCGGCTGGCCGGGGCTCGCTCACCTGACCGACAGCGTAGGCGTGGCGGAGCAGGAGACCGCCTTCCCCTGGCTGGCGCGCGGGCTCGACAGCGAACGCCAACCTTTATACCGAGCTGTCGTCGCTCGACTCACCGAGCTGTCGGGCGACACTGCCGGGGCGCGCCTCCGCTACCAGGCCATCCTGAAGGAATTCCCGACACTTCCTCCGGCCGGGCGGGCATTCCTCGCCCGCGCGGTCGGGACTGGCGGCCGCCAGCCGCCACGGTAGCTTTTCCGTACCCCCGAAGGTCACAATCGGCTCCCGCACCCCGGTAACGGAGAAGTGGGCGTATGACCACGTCGACTGCCACTACGGCCGGCTTGACCGCCCGGCCGGCCACGACCCGCCTGCAGCGCGAGCATTGGTTCTATACCGGCATGGCGCTCGCCATCGCGCTCACGGTGTTCGCCGGCTTCGCTCCCACCTACTTTCTCCGGCCCTACTTCCACCCGGAGCCGCTCCGTCCGCTGTTGCACCTGCACGGCATCGTGTTCTCGTCCTGGGTAGTGCTCCTGCTCGCCCAGACCGGACTGGTTGCCGCCCACCGCACCGATCTCCACCGCCGGCTGGGCATTGCCGGTGCCGTCATCGCCATGCTGATGGTCCTCATCGGCACGACCACCGCGATCGTCCGCGCCGGGGAGGGATTCACGCCACCGGGCGGTCCGCCCCCGCTGGTTTTCCTGGTGATCCCGCTGACCGACATGGTGGTCTTCCCC
>JBIOTT010000252.1:0-8463 GCA_044866195.1 Gemmatimonadales bacterium
TACCCGACCAAGCTGCGGGAGTATCAGGCGCGCTATCGCGGCGCCTTCCTCCATGGCGGCGTCTCGCCCGAGGAAGTGGTTCTGCCCATCGCCCTTCTCACCCCGAGGCGCGGGTAATGCCTCCCCGATTCGACGCCCGCGTGCTGCTGGTAGCCCCCGCCGGGGCCGACGCCTTTACCCATCCTCAGCTGCACCGGCGGGCGCTGGAGCGGCTGGGTTGTCAGGTAGAGCTGATCGATCTCGACTACGGCCATGGTTGGGGCCGGCTCCTCGGCCTCCCGACCCTCGCACCCCGTCTCCGGCGTGCGATCGCCCGGCAGGAGCCGGAGCTGGTGCTCGTGCTGGACGAGCTGCCGCTCGAGTCGGACACCATCGCGGCGCTCCGCCGCACGTCCGCCGCGCAATGGGCCCTGTGGGCGACCGGCGAGGTCCCCGCCAACCGGCAGGAAAAGCTCCGCGTAGTGGGCGCCTCGTTCGATGCCCTGTTCGTCGCGTCCACCGCGGCCCGCACGGCGCTCGCGAGTCCGGCGCCGCCTCAGGTCGCCTATCTCCCCGACGGGTGTGATCCCTCGGTGTGCCGGCCGATGCGCTCGCGCGACCAGTTCCGGGCCAATGTCGTCTTCGCCGGCCGGGCGACGCCCCACCGCGAGCGGCTCCTGGCGGCGCTGGCCGAGTTCGGGCTGGCGGTCTGGGGACCTGGCTGGCGCCGGACGCCGCTGCGCGATTACTGCCGCGGCGAGCGGCTCAGCATCGGCGACTATGTCCGGGCATACGCCGGTGCCACCGTCGCGATGAACCTGCATCGCGAAGACCCCGCGCTCGCGGGTGAGGGCTGTAACCGGCGCTTGTTCGAGGTAGCTGCCATCGGCGTGCCGCAGGTGGCGGAAGACTGCGCCGACCTGACGCTCCACTTCACCCCCGGCCGCGAGATCCTGGTGGGCCGCGACGAGCGGGAGCTCAAGGAGCTGGTCCGAGCGGCCATCCACAACGTGACCGCCGCAGAGGCCGTTGCCGCTGCCGGCCGGCGGCGGGCCCTCTCGGAGCACACCCTGATGCACCGGATGGCGGTTCTCCTTCAGGTGGCGCACGGGGCACGGGCGGCCGACGCGAGGCCCGGCCCGGCGGCTCCCACGCCATCGCCCTATACGCTCCACCGCTGAGCGACCCCCTCGCCGCTCGTGCCCTCCGACCTGCTTTTGACGCTGGCCTTTCCGCCGATGGGTGGTGGTGTGGCGCGATGGATGTACGAGATCGTGCGGCGCTATCCCTCGCCAGGCATCGTGGTATCCACTGGGGCGCACCCCGACGGGGCCGATGTGGATGGCACCCTGCCGACCCCGGTCGACCGGCTGCCGCTCCCACCCAAGCGGCTCAAGACCCTCCAGGGTCTCCTGCTCTGGGCCCGGCGATCGGCGGTGCTGGCGCGCTCTCACCGCGCCCGCTTCATCTGGTGCGGCGACATCCATCCGGCGGGCTACCCGGCGAAATGGACGCTCGAGCGGGTCGGGACTCCGTTCGGCATCCTGCTTCACGGCGCTGACCTTCTCGTGCTCCAGCACCAGGTACACCGCTCGGCCATGAAGCGGCGCACCGCCCGGGCGCTCCTGGGCGCGGCGGCAGCGCTGGTTGCCAACAGCGAATGGACTCGGGGTCTCGCCCGGGGGCTGTTACGGGAGCTCGAGCTCGATCCCTCCGGGGATCGGGTGCGCATGGTCCCACTCGGCACCGACCCGGCCTTCTTCCGGCCGGGCCTGCAGACCCGAACCGTCCGCGAGCGGTACGGGCTGGATGAGGGCCGGTGGCTGGTCTCGGTGTCGCGGCTGGCGCCCAACCGTGGGATCGACGTCGTTCTCCGGGCCCTGATACTGCTGGACGGAAAAGAGGCGGATGTTCGCTATGCGATCGCGGGCACTGGAGAAGCGCGTGGCGAGCTCGAGCAGCTGATTCTGGAGCTCGGCCTGGACCAGCGGGTTCGGCTGCTGGGTGGCGTTCCCGAGAATGACCTCCCCGCACTCTACAACCTGGCCGACGTCTATGTCGCTCCTTCCCGCCGTACCCCGCTCGGCGGGGATGGATTCGGGATCGCACTGGCCGAGGCTTCGAGCGCGGGCCGTGCGGTGGTCGCCGCGCGTGCCGGGAGCGTGCCGGAGACCGTGCGCGACGGCGAGACCGGTCTCCTGGTGGAGCCCGACCGGCCGGCGGATCTGGCCGACGCCATCCGCCGCCTGCTGCGCGACCGCAAACTGACGCAGCGGCTGGGCGCAGCGGGCCGCCGCGAGATCGAGCGGTACTACAACTGGGATCGAGTGGCCGCCGACCTGGCCAGGATCGCGGCGGAAGCCAGTCAGGTAAGGAAGTGAGAAGTGAGAGGCCAGTTTAGGCTGCGGTCTTGGGCTCCGCCGGCAGCACCGCGAACGCGGTCGAAGGGCGGATGCGCGGCTCGTCAGCCGGGGGCCAGCGGGGATGCGGCGCCTCGGCGATCTGATCCAGGCGGCCTCCCAGCAGGTCCAGTGCGTCGCGGGTGGCCCGATGGCCGGCGGCGATCAGCTCCGCCGTGCGGTCGAAGGCGAACATCGAAACGTGGGCGACTGCCGGCTGAATCAGCACCAGGGGCGGGCCGCTCCAGTTACGCAGACTGGCCTCGATCTGGGTCTGCATGACGATCTCGAGACCGCGGATGTACGTCGCCGCAAAGCCGGCCAGCTCCTGCCCGCTCCGCTCTACGCTGGTCGCCGCCACGTTCACGGCCAGGATCGGCCAGGACGCCGCGTTGGCGGCGACCTGCACCGGCAGGTTCTCGATGATCGCGCCGTCGACGTATCGGCGGCCGTCGATCTCATGGGGCGGGAAGATGCCGGGCAGGGCGCAGGAGGCGAATACGACGTCGGTCAGCCGGGCCTGCTCGGTATCCGGTGCACCCCAGACGCACTGGCGGCCCGAAGCCAGGTCGACCGTGTTCACCAGCAACCGGTGCCGGAGGTCGCGGAAGGTGCAGCTACCGACGATGCTGCGGATGAGCGTTTCGAGCGGCTCCCGGCGGTAGACCGCGGGCGAGAGCATCCGCCGGAGGGCCATGTCGGTGTGCGCGACCTTGAAGACGTGGCGGCGCTCGACCCTGAGCGCGCGGGTGGTCATCTCGTCGGCCGACATCCCACAGGCCCAGGCGGCACCGATCAGCGAGCCCATGCTCGAGCCGATGACGAGATCGGGCACCAGCCCGCACTCCTCGAGGGCACGGAACACGCCGATATGGGCCAGCCCCTTGAGGCCGCCCCCGCTGAGAACCAGTGAGAATTGAGTCGTCTGTTTCACCCGCTTGCCCCGACCGAGGACGACCTTCTAACGTTGCAATCCGAGTGCCACGCTGGGGCTTCCGGTGACCGCGCCAGAATCTGCAGTGACCCTTGCCACACCACCTCCGAAACGACCGGCCGCGGTGCCCGAGTTCCCGCAGCGGTGCGCACTTGCGGTGGTTCCGGACCGCTTCCGGACGGACGGATTCTTCCGCCTGGGGTGGCCCTGGTGGGGCCGCTGGTGAGCGCCGCAGCCTTTGCTCCGTGGCTTGCCCCCCACGACCCCTGGTCGGCGACCTGCGGAACGCCTACCTCGTGGAACCGGGAGGACGGTTCGTGCTGGGGACGGACACCCAGGGCTGGCACGTCGTGGGGGACGGGCTGCGTGAGGCGTTTCGATCCGAGACTCAGAAGAGAGAGGTGAGAAGTGAGAAGTAAGAAGGCGGGAGACCAACCGGCTTCGGGCGCCAACCCCGTTGCATCCGAAGCGGCCAAGCCGCCCTTCTCACCTCTCGCTTCTCACTTCTCACCGCTCGCGCTGCGCGCGAGCGAGTTTCCCTGGACCAAGGACGTCGTGTACCTCAACGCCGCCGGCATCGGGCCGCTACCGGAGCGGACTCGGCGCGCGATCGAAGAATTTGCGGCGCTCAGGGGCGCACCGCATCGGCTCTCGGAGAAGACGCTCTTTGGCACCATCGCCGAGTCGCGGCGGCTAGCGGCGGCGCTGATCAACGCCGAGCCCGACGAGATCGCGCTGGCGCCAAACACCAGCTACGGTTTGAATCTCGCGGCCCGATCGCTCCCGCTCGAGCCCGGCGACATCGTACTGCTGAGCGACCGGGAGTTTCCGGCCAATGTCTATCCCTGGCTGGCGCTGCGCGAGCGCGGCGTGATCGTGGAGCTGGCGCCGACCACGCCCCACGGATGGCCCGACGAGGCCTACCTGCTGCAGCGCATGGCGGAGCCGCGGGTTCGGGTGCTGGCGGTTTCCCTCACGCAGTTCGCCAACGGATATACGGTCGATCTGGCCGGCCTCTCGCGCGTCGCCCGAATGACCAATACCTACCTCGTGGTGGACGCCATCCAGGCGGTGGGCCAGCTTCCCGTCGACGTGCGCCGCATGCCGGTCGACCTGCTGGCATGCGGCGGCCAGAAGTGGCTGCTCTCACCTTGGGGCTCGGGTTTCGTTTATGTGCGGCGGGATCTCATTCCCTCGTTGCCGCCGGCCGATGTCGGCTGGCTGGCATTCGAGGGAACCGACGACTTGAGTCGGCTTACCGGGTACAACACGACCTTGAGGGCGGACGCCCGCCGCTACGAGCTGGTGACGCTGGCGTATCAGGATTTCGCCGGCTTCAATGCCTCGGTGGGCCTTCTCCTCGAGGTCGGCATCGACGCCATCTGTGCCTACCTCCGCGCCGTGATTCAGCCGGTGCTCTCCTGGGCGGCGAGCGCAGGCGTGCGGCTGAGCTCACCGACAGGCCCGCGCGGCTCGGCTATAGTCGCTCTGGAGTTTCCCGACGCGGCCTGCGTCTACCGCGCGCTCAAGGCGGCCGGCATCGTCGCAACCGTGCGGGAAGGACTCATTCGGCTGAGCCCCCATCTGTACAACACCCCGGCCGAGCTGGAACGGGTGGCGGAAGCGTTGGAGGCAGCCAGGCAGGACGCGAGAGGCACGCATGAGGGCCGGCGCAACCCCTGAATCCCGCGTGTGATATTCGGCCAGCCCTACTCCAGTGGACGTCGCGGGCAACAAACGCGAATTACCTTCTATCCTCTCTATATGTCTGTAATGTCTGTGCCACGCTCAGTGGCCCTACCCGAACAAGCCATCGCGTACCTTACCCAGGCGGTGGGGGACAGCGCTGTCGGGTTGGTCACGAGCGCGGCGAATGGGCGCCACAATGTAATGACCGCCGCATTCTTCGCGGAGAGCTCGCATCTGCCGGTCCTGGTCCGGCTGGCAATCGCGCCGGAATCTCTGACCTGCGAACTCGTTTCCGCCTCCGGGTGGTTTGGGCTGAGCGTCCTGTGCCAGGGTCAGGAGGATCTCGCGCTGCGCTGCGGGTCCGTATCGGGTCGCGATGTCCCCAAGCTCGAGCGGTTCGGCGTGGCCGTTCAGCCCGGTCCAGGCGGCGTTCTACTGCTTCCGCACTGCCTCACGACATCAGCGTGTCGCGTCGTCACTCGCGTGTCGCTGCCAGATCACGTGCTCTTCGTTGCCGAGGTCGTCGAGAGTTTCACCCAGTCGCGTTTGTCTTTCCGCGATCCACTTCTCATCTCGGACTTGAGGCGCTATGTAGCCCGTCCGAGGGCCCAGCGCTGATGCTGCTCCCCAACACGACGATCTGGCACACCCGGGTCCAGAATATCGACGCCCTGCTGACCGCGGTCAGCCCTAGCGGCAGCGAGGTCTACCGTCTCGCAACGGTATGCCAAGTTTGCCTTGAGCCTCCGATGTTGTCGATCAGCCCCAACCGGGAATATCCGATCTGCGCGGCCATCGATGCCGTCGGGTATTTTGGCGTAAACTACGTCGCTGATCAGCAGGCAGCACTTGTTAAGCGCCTCTACACCCTCCCACGCGACTGCCCTGACAAGCTGGGCGCGTTGAAGCTGCGTTTCGAACTGACGGAGCACGGTACTCCACTTCTGCTCGACTGTATTGAGTCGCTTGAGATTCGAGTGGAGCAGGCGTGGAACAGCGGGGACCACGGCATGTACATAGGGTGCATCGTGGGCCGCCACCCTGGTGCGCTTGCGGGCAGCCGCCCCCATCGTTTCGGCGGGGCGACCCCGCCCGTCCGACGGTTCCTGAAGCGACTGGCCTGTCAGACCGGTGTGTTCGACCTTGTGATGGCCCTACGATACCGCTTTCGGCCTCCGGAAACGATCGAGGGCGGCACGCGGCGGTATATCCCCGGCCGATCGAGTCGGGTGAGCCACCCTAGTACCGGCGGCGAGAGACACGACCCGTGACGGCACCTCGAGCCGCCAGTGCGGCTCCGGCGCGAACGCCGGGGATTTGTGTAGTGGGTTGCGGTTGGTGGGGCGCGGTCCACGCTTTGGCGCTCAAGAGAGCGGGCGGACGAATCCGGCGCTATTTCGCGAGCCGAAATCCAGAGCATGCCTGTGACTTCGCGCGGCGGTTTGACGGGTTGGCACTCGAAGGCCTGGACGGAGCACTGGCCGAGCCCGCCGTTGATGCCGTGGTCATTGCGCTTCCCCACGACGTCCAGGCCGAGGCAGCGGAGCGGGCGCTGCGGGCCGGGAAGCACGTGTTGATCGAAAAACCCATCGCCACCGAAATCGACGCTGGAGAGCGGGTCGTCCGCGCGGCCCAGGAAGCCGGTCGGTGCCTGGCTGTTGCGGAAGAATACCGGTTGAGCCCGCTGGTTCAGGCGACGGCCCAAGCGCTGCGGGAGGGCGTGCTCGGGCGTGTTGCGCTGGTTCAAATTGCAGCCGCGAGTCGCCACCGACCGGCACAGCCCTGGAAGAACCGCCGCGAGAGCATGGGGGGCGGTGTGCTGATCGACGTAGGCGTGCACTACGTCGACATCCTGCGGTTTTGGTTTGGGGAGCCGGATACCGTATGGGCCACCTGTCCCCCATCCTTCAACGACGATTTCGAGGGCGAGGATAGTGTGTTGGCGGCACTGGGCTTCGAGGGCGGCCCGGTCGCGACAATTGCCCTTTCCTGGTCTGCCTACCGATCTCCCAAGGCTCCGCAAATCGAAATCATTGGCGAACTCGGCTCTCTGGAGCTGCGGTTCGATCGGCCGTTCCTGCTGCACCATGTGCCGTTGCCCTCTGACCATTGGTCGCGGCGTCTTCGGGACGCCCTCCCCTGGCGACTGGCGAAACATGTCGGGAGATTCTTGCCGACGCACCGCCAACACCGCATCCTCGTTCCCCCGGCGGACCTCATTGGCAGCCAGTCACTGATCAACGATTTCATCGACGCCATCACTTTAGGCAGGAGCCCGGCGGTACCGGGGGTCGATGGCCTGCAGGACCTGCGGGTGGTGCTGGCGGCCTACGCGGCGATCGAGGGCGGTGCTGGGTTGAGGCTTGGGGCTGGCGGAAGATCCGTGTAGATACCTCGTCACCGTTATGGCTCCCTTCTCCGAGACGCTCGAGGCGGGTTACGCCTTCACCGATCCCGCTGTGGTTCTCGGCGCAGCAATGGAGGGGACTCGAGTCCATCCGAAGCCCAAAATCCGCATCCCGCTCGCGATGATGAACCGCCACGGCCTCATCGCCGGCGCGACTGGCACCGGCAAAACCCGAACCCTCCAGCTGCTGGCCGAACAGCTGTCGGCCGCGGGGGTGCCGGTGTTTGCCGCCGACGTGAAGGGCGACCTCTCCGGCATCGCCCAGCCGGGCGAGGCGAGCGAGCGCGTCGCGGCCCGAGCCAGCGACATCGGCTACACCTGGAAGCCCCAGGGTTGGCCCACCGAGTTCGTGAGCCTCAGCGGCAGGCTTGGCGTGCCGCTGCGGGCCACCGTCAGCTCCTTCGGACCGCTGCTGCTCTCCAAGGTGCTGGGGCTCAACGACACCCAGGCCGGCGTGCTGGCCATGGTCTTCAAGTACTGCGATGACCACGGCCTTCCCCTGCTCGACCTGGCCGACCTCCGGTCGGTGCTCCAGTTCCTCGGCTCGGATCAGGGCAAACCCGAGCTGGCCGCGTACGGCGGGATGTCGTCCGCCTCGGTTGGCGTGCTGCTCCGGAAGATGCTGGAGCTGGCGGCGCAAGGCGCGGAGCAGTTCTTCGGAGAGCCCGAGTTCGACGTGAAGGAGTTTCTGCAGACCACCTCGGACGGGCGCGGTGTAATCACCTGCCTCGAGCTGGCGGACGTGCAGGACAAGCCGCGCCTCTATTCCACCTTTCTCATGTGGCTGCTGGCGGAGCTGTATCACAACCTTCCGGAGGCGGGTGACCTCCCGAAGCCGAAGCTGGTGTTCTTCTTCGACGAAGCGCACGTGCTGTTCGACGACGCCTCGAAGCCCTTTCTCGAGCAGGTGCAGCAGGTGGTTCGCCTCATCCGGTCCAAGGGCGTCGGCGTGTTCTTCGTCACCCAGACCCCCAAGGACGTCCCCGCCGACGTCCTCGCCCAGCTCTCGAACCGGATCCAGTATGCGCTGCGGGCCCACACCCCGAACGATGATG
>JBIOTT010000253.1:0-10054 GCA_044866195.1 Gemmatimonadales bacterium
CGAGTTGCCTCGGAGACACAGCCCTCGGCCAGGAGCAGTTACCGTCCGCCTGTCCGCCTGTCCGCCCGTCCGCCCTCCAAAACCGGCTGTAACGTCTTCCACACCGTCGCCGCTACGATTCGCTGACCGGCAGCAGTGGGATGAATCCCGTCCGGTTGGTTGAGCGAGTCCACTCCGGCCACTCCCTGGAGCAGGAAGGGCACCAGCGGCAGGTCGTTCTTCTCGGCCAGCTCCGGATACAGCCGCCGGAACCGGCGCGCGTAGAACGGTCCAAAGTTCGGCAGCGCCTCCATGCCGATCAGCACGATCCGTGGCGGTGGCGAGATTGCTTTGGCGCGATCGATGATGGCCTGGAGGTTTGCCCGGAGCGAATCAGGGCTCTGAGCCCGCAGCCCGTCGTTCGCGCCGGTCTCGATCACCAGCACGGCCGGCGGATCGCGCAGCAGCCAGTCGATCCGGCGAAGCGCGCCGGCCGAGGTCTCACCGCTCACTCCGGCGTTGATTACCCGGTAGCGAAGGCCGGCCGAATCGATCTTCGCCTGGAGCAGCGCAGGGTACGCCTGCGCGGGATCGAGCCCGAGGCCGGCCGTGAGACTCGTTCCCAGAAACATCACGCTTGGCGCGGCGGCGCCGGACCCATTGCCGCCGGCGGGCGCCCCGGCGCTCGCGGCCGGCGGCCCTTCCCGCGGCTGGTCGCAGGCTGCAAGAACGATCAACGCGGCGCTTACGTATCGGGATATCATTCTCACATGCTCAAGTGCGAATCGCTCGGCCGCACCTATCTCTCGGGTGGCCGCGAGCTCACGGTTCTGAAGGATATCAGCTTCGAGGTGGAGTCGGGCGGGTTCGTGGCGATCGTCGGGCCTTCCGGCAGCGGAAAGACGACCCTGCTTGGCTTGCTGGCCGGTCTCGACCGGCCGACTACGGGCAGCGTCCAGCTGGATGGCCAGGATCTCGGCCGGCTCGACCAGGACGGCCTGGCTCGGCTGCGAAGTGAAAAGGTCGGTTTCGTCTTTCAATCCTTCCAGCTCATCCCGACGCTCACGGCGCGCGAGAACATTCAGGTTCCGCTCGAGCTCCGGGGAGACGGCAACGGCCGGCTCGCCGACGAGCTGCTGGCCCGTATGGGGCTCGCCGACCGCGGGCACCACTACCCGGCCCAGCTCTCCGGCGGCGAGCAGCAACGGGTCGCTCTGGCGAGGGCGTTCAGCAATCATCCCCGGATTCTCTTTGCCGACGAGCCGACCGGAAACCTCGACGCCGCCACCGGCGGGGCGATCATCGATCTCATGGTGGAGCGGAACCGCGATGTCGGGACTACGCTCGTCCTGGTGACCCACGACGCCGATCTCGCCTCCCGCGCCCGCCGCACCATTCGGCTGGTGGACGGCCGCATGGTCACCGACTCGGCAACGTGACGTCGCCCGGTTTCGTCTTCCGCATGGCGTGGCGGGAAACCCGCGCCGAGGCCGGGCATCTGGCTCTGCTGCTGGGTGCCGTGGCTATCGGGGTGGCGGCGCTGGTAGCGACCAAGTCCTTCACCGCCAACCTGCAGGACTCGGTACGGATCCAGGCCCGCGCCCTGCTGGGCGCGGACCTCGGCTTTTCCAGCCGGCGGCCCTTCTCCCCGGCCGTCGAAGCAGTGCTCGATTCCCTGCCGGCCGCGGGAACCGCCCGGCTAACGAACTTCCCCGCGATGGCATACGTCGCACGAACCACGGGCACGCGTCTGGTCCAGGCGTCCGCGGTGGATGGACCGTTCCCGTTCTACGGCGGGATCAAGACCGCTCCGTCCTCCGCCTGGGCAGGGCTGCAGCAAGGTCGCCACGCCGTCGTCGATCCGGCCCTTCTTCCAGCACTACGCGCGCAGGTCGGCGATTCCCTGGTCTTGGGCGAATCCCGGTTCCTCATCACCGGCACGCTCGAGAACCTGCCAGGGGAGGTCGGCATTCGCACCGCGTTCGGCCCCCGCATCTTCATCCCCGCCCGCTACCTCGCCGAGACCAAGCTGCTCGGCTTCGGGTCCCAGGCCGAGCGGCAGGCATTCGTCAAGTTGCGCGAGGGTGTGTCGGCCCAGGCGCTGGCGCAGAAGCTCCGGCCTTCGCTCAACGCGCAGCGGGTCCGGGTGCGGACCGTGGCCGACGACCGGCAGAACCTCAACAACGTGCTCACCCGCCTGTCCAAGTATCTCGGCCTCATCGCCCTCATGGCCCTGCTGCTCGGGGGTGTCGGCGTCGGCAGCGCTGTGCTGGTGTTCGTGCGACGGAAGCTCGATACCATCGCGGTCCTCCGCTGCCTCGGGGCCACTGCGGGGCAGGTGTTCGCGATCTATCTCACCCAAGCCGCCGTCCTGGGGCTCGCCGGCAGCCTGACGGGAGCCGCCGCCGGCGTGCTGGTGCAACAGGGTCTGCCCGTGCTGCTGCGTGGGCTCCTGCCGCTGGACGTCCATGCCACGCTCGCGCCCGGCGCCATCCTGCTGGCGGTCGGACTGGGAATGTGGACCGCGTTGATCTTTGCCTTGCTTCCGCTCCTGGGCGTACGACTCGTCTCTCCTCTCGCCGCCATCCGCCGCCCCTACGAGGCGACGCCGAGCCCGCGCGACCGCTGGCGCTGGCCGGCCATCGCAGCATTGGTGGCGAGTGTGGTGGGGCTGGCCTCGCTCGAGGTCGGGAGCTGGCGCACGGGGGCCATCTTCACCGCGGGCATCGGGCTCGCCCTCGGCGTCCTGTGGCTCGCCGCCGAGCTGCTGGTCCGCGGGCTCCGCCGGTGGTTTCCCGGCGCGTGGCCCTACGTGTGGCGACAAGGTCTCGCCAACCTGTTCCGGCCGGCCAATCAGACTGCGGCGGTGGTGCTCGCGTTGGGCTTCGGGGCGTTTCTGCTGAGCACGCTCTTCCTGGTGCAGCACAACCTGCGCCGAAGCCTCGAGCTGACCGGCGGGCCCCGCCGCCCCAACCTGCTGCTGCTCGACATTCAGACCGATCAGGCGCCGGCCGTGGCTCGCGAGCTGCGCACCCGCGGCCTCCCGGAATACGGGCCGGTTCCCATCGTGCCGATGCGCATCCTGTCGGTGAAGGGCAAGCCGGTCGCGCAGCTGCTCGCCGACACGCTGCACGGCAGAGTCACCGGCGAGCCGGCCAACGCCTGGGCGCTCCGGCGCGAATACCGGAGCACCTACCGCGATACGCTGGTCGCGTCGGAGCGTCTGGTGGCCGGACGCTGGTGGACGGGCGGACGGGCGGACCGCGAAGCCGTGCCCATCTCCGTTGAGCAGGATCTCGCCAAGGAGTTGGGTGTGACCGTGGGCGACACGATTGTTTGGGACGTGCAGGGTGTCGCGATTCCTTCCCGGATCGCCAGCCTCCGGGAGGTGAACTGGGCTCGCTTCGAGCCCAACTTCTTCGTGGTCTTCGCTCCGGGAAAGCTGGAGCAGGCACCGCAGATGCTGGTCACCCTCACCCGAATCGACGATGCCGCCGGCCGAGGCGGTTTCCAGCGAGCGCTGGCGGAGCGCTTCAGCAACATCACTACCGTGGACCTCGCCCTGGTGCAGCAGCAACTCGAGCAACTGGTCGACCGGGTGGCGCTGGCTATCCGGTTCATGGCGACGTTCAGCCTCGCAGTAGGCGCCCTTGTGCTGGTCGGTGCGATCGCGACCACGCGGCTGCAGCGGCTGCGCGAATCCCTGCTGCTCCGCACCCTGGGCGCAACCCGCCGGCAGGTGCTTCGGATCGCCCTGGCGGAGTACCTGACGCTCGGCGTTCTGGCGTCGCTCACGGCGGTGCTGCTCGCGACCGGCGCCGGGTGGGGGCTCACCCGGTGGTACTTCGACGGGCGCTTCTGGGTTCCGGTCATCCCCCTGGCCGGACTGGTGACGGCCATCGCCTCGCTCAGCGTCGGCGTCGGTCTCTGGACCACGCGGCAGGCGCTCGGCGGCACGCCACTCGAGCTGTTGCGAGCCGAGTGAAGCCGCCTACTATTCCTCCGCCCCTACCGTCCAGGAGTCACATGCTCGCGATCGACCTCACCGGCAAGCGTGCGCTGGTCGCGGGAGTTTCGGATGACGGGGGATTCGGGTTCGCCATCGCCAAGGCGCTCGCGGAAGCCGGCGCGTCCATCTGTGTGGGGAGCTGGCCGCCGGCACTCGGGATTTTTCTCAAGCTGCTGGAGCGGGGCAAGATGGAAGAGTCGCTGCGGCTTTCCGATGGACGGAAGCTCACGTTCGAGCGAATCTATCCGCTGGACGCCGCGTTCGACCGGCTGGAGGACGCCCCGCAGGATATCCGCGAGAACAAGCGCTACAAGGAGCAGGGCGACTTCAGCGTCGCGGGGATGGCGGCCCGGGTCCGAGAGGACTTCGGCGACCAGGGGCTCGACCTCGTCGTTCACAGTCTTGCCAACGCCCCGGAGGTGAAGAACCCCCTGCTCGAGACCAGCCGGGCCGGCTACCTCGCCGCGGTGAGCGTGAGCGCATACAGCAACGTCTCCCTGGTTCGCCACCTCGCCCCGTTGATGCGGCCGGGCGGCGCGTTTCTCTCGCTGACCTACATGGCCGGCGAGCGGGTGATCCCGGGCTACGGCGGCGGTATGTCCAGCGCCAAGGCCGCGCTCGAGGCGGACACCCGCACGCTGGCGTACGAGGCCGGGCGCAAATGGGGTGTCAGGGTGAACGCCGTCTCGGCGGGCCCCTGGGCGTCGCGCGCCGCATCGGCGATCGGGTTCATCGACTCGATGATCGCATATACTACCGCCAACTCTCCCATCGCCCGGCCGATCGCCGCAGCCGACGTGGGCCACGCCGCTGCATTTCTCCTGAGCCCGCTTGCCGGCGCGATCACCGGGAGCGTGGTCTACGTGGACAACGGCTACCACGCGATGGGCATGGCGGTCGCCCAACCCGTCGCCGGCACGCCCGAATAGGGAAGCAATTCAAATTCAAATGAAGATCCACCGCAGAGGCGCAGAGTACGCAGAGGAGACAACAACACGATTGTGTCCTCTGGGCCCTCTGCGTCTCTGCGGTGAAATTTGAAGGATCGCGCGCGATGGATGAACTCGTCTCCCGCGCCGAGGGCCCAGCCTGGCGGCTTACGATCAACCACCCGGCACGCCGGAACGCGCTCACTCCGGAGCTGGCCGAGTCACTGGCGCGGGAGATCGAGCGGATCAGCGCGAGCGATGCCGCGCGGGTGATTCTCCTCGAGGGCGCCGGCGGCCATTTCTCGGCCGGCCTCGACCTCCGCTGGCTGACCACCCTCGGGCCCACCCCCGCTCAAAGCGAGATCCGTGACGGCCTCGAGCGCTTTCAATCGGCCATCCTCGCCATCGTGCGGGCCCGGCTCCCGGTGGTCGCCCTGGTGCGCGGTGCGGCGGCCGGGTTCGGTGTGGATCTCGCCGTCGCGTGCGACATGCGGCTGGCCGGCACCAGCGCCAAGTTCACCTCGGCTTTTTCCCGCATGGGGCTGGTGCCTGACGGCGGGTCGACCTACGGCCTTCCCCGCCTCATCGGCGACGGCGCCGCGCTCCGATTTCTCCTCGCCAGCGAGACGGTCGACGCCGCAGCAGCGCTCCGTTGGGGGCTGGTTGACGAAGTGGTGGATGATGCCGAGCTGGATGGCCGCGCCGCCGGGCTGGCCCAGGCCCTCGCCGCGAACGCACCGGTGAGCCTCGCCTCGATCAAGCGGCTGTGCCGCGCGGAGGAGTTGTCCGGACTGGAGCGCGCCCTCCGGGCCGAAGGCGAGGCGCAGATCCAGGCGTTCCTCGGTCCCGAGTTTCAGCGGCGGCTGGCCGCTTTCGTGGCGCGGTCCGGCGCGCAGGAGCCGGCGTGAGCCCGGAGCATTGGTGAGCGCGGAGCGTGCGGTGTTTGCGCCAGACGTCCTCGCTGGGAAGGTCGCACTCGTCACCGGCGGAGGTACCGGTATCGGGCTCGGCATTGCCAGCTGTCTCGCTCGCGCCGGCGCGAGCGTCGCCATCGCCAGCCGAAAGCCGGAGCACCTCGAGCCCGCGCTGACGCAGCTCCGCGCACTGGGCCCTCGCGCGCTGGGGGCGGAGGTGAACGTGCGGGAGGCCGAGTCGGTTGGCCGCATGGTCGAGCGGGTCACCGGCGAGCTGGGAGGCCTCGATATTCTGGTCAACAACGCGGCCGGCAACTTCTACGCTCCATCGGCCGGGCTCTCGGCCAATGCATGGCGCGCCGTGGTGGAGACCGATCTCTACGGCACGTTCTATTGCTGCCAGGCGGCATACCCCGCTCTGCGAGCCGCGCGCGGAGGTCGCATCGTCTCGATCTCGATGACGCTGCACTATCGCGGCTGGCCCCAGATGGCCCATGCCACCGCCGCCAAAGCCGGCGTCGACGCGCTTACCCGAACACTCGCGCTCGAGTGGGCGTCGGATGGCATCAGGGTCAATGCGGTGGCGCCTGGGCCGATCCCAACCGAAGGCGTGAGAAAGGCGTTCACGCCTCCCAATGCCGAAGCGCCGGATGTGTTCCGGATGGACGCGTATGCCAAGCGTGCTATTCCCGCGGGACGCTGGGGCACACCGGAGGATATCGGACAGATGGTCACCTATCTCGCAAGCCCCGCCGGTGACTGGATCACGGGCGCGGTATTCGTCGTGGATGGCGGACACTGGCTGGTGCCGGCAGAGCGCCAGTGATGGACCGGGTGTTCTTCGCCCTGGGCGCTCTGTCCGGGCTGATCGCGGTGGCGGCGGGAGCATTCGGGGCTCACGCGCTCCGGGAGCGGCTCGCCCCGGACCTGCTGGGCGTCTTCGAGACAGCTGCTCGCTACCAGATGTACCATGCCCTGGCGCTGCTCGCGGTGGGGTGGGCCACGACGCGCTGGCCCGAGTCAGTCGCGGCGTGGGCCGGATGGCTCTTCGTTGCGGGAACCGTGATCTTTTCCGGCAGCTTGTACGCGCTCGCCCTGACCGGGACCCGGTGGCTGGGCGCCGTCACGCCGATAGGCGGGCTCTGCTTCCTGGCAGGCTGGCTATGCCTCGCCCTCGTGGCGCGGCGCTGACGCTGTGGCGGTCAGGCTCGGTTGGCAGCGGCCCTGCGGCCGTGGGCGTCGAGGATCGTGCGGACTTTGTGAGCCAGGGTCTCCGGGGCGAACGGCTTCTGCAGGAAGGCGGTGTCCGGATCCAGCCGGCCATGATGCACGATGGCGTCTTCGGCGTATCCGGACATGAACAGCACGGCAAGGCCCGGCCGGGAGGCGGTCAGCCGGTCGGCCAGCTGTCGGCCGGTGAGGTCGGGCATCATGACGTCGGTCAGCAGCAGATCGATGCGTCCCGAGTGCCGAGCCGCGATCTCGAGCGCCTCCAGCGGGGACGCGGCCTGAAGCACGGTATAGCCTGACCCTTCCAGCGCCCGCCGCGCGAGCTTCCGAACCGATTCCTCGTCCTCCACCAGCAGGATGGTTTCGACCCCCCCGGCTGCGACCAACGGCTGGCGGACAGCGCCATCCGTTCCGGCGGCCTCGGTCGCGCGCGGCAGGTAGACCTTGATGGTAGTGCCGTGCCCCACCTCCGAATAGACGAAGATGTGGCCGCCGGACTGCTTGACGATCCCGAACACCGTGGAGAGCCCGAGCCCGGTCCCCTTCCCCCGTGGCTTGGTCGTGAAAAACGGCTCGAACATCCGGGCCTTGACCGCCGGACTCATCCCCTGGCCGGTATCGCTGACCGCGATCAACACGTAGGGGCCGGGGGTGACTCCGAGATGCAGATCGGAATATTCGGCACTCAGCGGTGCATCGCGCGCCTCGATCGTCAAGCGGCCGCCTTCCGGCATCGCGTCGCGCGCGTTCACGGCCAGGTTCACGATCACCTGGCTCAGCTGCCCCCGATCGGCCAGCACCGGACTCAAGATGGGACCGGCCACCACCGAGAGATTGATGTGCTCGCCGATGATCCGTCGCAGCATGCGACCGGTATCGTCGAGCAGCTCGCGCAGATCGATCAAAGTCGGTTGGAGAACCTGCTTCCGGCCGAACGCGAGCAGCTGCTGGGTCAGAGCCGCGGCGCGGGCGGCCGCCTCCTGGATTCCCACCACGTCGTCCCGGCGGGGGGCGCCCCGCGCCAGGTCCGCCAACAAGAACTCGGTGTAGCTGCTGATCGCGGTCAGGATGTTGTTGAAGTCGTGCGCGACGCCCCCGGCGAGCTGCCCGATCGCGTGGAGCTTTTGAGCGTGCTGGCTCTCCTCCTCCGCGCGCCGCTTGGCGGTGACGTCGAGCAGGGCGCCGACTGCGCCCCGAGCCTGTCCGGCCTCGTCGAACAGAGGCGCAGCGTAGATGAGCAGATGCATCACGCGCCCGTCCTGATAGACCAGGTCGTACTCCTCGCCCATCACCGGACGGCCTCCGGCGGCCGCCCGCGGCATCGGGAGCTCGCCCGGGGCCACCGCCACGCCATTGCGCAGGATGCGGTAGGACGGCGTCTGGCTGGACAACGCTCCGAAGCCGCGGCCGTCGGATCCGCCGAGCATCGCCTCGAACGCCTCGTTGCCGTGGAGCTGCTCGCAGCTGGGGTCGTCCGCCACCGCGATCCCGACCGGCAGCACGTTGAGCAGGGTCTGGAACTCGCTGACCCGACGCCCCAGATCAACGTTGAGCCGCTGAATCGACTCCGTCCGGTCACGCACGCTCGCTTCCAGCGCCGTCCCCTCGGCCCGCAGGACCGCTTCCACCCGGAGCCGCTCGCGGACGTACCGCACGACCAGCAGGCAGCTGAAGACCAGGAGCAGGAACGCCAGTAGGGCGAGCCCAACCACGTTGGCCAGGGCCGACCGAGCGCCCTCGCTGGAGGCGGCAGTCTGAGCCCGGAGCTCCGCTTCCCGCTCCGTCTCCAGGTCGCCGATGATCTGGCGGAGGCTGTCCATCGCGACCTTGCCCCGCCCGGTGAGAGAGATCCGCCGAGCGGCCTCGAGCCCCTGCTGCCGCCGGGCCTGGATGGCGCTCTGCAGATCGTTCAGCTTCACGTTGATCTGCCGCTGGATCGCAGCCACCCGCACGGCATCGCTCGGCCGGTGGGCCGCGAGGGCGAGGAGCCGGTCGCCGTCGCTCCGTATCCGGACCAGAGCCTCCGCGTAGGGCGTGAGATAGCTCTCGTCCCCAGTGATCAGGTAGCCGCGCTGGCCGGTCTCGAGGTCCCGCATCGTGGAGAGGGTGCGCTCGAGCTCCAGCAGGAGGCGGCTGGTCGCGGCCGTTTCCTCGCTGGCGGCCACGAATCGCTCCGTGGTCTGATATGAAACGATGACGATGATGGCGAGGAGGCCCAGCGCGATCGCGAACATAAGCGCGAGGCGCAGGCGGACGATCCGGCTCATGGGCGACCGGATGAGCTGCGCCAGGCGTGCAGCGAGCGCCGCCGCGCGGGCCGTGGTCGGCGGCTCACCGGGTCGAAACGATGGTATCATGCAGCGCCCCTTGGGCCCTCGAGGCGCATCGAAGCCTGACAGAGGGCATCTGCAACGTAGGACGCAACCCAGGGGACCGCAACCCGGACGCTACTCTTCTCGGGTCGCCCAGATGTAAAACACCACGCCGATCGCGCCGAACAGATAGAGATTCCCTGGGATCCACATGAGCAGGG
This sequence comes from Gemmatimonadales bacterium, assembly GCA_044866195.1. Lineage (GTDB taxonomy): Bacteria > Gemmatimonadota > Gemmatimonadetes > Gemmatimonadales > GWC2-71-9 > DASQPE01. The sequence continues at coordinate 9,595 of JBIOTT010000253.1, forward strand.
CGCCCAGCTTCTGGTCGTCGAGGGGGGACAGGCCCCACGTGCGTGGCGCCACCGCATACCACTGGTACAGCACGGGGGCGAAGGTGATGATGGCAGCCACCAGTTGCATGGGAATACTGACCAGAAAGAGATACAGCATCCGCGACCCGAGGCCGAGCGGAGGCAGCTCCGGCACCGGGCTCATGACCGGCCACCACATGATCACGGCCGCCACCATGAAAAGCAGGTGGGTAAAGACGTGTACGTCGTGGTCCCGCATCATCAGATCGTAGAGCGGGACCGTGTGCCACGCAGCCAGCGTGATGGTGAAGAAGGCGCCCGCCGCGAGGGGATGGGTCACCACCCGAGCCACCTTCAGCACGGCGGGCCGCTGCAGCATCGGGCTCACCAGCCAGCCCGGCGTCCCCGCGAGCAGGAGCGGTGGCAGCACCAGGGTGAGCAGCAGGTGTTGCACCATATG
>JBIOTT010000254.1:0-11496 GCA_044866195.1 Gemmatimonadales bacterium
TTACGCCTTTAAAGTACTCGGTAATCCCGTCGAACACCCCCTTGGCGTAGAGCTCCTGCCCTTTCCGGCTCCTGAGCGCTGCCTCCTGATCCGGCAGAGTCATGAAGAGTCCCTCGCACAGCACCGCGGGCATCCAGGTCGGCCGGGCGAGCGCGAGATCGCCGCGTCCCACGCCGAGATCCCGGAGCCCCAACCGCCGAACCAGCGCGCGCTGGATGGCGCGCGCCAACGGCAGGCTCCGGGGCTGGTTGTAGAACACGCTGGTGCCGTTGTTGGTGAACGGGTTCACCCCGTCCGGCAGCGCGTTGTTGTGGATCGAGACCAGCAGCTCGGCATCAAGGCTGTCGGCAAGCCGGACTCGGGCACCAAGCTCGACCGGCGCCGCGCCTGTCCGGGTCATGACCACCCGCGCTCCGGCCGCTACCAGCAGCGCTCGCAGTCGGTCGGCGACCGCGAGGTTCGGCTCTGCCTCGTAGAGACCAGTCGGGCCGGTGGCGCCGAGTGGGGGATGTCCCGGGTCCACCACGATCAGCTGTCCGTCCAGCGGACGCCCGCGTCGAATCGGCGGCGGGCGCCGCACGTCGATCAGGAGATCGGTCCCGCTCCAGCGGCTCCGGTAGCCCCACAGCGGGGCGGTGAGCTCGATGTCCAGACCCACTCGGTCGCCGGCTTCCTGCCTCCAACCGATCCGTCGCACTACCGAGTCAGCCGAACGGTAGCGAATCCAGCTGGCGTCTCCCGAGGCGCCGTAGAGCGTCAGCACCAGCCGATCGTCGCCCTCGTCCACCCGGAAGGGAATTCGGGTGCCAAGCGGGATCCGGACCGAAGCCAGGCCGGGCCTCGTGCCGGAGACGGTGATCGATCCGACGATGGCTCGCGGCACCGGCGTGCCAGTGGGCAACGGGCGGACGTCGCCCGCCGCAACCCATGCCTCCACGCCCTGGCTGAGCGCGAGCCGCACCTGCTCGTTCTGCCGTCCAGTCACGACGGCGCGGGTGCCTGGTGGGAAGAACCAGTGGTAGCTTGCCCGCGGCGCGGCCCGGCCTACTACGATGCCCTCGCCGCCTTGAAGCAGAGCGGGATAGAGTTCCGCGATGAGCGGGAGGGTGTCAGTCAGGGCCAGATCGAGCGGCCAGCGCACCCGAGCCGTGTCGACGCCGCGTATCGCTTCGAGGACCGGTGCGGTGTCCGCAGTGGTCCAGACGTCCGGCACGGCGAACGGACAGCTCGAGGCGGGAGGACAGGTGGCGGCGGTCCGTTGGAGCGCCGCCTGAAAGGCTGGACCAGTGGTGGGAAAAATCGGACCGGGATCGGCTCCCACCCGGCGGCCCCGGAGCACGCCGGTGTAGTGGGCCGTGCCAACCGGAGCGCGCAGAGCAAACGTGTCGCGATCGAGCGGGCGAATGGCGACTGGAACCCCGCCCTCGCGAGGATCGGTCGCGAGCGGCACCACAGTACCGTCGCCCAACCGCAGGCGAACCAGTGCGCCCTCGGCAGCTCGGGCCGACAAGGTGAGATATTCCGCTGGATCGAGCCAGACGCGGCCGCGGGGCACCAGCGAGGTCGAGTCGATCCAGACCGAGGCAGCAGGAGGCACGAAGTACCCGCTCCGCCGCACCACATGGACCAGCTCGGCCGAGTCCCGCGGGGTGCGGGCAACCAGGCGGAACTGCATCAGCGAGTCCGCCGGCAGCGCTACCCAGGCGAGCCAGGCGCCGTTGGGCCACACTTCGACGGGCGCGCCGTTGATCGTAAGCTTGGCATCGCCGGCGCCGGTCGAGCCGAGCAGAAAACTCGAGTCGCGCGCCGCGACGAACGCGCCAGCCAAGGGATAGACCACCTTGAGCGCCAGGGGCCCGCGAACGAGCGGCACCGGTGGAAGGTGACTCGTGGCAGCAGGAGCGGGAGCGGTGGTTGGCGGACGGGCGCAGGCAAGCGCGGCGACGCCAAGGCTGAAGGCCGCTCGCGCGCGGAGAGCGCTCATGGGTGCAAGGTACACAGACACCGCCACTTACGCCACGCGCCCCGTTGACGCCTTTGGGGTCCAACTCTAGATTTGCCGGCCACCCCGATCCCCTCCACACGAGGCCGCCCGTGAGCTCAGGTCCGGTCCGCGTCTCCGTCTTCGGCAAGACCGACCTCGGCCGCGCCCGCGAGCACAATGAGGACACGTTCCTCGTCGCCGATCTATCCACCCAGAGCGCCAACCTTCAACGCGAAGTCAGGGATCACTCGCTGGGGCCCAAGGGATCGCTCTTTCTGGTTGCGGACGGGATGGGTGGAGCCGTGGCGGGGGAGCTGGCGAGTCAGATGGCAACCGAAGTCATCTATGCTCACCTCTCCACCGTGTGGGCCACGGACCCGGCGAGCTCGCAGGAGCGCTTCGCGTACCGGATGAAAGAGGCAGTGGAGCTCGCCAACCATCGGCTCTACGAGTACACGCGCGAGCACCCGGAGCTGCGGGGGATGGGTACGACCGCAACCGTGGCCGGTGTGCTGGGAGGCGGACTGTGGCTGGCCCAGATCGGAGACAGCAGGGCTTACCTGGCGCGAGGTGGGGAGATCATTCAGCTCACCAAGGACCAGTCGCTGATGCAGCGGCTGGTAGACGCGGGCGAGCTGACCCAGGAAGAGGCTGACCAGAGCGAACGACGGAACATCATCCTGCAGGCGCTCGGGCCCGACCCCCGGGTGAAGGTCGATCTCACCTACCAGGCGCTTCGGCGAGGCGACACGCTGGTGATCTGCTCCGACGGGCTTTCCGGTCAGGTACGGCGAGAGGAGATCGGCGAGCTGATCGAGACATCCGCCGGGCTGCCCGAGCTCTGCACCGCGCTCATCGATCTCGCCAACGGTCGTGGCGGCCCCGACAACATCACTGTCGTAGCGGCGCGCTTCGAAGGCGAGGGGCTGCCGGACTACCAGGGAGCAGGCGGAGTGGGCTATCAGGTTTACCGGCTCCCGGATACGGCGACGCCCACCGCCGAGCGGCCCATTTCCGACGCAACCCCGCCGGACAGCGCCGCCGTAGCGCCAACAAACAGCGCGGCGCCGGAGCCGCGCGAACCTCCAGCACCTATCGACTCCAGTGGCAGCACCGGCGCGGCCAGCCGCTCGCTGTTCGTCGCGGTCGGACTAGCGCTGCTCGCCGCCCTGCTCTTCTACGCCGCGACGCGGTGAGCCGCCCGCTCGGCGCGCGGCTCGGGTGGATCGCGGCACTCGCCTTCGCCTCCGGCTTTCCGTTCGGCCTCGTCAACGAAGCGTTGCCGGTCTATCTCCGCAGCCAGGGTGCCGGCCTGGTGGACATCGGGCGGGTCGCGGCCATCACGTGGCCGTGGAGCCTCAAGTTTCTCTGGTCGCCGGTGGTGGATCGCCTGGGGACGCGCCGGCAGTGGATCGCGGCCTGCCTTGCAGGGCTGGCCTTGCTCACCCTGGTGCTGGCGCACACTGATCCCGCGAGGCTCGGCCCGTCGTTCTGGCTGATCGCGATGGCGGTCGTGACGCTGTCGGCAACCCAGGACATCGCAATCGACGCGTACACCATCGAGATCACGAGCACGCGGGAGCTGGGCGTCGCCAACTCGGTCCGGATCGCGTCGTATCGGATCGCAATGTTCATCGCGGGCGGGCTGCTCATCTGGCTGGCCGGGCGGGCCGACTGGGCCGTGAGCTTCCAGACCGGGGCCGCGGCACTCGTCCTGCTCACGATAGCGGCTCTGCTCATGCCATCGCCCGAGGGCACGGGCGCTCGGCCGCACGCCATCTGGGAGCCGCTCCGCGCGCTGGTGGCTCGGAAGGACATCTGGGCAGTGGTGGCGTTCGCATTGCTGTTCAAGCTCGACATTGCGGCGCTCGAGCCGATGACCCGGCCGTTCTGGGTCGATCGCGGCTTCTCGCTCACCGAGATCGGCACGGTGCTCACTACCGGACGAATCCTCGCCACCCTTGGCGGGGCTGCGCTCGGGGGTGTGCTCACGTCATGGTGGGGGATCTTTCGCGGGCTGTGGGTCCTGGGGCTGGTTCAGGCGTTTTCGAGCCTGGGCTACTGGGCGGCAGCGAGCGCGGCACCCTCCAAACTCCTGATACTGAGCGCGGCGCTGTTCGAGAACTTCGCTGCGGGCATGGGCACGGCGGCGTACCTGGCGTTTCTCATGTCGATCTGCGAGAAACGCTACGCCGCAACTCAATTCGCGCTGCTGTCGGCGCTGCTGGCCATCACTCGGGCGGTTGCGGGCGAGCTCTCGGGCGGACTGGCCGAGCAGCTGGGCTACGGACTCTACTTCCTGCTGACGTTTGCGCTGGCGTTTCCGGCGTACGGGCTACTGCCGAAGATCCGGTACGCGAAAGCGCCAGATACAGAAAAAGCGTGAACGGTGAACGGTAAACGGGAAGGGGACTCCGTTCGCCAACGGAGCCCCCGTTCACCGTTCACCGTTTACCGTTTACGCAGTTCTAGCGGCAATCCACCTGGCCGCCGCCTCCTGCATCAGCCGCTGGCGATGCCATGCGAGCAGCACCGGGGCCGACCCCGGCACCTCGCCAGCCAGCCTCGGATGGGCGAACAGCACCACGAGCTGGGCCGCCGGCGCCTCGCGCGCGAGCAGCGCGCGGGCTTGCGGCCCGAACCCTGCCCTGCCCTTCCACCCCCTCGGCTCGGCGAACGCGAGCACGATCCGGGACCCGCCTGAGCCGAGCAGCCGGCGCTCGGCCAGCCGATCGGCGAGGTAGTCAGCCGGGCTCGGAGGGTACGGGCCCCCCACATCGTCGTCCACCAGCACCAGCTCGATGGGTCGAGCCAGGCGGCGGACCGCGCCCCGGAGCAGCCCGCGGTCGAGCAACGCGTCGGCCAGCTCGTCGGTCGTCTCGTAGGGACCGGAGACCCCCGCCGCAGCCGGGCGGCTCGCCCGGGCCAGCGCAGCGTCATAGTGGCGGAGCGCCTGCGCCAGGCGTTCCGCCGGCAACTGCCCCGAGCGAGCCGCCTCCCCGAGGGCGGCAGCTGCCGCGACCGGATCCTTGGGATACAGGAGCAGGTCTACCCCGGCCCGGACGGCCTCGACCGCGCCGTCCGCCGCTCCACGGGAAAGCGCGCTTTCCATTATCAGGGCGTCGGTCACAACGACGCCGTCGAATCCGAGCTCGCGGCGGAGCCGCTGGAGGATCGGCGGCGAGAACGTGGCGGGCCGTCCATCCGGATCGAGCGCGGGGAAGATGACGTGTGCCGTCATCACGCTCGCCACGCCCGCGGCAACGGCGGCAGCGAACGGACGCTCGTCCGCCCCGGCGAGCGTCGCTACCTCGGCCGCGACCGAAGGAAGCGTGACATGAGAATCGACTGCGGTTCGGCCGTGTCCCGGGTAGTGCTTGGCGCAGGCAAGCGCGCCCGCCGCTTCGCACCCCTCGATCCAACCGCGGACGCAGGCCGCAACGGCGGCTGGATCCGCGCCGAAGGCCCGCGTCTGCACGATGGGATTTGCGGACAGCACGTCGAGATCGGCCACCGGCGCGAATACCCAGTTGATCCCGACCGAGCGCGCGGCCACCGCGGTGACTGCGCCGGCCCACCGGACCACATCGGCATCGCCCAGCCAGCCGAGGGCTCCCGGCGGCGGCAGCTCGGCCAGACCTGCAACTTGCTGGCCGGCCCCGCGCTCGAGATCGGAGCCCAGAAGCAGCGGCCGGCTCGCGCGCCGCACCAGGTCCGCCGTCAGCGCCCGGACCGACTGCGCCTGCCCGCCGAACAGAATGAAGCCGCCGACTCCGAGTGCGAGGGCGCTCTCGATCGCGGGGAATTCGTGTGCGAAGCTTCCGTCCGGCCCCGCGCGGAGCGCGGGGAGTATGAGTCGTGCGGGATGGGTCACGCGGGCGCCACCATCCCGAGCACGCGGGGCCCGGCGGCGCCGGTGGCAGCCACGAGGTTACCGGGCTGGCCGTGCAGGGTGAGATAGCCGAGCAGCGCGAACGCGACCGCCTCCTTGGCGTCGCCGGGGAAGAACAGCTCGTCGAATCGGCGAAGCCGAGATGCACGACCGTTTGCCCGAAGCTGGTGCTCGAGCGCCGCCATGAGGCCGGGATGATGAACACCGCCACCTGAGGCGACCACTTCGGGGGCCGGCGGCACCCAGCCCGCGATGGCTCGGACGATCGAGCGCGCGGTGAGCTCGACGGCCGTGGCGACGCCGTTCGGGCCCGGCACCCGCCGGTGCAGCGCCCGGGCGTACTCTTCGCCAAAGCGCTCGCGTCCGGTGCTCTTGGGAGGAGGCAGCGCAAAGAACGGGTCGGCCAGCAATTCGGCGAGCACCGCCTCGTCCGGCTGACCCCTCGCGGCAAGCAGCCCATCGCGATCGAACGGCAGCTCCGGCCGCACCATGCGAGCGACTGCGTCGATGATGGCAACGCCGGGCCCGGTGTCGAAAGCAAACGCGCTCCGATCCTGGGCCCGCCGCTCGACGTACGTCAGGTTGGCCATGCCGCCCAGATTGAGCAGCACTCGCGGAGCGTCCGGCGCGCCGAAAAGAAGCACGTCGGCCACCGGCACGAGGGGCGCCCCCTGCCCGCCGGCCGCCACGTCCCGCGCGCGGAAGTTGCTTACCACCCGCACGCCGAAGCGTTCCGCCAGCAGTGCGCCCTCGCCGAGCTGCCAGCTGACCAGGGGCGGCTCGTGCCAGATGGTCTGGCCGTGGAACGCGATGAAGTCGAGATCGGAGGCCCGGGCCGGCCCGGCGTCGAGCACCAGCTGAACCGCGTCGCAGGCCCATTCCGCCAGGCGCAGATGGAGGCGGGCAAAATCGCGCGGAGTACCGCCTTCGAGCGCGGCGCGAATGGCGCCACGCTCGGCATCAGTGTAGGGTCTGGTGGCGAACGCAACCAGGTCTGCATGGGTGGGGCCGTGAAACCGAACCAGCGCCGCGTCCATCCCGTCCAGCGACGTCCCCGACATGAGCCCGACGCCGAGAGACGGGCGCTCCGTCACGCTGGCCTCACCGGCGGAGGATCGCCCACGATGACGCGGAGGTGTCCCTGGTGCTCCTGGAGCAGGCGCTCCGCTTCGGCTTTGGGTACGCCCCGCCGGGCCATCACGATGGCGGTTTTGACGCTGCCTTCGGCGGCGGCGATCACCTCCCGGGCGCGGGGCCGGTCGAGCCCGGTGGTCTCCATGATGATGCGCTCGCTCCGGTCCACCAGCTTGTCGTTCCAGGCCTTGAGATCGACCATGAGGTTGCCGTAGATCTTGCCCAACCGGATCATCGCGCCGGTCGTGAGCGTATTGAGCACCAGTTTCGTCGCGGTCCCCGCCTTCATCCGAGTCGATCCGGTGACCACCTCCGGCCCGACCGGCACGAAGATCACAACGTCGCAGGTCTCGCGCAGGAGCGCCGGCGGGTCGGAGCAGGTTACCAGCACGGTGCGCGCGTCGAGCGCCTGGGCCCGGCCGAGCGCAGCGCGAACGAACGGCGTGGTACCGCTCGCTGCGATGCCGACGACCACGTCATTGGGCCCAACCCGCCGCTCGTCCATGGCGGCGATGCCCGCGTTCACGTCGTCTTCGGCGCCCTCGATGGAGCGCACCAACGCCTGAAGCCCGCCCGCGATCACGGCGATGACCATCTCGGGCGGCGCGCCAAAGGTGGGCGGGCACTCGGCGGCGTCGAGCACGCCCAGCCGTCCGCTGGTTCCCGCGCCGACGTAGACCAGCCGCCCGCCCGCGCGAAAGGCCGCCTCCAGCAGCTCGATGGCGCGGGCGAGCTCGAGGCGCGCCCCGGCTACCGCCGAGGGCACCCGCGCGTCCTCGGCGCCGATGATGTCGACGATGTCGAGCGGCGCCGCGACGTCGATGGTCGCGGTGCGCGGATTGCGCCGCTCGGTGAGCCGCGCGTCGACGAAGTTGTCTGGCATGGGGGTAAACGCTAAACGGTAAACGGTGACCGGTAAACGGGGGACTCCTTGCCATCGGAACCCCCCGTTCACCGTTCACCGTTCACGCTGTTACTTCTCGGCGATCTCCAACTTCTCTCTTAACGTCAGTTGTACCTTACTGCCCGCCGCCACCACAACGTCGCGATCCTTGGTCTCGACCGCACGCTGGGCTCCGACGGCGCCGCCGATGACGCCGCCGATCACAGCCCCGCCAGTGCCGCCGCCGATCACCCGGCCGACGACCGCACCGATGCCGGTCCCGGCGCCCACCTTTGCGATGTCCCCGCCGCTGGTCTTACGGCCGACCAGCTGCCGAGCCACCTCGTCGACCGAGGCGTCGATGGCGTAGGTCCTCCCGTTCACAGTGACGTCCTGCACTGCGAGGTCGAGAGTACCGGTCTTGTCGCTCTTGTTCTCGGACTCGTGAATCGCCGTGATCTTGATGGCGATGGTGGAGCCAGCCGGGATGACGACGCGACCGTCGGCGTCTTTCAGGTCGCTGGTCACCCGAGCTCTGACCACGTCGCCCACTTTGTTCTTCCGCGAGGTGATCGAGTCGCTCATGGTCGCGGTGATCGGGGTGCCCGCTGCAAGGCTCGGTGGAGTAGCCGGCGCGGGAGCCGGAGCGGGTTCTGCAGGCGGCGGCGCCTCGGCCACCGTTGGCCTGGCCGGCCGCGCCTTCGGCTTGGGCCTGGGCTTCGGCGCGGCCGGCGCAGGTTCAGGCGCTGGCGCCGGCGCCGCGCTCTCGGCCGGGACGTCGTTCAACGGCCTCGACGAGTCCACCGGGGCGAGCTGGAGGTCGCGGCTCAGGCTGTCCGTATTCACCGCGGCTTGTTTCTGCTCGCCGCTGCGGCACGCCCCGGCCGCGAGCACGGCCAATGCGATGAGCATGGTTCGTTTCATACCGGAATCCTCCTTGAGGCGTGGCTTGCCGCAGTTCTCGGACGTCGTGACATTGCATACCTGATGCGTGAATTGCGGGCTCTGTTGCCCTTCCTGCGGCCATACCGCGGCACCATTGCCGCGGGTCTGGCCATGGTCCTTCTCTCCAACTTCTTTGCGGTGCTCGGACCCCGGTTCCTCGAGCGGGGCATCGACGCACTCCGCGCCGGGGCGCCGTTCGGGCACATTTCCCATTTTGCCCTGCTGCTCGTTGGGGTCGCGCTGATTGGCGGGGTGGCGCGGTATTTCATGCGCGACATCCTCAACAGCGCCAGTCGCCGGGTCGAGTTCGACCTGCGCAACACGCTGTACGACCACGTGCAGCAGATGCCTGCCGAGTTCTACGACCGGTTCGCCACCGGCGACATCATGGCGCGGGCGACCAACGATCTCCTGGCTGTACGCATGGTGGCTGGACCGGCACTGATGTACGTCATAGATACAATAATCAGGGCGACGCTGATCGTTCCAGCCATGCTCCACATCAGCCCCCTCCTCACCGGCATTGCCCTGCTGCCGCTGCTGGGCCTGCCTGTCGCGATGGTGTCGCTCGGTCAGAGCATTCATCACCGCACGCTCGACATCCAGAACCAGTTCGGCGCGCTTACCAACTTCGTGCACGAGAACCTCTCGGGCGTGCGGGTGGTGCGGGCCTACCGCCAGGAGCGAGCCGAAACCGAGGCGTTCCGGCGGCTCAACGATGACTACCGGCAGCGGAATCTCGCGCTGGCCAAGGTGCAGGGCGTGTTCTACCCGGTGCTCACGCTGTTTGGCGGACTCGGGACCGCGGCCATCCTGTACGTCGGCGGACGGCTGGTCCTCGAGGGGCACGTGAGCGTGGGCGCGTTCGTCGCGTTCGGGGTGTACCTCGCCATGCTGGTCTGGCCGATGATCGCGCTCGGCTGGGCCATCAACCTGGTGCAGCGGGGTGCGGCGGCGATGGCGCGGATCAACCAGCTTTTCCGGGAGCAGCCGAAGATCGTCTCGCCCTCCAGCCCGGCTGGGTTGCCACCAGCGTCCGGCGCCCGGGCCCTGACGGTCGAAGGCGTGTGGTTCCGGTACCCCAATGCGCCGAAGCGCGGGTGGGTGTTGCAGGATGTCTCGTTTCATCTCGCGCCGGGACGCTCGCTCGCCATCGTGGGCGCCACCGGCGCCGGCAAGACGACGCTGGTGGACCTGCTGGTGCGCACGTATGACCCCGACCAGGGACGCATTCTGATCGATGGGGTGGACATCCGGACCCTCTCCCTCGGCGAGCTCCGCAAGGCAGTGGGCTTCGTGCCGCAGGAAACGTTCCTCTTCAGCCAGACCCTGCGGGAGAACGTGCTGCTGGGAGCGCCGGACGACGGCCGGCTCGAGCGGGTCGCCGAAACCTCACAGCTCGCCGCCGCGCTGAGCTCCCTGCCCTCGGGGTTCGATACCATGCTCGGCGAGCGGGGCATCAACCTCTCCGGGGGGCAGAAGCAGCGGGCAGCGATCGCCCGGGCGCTGGCGCAGGACCCGCCGATCTTCATCCTGGACGACGCGCTGAGCGCGGTGGACGCGCAGACCGAGGCGAAGATCCTCGCCGGCCTCCGCGGAGCGCTGGCAGGCCGCACCAGCGTGATCGTCTCCCATCGCCTCACGGCAGTGCGCGAGGCGGACTGGATCCTGGTCCTGGACGGTGGCCGCCTGGTCGAGCAGGGCACCCATGAAGAGCTGGTGGCGCGCGGCGGGAGATATTGGGAGCTGCTGCGGAGACAGCAACTCGAGGAGGAGCTGGAGATCGTTAACAGCGTAAACGGTGAACGGTAAACGGGGGCTCCTTGGCTCATCGGAGCCCCCGTTCACCGTTCACCTTTTACCGTTCACGCAGTTTTCTATATTTGGCTGCGAATGACCTCCGGCGTCAGGCTCTCCAGCCATCCTGCCAGCCGAGTGAACTGTCCGGTCACCATGAGCAGTCCCACGAAGATCAGGAGCGCTCCGCTCGCCCGCATGACCCAGGGTAGAAACCGGCGGAATCGCTGGAACCAGTCCAGAAACGACTCTACGGCGACGGCGGCGATGAGAAACGGCACGGCCAGGCCCGCCGAGTACACCCCAAGCAACAACATTCCCCGGCTCACGCTTTCCGTGGTCGCCGCGAGGCTCAGGATCCCGCCCAGCACCGGGCCGATGCAGGGTGTCCAGCCGGCGCCGAACGCCATCCCCACCAGGGCCGAGCCCAGATAGCCCACCGGCTTGTGCTGGAGCTCGAGCCGTCGCTCCTGTTGCAGCCACCCGATACGGAACACGCCCAGACACACCAGCCCGAACAGGATGATGAGGACCCCGCCGATCCGGGCGATCCACTGCTGGTAGTACTTGAGCGCGCCCCCGAGCGCGGTGGCGCTGGCGCCCAGCAGGATAAAAATGAAGGAGAATCCGGCGATGAAGAGCAGTGCGTGGAGCGCGGCGACCCGGCGGCGGTCCGAGAGCTCGGGGAGGGTCATGCCGGTGAGGAATCCGACGTACGAGGGCACCAGCGGCAGGACGCAGGGCGAGAGGAAGCTCAGCAATCCGGCCGCGAACGCAACCAGCAGACCCAGACCGGCAGGCTCCGTCACGCCTCACCCGCCAGTGGTCCCAGATCGCGGCGCCGGCATTCCTGGCAGAGCC